>JAJZWM010000030.1 GCA_021846665.1 Nanobdellota archaeon | reverse complement strand
GTGAAAATATTGCTGATCTTGGAGGTATAAGCATAGCTTACGATGCTTTGCAGCGTTATCTTAAAAGGAATCCAAGTGAAAATAGAGAAATAGAAGGATTTACTCCAGAACAAAGGTTTTTCATAGCCTGGTCACAGATATGGAAAAGCAATGTTAGAGATGAAACTGCAAAGATGTTTGCAATGATAGATCCGCATTCTCCTGAAAAAATACGAGGTTTAGTCCCTGCCATAACTCATCCTAAGTTTGAAAGTGCATTAAAAGACAAGAGCAAATTTGGAAAGTTGTCAAAGAAATATCCAAACTTGAACATGTGGTAATCTCTCTGTGGTTTTTCTGCATTAAACGCAATAGTTGCATTGCCGTTTTTACAGTACAGTAAACGTATTTATAGCATTTTTTCATATTGTAAGAATAAATTTAATGACTTAGAAGAAAAATATCAGTCAAGCCACCTTTGGCCATATTCATGGAAACGTGCAAAGGAAGCACTGAAGAATGGTACTTACCGTCCACGATTTCTGTTTAAATCTTTCAAGAGATATTGCAACTAAAGTAAATAATATTTGCAAATAGCATGATTGATAATATACCGCTTCAATAAATACAACTATTCAAGCTTTGCACATTATAAGAAATCGGCTTTTGTAAGCAATCCAATAAGTTTTCTGTCTTCTACTACAAGTATAACCTGTGTATTTCTTATAATTTCACGTGCCTTTTCCAAATCAGAATCCGGTTCTAAAATGGCATAGTTGAATTCCATCGAATCGCTGCATTTGATTCCGTTTTGATTATCCAATATGCTCTTTTCTGTTATAATCCCAAGTATACTTCCATTTTTATCGATAACAGGTATTTGTGAGATATCCCTTCTCTTCATGATCTTTCTTGTATTAGCTATACTTTCATCCTGCGATACAGATATTGGATTTTTTATCATCTTTTCTTTTACTGTATTCCTTTTGTTTTTAAATTCAGCAAGCTCATTGAGGGCCTTTACTACCCTGTAAACCAGCTTATAACTGGGCTCAAGATTATTGTTTTCCAGCTTTGACATTGCAGACTTGCTTATCCTGCTTCGTTTGGCAAGTTCGTATGCTTTTATGCCATCCTTTTCTCTTTCTATATGTATCTCCGCCGTTAAGCTTTCCAATTCCGGTATTTTTATCATAAAAGTTTCCTAAATAGAAATATCTATCAGTAATATTTATTATTAAGCAACTATATAAACCTATTGGGTGATAAAACATGGCAGGAACAAGTATAAAGGAATCTAAAAACGGAGAACTTTCGCTGGTTAGAAACAAGGAAATCAAAGGTGGGATAAAAGATTATGCTTTAAGCGATAAATTGCGTAATTTGTGTGAAAGTATATGCAAATTCCAGGGAACAGCGGATTACGGAAACATAAGAATACGCAGCGTTGTTCAATGGCCCGGGAGAAGTATAGATCTGCTTGTTAACAATAAAGTAGCTTTTGAATCAGGGTATTTCCTTCTTTCCGGTTCTTTAGTGTATTCCAGGTTAAACAAAAAGTTAATTACTCGACAGCTTATCCGCAAGCTTACTTCAATACAAAACAATTTTAATAAAAATCAAAACATCTAAACTAAGATTTCGCTTTTAGGATTAGATAATATAATCTATTTAAATTCACGCTGTAAGGAATTATTGTTTATTGAAAGAAGCTCAGACGTTATGTTCGCGTGCATGTTAGGCTCCAGCAGGCACCTCCGGTTAACATAACCTCGCTTAAGGGCAAGGAGCCATTTTAATTATGGAGCATTACAAAGAGTATAACAAAGACTTGAGTTTAAAAGCTCAAAAAGAATTTAATGATCAAATAACAGAATTTAATTCGTATTATAGGTTAGGTATAGATTTAGGGGACAAGACAGGTGTTGCAATAGTAAAGGATAATAAAATAATTTTAGCAAAAACATTGATAGACTTTCATACTAAAAAATTGGATGATAGGAGAAAATCTAGGAGAAATAGAAGAACTCGGCTTTCCAGAAAGAAAAGACTTGCGAGATTAAGATCGTGGGTAATGCGTCAGAAAGTCGGCGATCAAAGACTTCCTGATCCGTATAAAATAATGCATGACAATAAATACTGGTCTATATACAATAAAAGTAATTCTGTAAATAAAAAGAATTGGGTAGATCTGTTAATTCATAGCAACTCTTTATCAGCAGACGATTTTGTTAGAGGCTTAACTATAATTTTCAGGAAAAGAGGCTACTTAGCATTTAAATATCTTTCAAGGTTAAGCGATAAGGAATTTGAAAAATACATAGATAACTTAAAACCACCTATAAGCAAATACGAGTATGAGGAGGATTTAGAAGAATTATCAAGTAGGGTTGAAAATGGAGAAGTAGAGGAAAAGAAATTTGAAGGCTTAAAGAATAAGCTAGATAAAATAGACAAAGAATCTAAAGATTTTCAAGTAAAGCAAAGGGAAGAAGTTAAAAATGAACTAGAAGAGTTAGTTGATTTGTTTGCTAAATCAGTTGATAATAAAATAGACAAAGAGAAGTGGAAAAGGGAGCTAAATAGCTTATTGGATAAGAAAGTAAGGAAAATAAGGTTTGACAACCGCTTTATTTTGAAGTGCAAAATCAAGGGCTGTAACAGGAACACTCCAAAGAGAGAGAATGTTAGAGATTTTGAATTAAAGATGGCTTTAAATAATGCTAGAAGCGATTATCCAATTTCTGATGAGGATTTAAACTCTTTTAGAAATGAAGTAATAGACATATTTCAAAAGAAGGAAAACTTAAAGAAAGGAGAGCTGAAAGGAGTTACTATTAGCGATTTGAGAAAGCAGCTTAATAAAACTTTTAATAAAGCCAAGATTAAAAAAGGGATAAGGGAGCAGATAAGGTCTATCATGTTTGAAAAAATTAGTGGAAGGAGTAAATTCTGCAAAGAACATCTAAAAGAATTTTCTGAAAAGCCGGTTCCTTCTGACAGGATTAATTATGGAGTTAATCCAGCAAGAGAACAACATGATTTTAGAGTCTTAAATTTCATAGATAAAAAAGTATTCAAAGATAAGTTGATAGATCCCTCAAAATTGAGGTATATAACTATTGAATCGCCAGAACCAGAAACAGAGAGATTGGGGAAAGGCCAAATATCAGAGAAGAGCTCCGAAACATTGAAAGAAAAATTGGCTAAAGAAACCGATGGTATTGATATATACACGGGTGAAAAATTAAAGAAAGACTTTGAAACAGAGCACATATTCCCAAGAGCAAGGATGGGGCCTTCTATAAGAGAAAACGAAGTAGCATCAAATCTGGAAACAAATAAAGAAAAGGCTGATAGAACTCCTTGGGAATGGTTTGGGCAAGATGAAAAAAGATGGTCAGAGTTTGAGAAAAGAGTTAATTCTCTTTATAGGAAAAAGAAAATATCAGAGAGAAAAAGAGAAATTTTGTTAAATAAGAGTAATGAATACCCAGGATTAAACCCTACAGATCTAAGTAGAATACCTAGTACGCTGAGCGACTTTGTTGAGAGCATAAGAGACATGTTTGTTAAGTACGGCTACGAAGAGCCTCAGACTTTGCTTCAAAAAGGGAAACCAATAATACAAGTTGTTAGGGGCAGAGATACACAATCCTTGAGGTGGAGATGGCACGCATTAGATAGCGATATAATACCAGAAAAGGACAGGAAAAGCTCATTTAATCACGCTGAAGATGCAGTTATTGCTGCCTGTACGCCACCTTACTATCTCAGGCAAAAAATATTAAGAGAAGAAGCAAAAATAAAAAGAAAAGTAAGCAATAAAGAAAAGGAGGTTACACGTCCTGACATGCCCACTAAAAAGATAGCTCCGAACTGGTCGGAATTTATGAAAACTAGAAAAGAGCCAGTTATTGAAGTAATAGGAAAAGTTAAGCCAAGCTGGAAAAACAGCATAATGGATCAAACATTTTATAAATATCTTTTAAAGCCATTTAAAGATAACCTGATAAAAATACCCAACGCTAAAAATACATACAAGTGGATAGGAGTTAATGGACAAACGGATTCATTATCTCTCCCAAGTAAAGTCTTATCTATTTCTAATAAAAAAGTTGATTCTTCTAAAGTTCTTCTTGTGCATGATAAAGATGATGGTAAGCGGAATTGGGTATCTAAAAGTATAGGGGGTTTGTTGGTATATATAACGCCTAAAGATGGGCCGAAAAGAATAGTTCAAGTAAAGCCAGCAACCCAGGGTTTGTTAATATATAGAAATGAAGATGACAAAGTAGATGCTGTAAGAGAGTTCATAAATCCAGTGATAGAAATGTACAATAATGGCAAATTGACATTTGTAGAAAAGGAAAATGAAGAAGAGCTTTTGAAATATTTTAATTTGCTGAAAAAAGGTCAAAAATTTGAAAGAATAAGACGGTATGATATGATAACATACAATAGTAAATTTTACTATGTAACAAAAATAAACAAGAATCACAGAGTTACTATACAAGAAGAGTCTAAGATAAAAGCAGAATCAAACAAAGTTAAGTCCTCTTCAGGCAAAGAGTACACTCGTAAGGAAACCGAAGAATTATCACTCCAAAAATTAGCGGAATTAATTAGTATATAAAAAATTTGTATTTCTCATACAGTTATAAATAATATATTAAAATTCAATAATCGAAATATTCTCATAAAAAAACTAATGTAAATAATAGATAAATACAGAAAAGTTTAAATCTTTCAATAAACAAATAAATCTTAGTAATGTGTAACT
>JAJZWM010000029.1 GCA_021846665.1 Nanobdellota archaeon | reverse complement strand
AGAGCGAAAATCCTTAAATCTTATTTAGATACAATAAAAGGTAATTCAAACGAGGAGATAAACAATTTAATAGAAATTTCTTTAAGGGCAGAAAAAATGATGATAGACAAATTAGGTAAAAGTCATGGCATCTGGCCTAACGTTGATTTCTTTTCCGGGCCTTTATATATGCATTTAGAAATAAAACCTGAAATGTTTGATACAGTCTTTGCATCTAGTAGAACTGTAGGTTGGTGTTCTCATGTAATAGAATACTGGAGAGATAACAAGCTTTTTAGGCCATTGGAAGAGTACGTTGGAAAAATTGATCTTGAATATCTACCTATAGAAAAAAGATAAATACATTAAATATGCAATACTTTAGCAGAAAAAGAGCTTTACTATTTACTTCTTTGACGCATTTTGCAAATGATGGTAATTTCCTACTTTTTTCAATACTTATAGTCTTTTTTACTAAATTACCTGGAGTAAGTATCGCATTTCTTGGGATAAATGCTATAATATATAATATTCTTTATGGTGTAATAAGCTTGCCTGTAGGTAAGTTTGCAGATAGATTAAACAATGACAGGTTCTTATTATCATTAGGAATAGCATTAGAAGGTCTAGCAGCGTTCTTTTTCGGTTTTGGATTTATTTATATTGGTTATTATGCAATTTTTATTGTATTAGGTTCTATAGCTTTAGGTTCTGGCCAGGCCTTTTACCACCCTATAGGTGCTTCAGTGCTTTCTTTTGTTTATGAAAGCAAAGATCTAGGCAAAATACTCGGGATAAATGGAGCATTTGGCAGTTTAGGAAGAGCGTTAATGCCATCTGTAATAACTTTTTTACTTTTGTTTTTTGGTGGTTTTAAAGGAATGGAAGTTATCGCAGTTTATGTTTGGATTTTATCAATGATAATATACTTTGGGATGTCAGGTTTTACGCGGCCTTTCAAAAAGCACAAGAAAATTAGAAAGAAAGAGAGTTTACCTAAAGACATAAAGAAAAATTTATATCTTGCATTAATTCCAATTTTTCTAAAAGGGGCTTTCATAATGGGGACAGTAACATTTATTGCAGAATATATAGATAAGATTACAGGATCAACTGCATTTACAGGTATTATACTTACTATAAGTTTAATACCCGCTGTTCTAGGTCAGCCACTTTTCGGTTATATCACTACTATAAAAGGGGGCAGATTCACTATTGCATTAACTTCCTTCTTTTCATTTTTAGCATTTATATTATTTCTAGCTACTAAAAATATTATAATTCTAACGTTTGCTTATGCTGTTTTGGCTTTTCTAATATTTACTGGTTTCTCAGTGCTTTTAGATTATACCTATCAGTTAGTACCAAAAGAATATTATTCGACTGCTTATAGTTTAGTGTGGGGGGTCGGAAATATCTTAGGCGGAGCGTTTGGAATAGCTTTAATGACTTATTTTCTAACCTTTACAAATGTTATAACTGGGATGTATTATATGGCAATACTACTCTTTATATCGCTAATGTTTCTACCTCTACTTCCAAAATCTAGAAAACACGAGTTGGTTACTTAATAAGAGCAGAAGCTATAGAAAATACAAAAAGTATTGTGCCTATTACTATTAGTATCTCCTCCACTTGTAATGTTAAAATATTAAATTTATATAAGAAAGCTGGTGCTATGATCAATAAAAATCCAAGGAAAAACAAAGGATATCTGTATCTATCGGGAAAGTGCATATTATACCACCTGTAATATCCTAAAATCTATCGGCCATCCAGCAGCCAGTGCTCTTAAATACAAATCAACAAGCACTATAAATACTAAGCTAATAAACGCCCATTCCTCATGTCTTTTATTTAGCATTGACTGGAAGTTAAAGAAGCCCTTTCTTGCTTTTGGCTTTAATGCACAGTCATAGCATCTTACATTCCCTCCTGCAAATATATGTCTAAAAGCGTGGCATGATAAAACCCAAAGTGTAAGTAGAACGGCATTTAATAGTATAAGAATACTTGCGAATCTCAGCACAAATCCTCCAAAGTAAGTCACCGAGACATAAAAGTCATAGTAAAAAAATGGGAGAAGTATTATACCAAAATATAATAAGTATCTGTGAAGATTATTGAATGCAAATAATGTTGTTTCTCCGGAATAACCTCTACTTGCAGAATCTCCTCTTTCATCAGCTGCACAGCTTTGCGGATGGTTAAAAATATTTCTATAGTAATCTTTCCTGTATGCATAACAAGTTAGCCGAAATAATCCTACAACTGGAACTATTAATATAGTTGGAGAATAGAAAGGGTCTATCAAACCTTTATATTCTTTTACTGGGAAAACAAAAAGAGCAATTACTGCAAATATTAGTATTGCAAGAAATGACCATAATCTCCAGTTAGGCTCAAACAATTCCGGTATCGCTTTTTTCATCGTGCTTAAAAAATTTGCTTCACTGTCCATGGTTTCTCCTTATTTTATTGAAAAGCATTGTGACAGGGTCATAATAGTTGTCAACTATACTTTCCTTTTCAGGTATTATTGCATTGTCAGTTATTGCTATATGTTCAGGGCAAACTGACTGGCAGCATTTAGTTATGTTACAGTAACCCGCTCCACCTTCTTCATGTAGAAACTTAGAACGGTTTATTGAATCTAATGGATGTGTGTCTAATGAAGCTGCTTTTACCATAAACCTTGGGCCTATATAATCTTTATTATGCTCTCTTATAACATGGCATACATCCTGGCAAAGAAAACATTCTATGCAGTTCCTAAATTCTCTTGATCTACTAACATCAATCTCATCGATAAGCCAAGGTTCCTTTAACCCTATTTTTGGTGTAAATTCAGGTATCTTTCTTGCTATCTCCCAGTTTCTTGAAACGTCGGTTACTAAATCCTTTACAATTGGAAAGGCTTTCATTGGTGCAACATGTATCTTATCACCAAGTGAATCTACTCTTGTTTTACACATTAAACTCGGTTTCCCGTTTATTTCTGCAGCACATGAACCGCATCTCGCTGCTTTGCAATTCCATCTAACTCCAAGAGTAGGATCCATATTATTCTCTATGTAGTGTACAGCATCAAGAACAACCATCCCTTCTTCTACAGGAACGGTAAACTCTTGGAATTTTCCTTCTTTGTCCTTATTTGGATCAAATCTATATACATTCATTTTTACTTCTTTATTCATAAGTTTCCTCAGGTAATATTTCTTTTAAGTATGGAGGCATTTCCGGCGGTAAAAATGTATAGCTTTCTAATTTATCCTCATTTTTCTTGAATACTATATTCTTTAGCCATTTTTTGTCTTTTTTAGGGTAGTCGCTTCTATAATGTGCTCCTCTACTTTCTTTTCTCATTATTGCTCCTCTTACCAGCAATTCTGATATTTCAAGCATACTATGAAGTTCTAGGCATTGTAGTAATCCAGGGTTATATTGTAAATTACCTCCTACCCCTATATTTTTGTATTCTTTTTTTATATCAAGTATAACGGAAAGGGCTTTTTGCATATTCTCTTCATTTCTTACAATGCCAACATTTTCTGACATAGTTTTTCTGAGTTTTTCTGTAAGAGAATACGGATTAGTTCCGTTAGCGTTTATAAACCCGCTTACTCTTTTTATCTCGTCTTTTATTTCAGTTTCAGGTATCTTTTCTAAGTTTGCTGTTTTAGCATAAGCAGATGCATTTATTCCAACGTACTTCCCGAAGACTAATAAATCTGCAAGCGAATTTCCACCCAATCTGTTAGCGCCATGTACTCCAGCAGCAGCTTCGCCCACTGCAAATAATCCTTTTACATTTGTTGAATTTGTTTCAGTGTCAACTTTTATCCCTCCCATAAAATAATGTGTAGTTGGGCCAACTTCCATTTTTTCCTTTGTTATGTCCACACCTGCAAATTCTTTGAATTGCATGTACATACCCGGGAGTTTTTTCATTATAAAGTCCTTTCCTTTATAAGAGATATCTAATAGTACTCCTCCATGCTCCGTACCTCTTCCTTCCTGTATCTCATTATAGATGGCTCTTGCAACAACATCTCTTGCATCAAGTTCTTTTTTCTGTGGAGAATACCTTAACATAAACCTTTCTCCTTTTGTATTGTAAAGCAAGCCGCCTTCACCTCTTACTCCTTCCGTTACAAGTAAACCTCTTACACCTGGGGGCCATACCATACCAGTAGGATGAAACTGCATCATTTCCATATCCATTAATTCCGCACCGGCATCGAATGCTAATGCAATTCCGTCGCCAGTGCTTTCCCAAGAATTAGAAGTAACTTCATATATTCTGCCGCAGCCTCCTCCTGCTATTATAGTAGATTTCGAATTTATCGCAATGAATTCACCAGTTTTCATGTCCAAAGCAATAGCTCCTATAACTTTATCATTCTTTTTTACCAATTTGGTTACAAATACTTCATCCATTACCTTTACATTGCTGCTGTGTAATATCTTGTCTTCTAATGTCCTTAATAACTCTAAACCTGTCTTATCACCAACATGGCATAGCCTTCTGTAAGTGTGTGCTCCAAAGGCTCTCTGCATTATCTTTTTCTCAGGGGTTCTGTCAAAAAGAGCTCCCATTCTTTCTAATTCGTATACTCTATCCGGTGCTTCCTTTGCTAGTTTTTCTACTAATCTCCAGTCAGAAAGATATACACCTTCTACCATAGTATCTTTAAAATGTACTTTCCAGTTGTCTTCAGGATCCACATCACCAAGAGAAGCAGCTATGCCTCCTTCTGCCATAACTGTGTGAGCTTTTCCAAGCAGTGATTTAGATAAAATTGTTACGCTTACGCCAGAATTTATGGCTTCGACTGCAGCTCTTAATCCTGAGCCGCCAGCTCCAATTATGAGCAAATCAGTGTCCATACTTTTATAATTTTCATTTGTCATATCTTAAAAATCTGCTGAAATATCC
>JAJZWM010000002.1:60308-82751 GCA_021846665.1 Nanobdellota archaeon | reverse complement strand
CCTCCCTGAGCGTTTTTTGTCTTTTAAAAGAAAGGATAAATTTAAATAATAAAAAAGTAACAATTATTAAATGGAGAAGATTATATTATTCATTGCAAGATATTCAGTTGAGTCTATTTATAGCATGCAAGCATTTTTGATGGGTATTGGTAGTAATGATATAGACACGGAGATACTACTTAATGGACCTGCTGTTCTTGCTATGACAAGTCAGTTTTACAATAAATTTCCAAAACAGGATTTAGAAAATGAATACACAAAGGCAATAATTGATGAGTGGGCAGAGGGTAAAGTTCAAAATTGGATTGATACTTTAAAGATGGTAAAGAGTAATGGCAGGTTGAAAGTGTATGTATGTCAACCATGCATAGAAGCTTTTCAGAAAAAATTTGGTAAATTAGATATTCTAGATGTAGTTGATGGAAAAATTAATGGTATAGAGCTATTTAATAAATTAAAAAATGATAAAGATTACCTATTTTTGACTTTATGAATAGTACTAATTCAGTAACAACTATTATGAGTGTTGGTTCTGCCTATTACTTTACTATGCTTATGATTAATGATTTTTCGAAAAAAGCAATTAGTGGCCAATCATTGAAGATAATATACAATGATCTTATAGATCCATCAATCATTGATGCAATAAACATAGTAATAGATAAAATGGGTCTTACTGTTAAAATAAATACGGATGCAACTCCTAATTATATTGTTTTTACAAAGAAATAATCAAAAAAGAAGTAACACAATAAGATATATAGATTTTTATCTAACCTTAAGTTCGCTTGCTCTGCTAAGAATTTTAGCTTTCTGCATTATATATTTTGCAATAACTAAAATAAACATGCCTGCTATAAGTGTTAATATCCCATATATAGGTATTTTAAAGAGCATAAAGGCTACTGCTATGCCAATTGCAGGAGGATGTTCACTGTCGGTTTCAAAAAGTAAAAAAGATACTATAAAGATGACTATTCCTGCCATTATGTAGAAGTTTATAAATCTAGAAAGAAATAAGCCAATATAACCAAAAAATCCTGCAATAAGATAACTTTTAATGAATCTTGTTTTCTTTGCAGCTTTTGAGTAAGGCATTAAAAATAAAATAAACGCACTACTTGCGAAAGAAGTAAAAATCAATGCAGAAGCACCGCTTATCTCTCTTATGTCAAAATTTATCTCATGTAATATAAAAATTAGAAATACAACTACAAATGAAGTGGCAATTAAGGGGATTAATATATTGTTTCTATTGAGTTTGTGTTTTAATTTTTTGTATTCTCTGTGATTGAATTCATTTCTCTTCATACTCTGCCTTAGTTTTTATATTATTTAAAAGATTGGCTATGAATTCATTTATATCTACATTATATTTAGTTTTTCCCTTTCTATTTCTTACAGCAATTGTTTTCTTTTCTTCTTCTTTATCCCCTATTACAATTACAAAAGGTACTTTTTCAAGTTGCGCTTTTCTTATCCTATAATCAAGTGTACCATTCTCAGTATCGCTTTCTACCCTAATCCCATTTTCTTTCAGTTTTTTAATAATTTCCTCTGCATATTTATTGTTTCTTTCTGTTATGGTAAGTACTTTAACTTGTATGGGGGAAAGCCATACAGGTAATTCTCCTTTTAAGTTTTCAAGTATTATCCCCATAAATCTACCTATTGTTCCCATTATTGAACGATGTATAACTATTGGAAAATGCTCTTTGTTATCATTACCAATATACTTTGCATCAAATCTTACTGCAAGATTGAAATCTAACTGTATGGTTGATACTGCGTATGCGTCTTCTACTCTTCCACTAAAATCAAGCACATAAATGTCAATTTTAGGCCCGTAGAATGCACCATCTCCTTCTTTTATTTCGTATTTGTAACCCCTCTTTTCTAAAGCATCTTTTAGTATACTTTCTGCTTTATCCCAAAGCGCATCTTCTCCTATTCTTTTTTCAGGCCTTGTTGCAAGCTTCATTATTGGCTTAAAATTAAATGGCTTATAAGTATCATCCATTATATCAAACATTCTGAGTATTTCATTTTCTATCTGTTCTTCAGTAACATAGACATGCGAATCATTCTGCTCCATTAAACGCGTTCTTAAAAGTCCGTCAAGCGTGCCTTCGAGCTCGTATCTGTGTAGAAATCCATAATCTGCAAGTCTCATAGGTAAATCTCTGTAACTTCTCGTTTTTGATTTAAATAGTAAAGCAGAAAATGGGCAATTCATTGGTTTTAGACTGTATTCTTCATCTGATTCAAAAGGGGTAACTTTGAACATGTTTTCTCTATATTTATCGAAATGTCCACTTATCTTCCATAGGTCTATTTTTGCAATCAAAGGAGTTATTACCTCGCTATACTCATATTTCTTGTCCAATTCTCTGGCGAATTTTAAAAGTTCATTATAAATTATAGTTCCTTTCGGAGTAAAGAAGGGAGAACCAGGAGAAAACTCTGAAAACTCGAATAAGTCCAGTTCTTTTCCTATTTTTTTGTGATCATGTTCTTTCCTTTCTTCTAATATCTTTAGGTATTCATCTAATTCCTTTTTAGATGGAAAGCTTATCCCATATATTCTAGTCATTACCTCTCTTTTACTGTCTCCTCTCCAATAAGCTCCAGAAACCTTCAAAAGTTTTACTGCACCTATATAATTTGTATTAGGGATATGTGGACCACGGCATAGGTCATAAAAATCTCCGTTTTTGTATATACTTAGATTTCCATTTACGCCCTCTATTATTTCAAGTTTGAATTTGTTATCTCTTAACATTTCCCTTGCTTCTTCTTTTGATATGTCTTTTCTTTCAAAAACAAGGTTCTCTTTTGTTATCTTCTCCATTTCCTTTTCTATTCTTTCAAGGTCATTGTCGCCAACCTTAAGATTGTAAATATCATAGTAAAAACCTTCGGCTATTGCAGGGCCTATACCAAGTACTGCCTCGGGGTAAAGTCTCTTTACAGCGGTTGCAAGTAAATGCGCAGAAGAATGCCAAAATACTTTTTTACCTGTTTTATCCTTGAATGTAAAGAACTTTATCTCTCCATCTTCTTTTACTTCCGCAGATAGGTCTATCAGCCTGCCATTTATCTCTGCTACAAGAATATCTTTAGGAACATTGAATTCTCTAGCTATATCTTCAGCTTTTTCTCCATTTTTGAACTCTCTTTCTTTTCCGTTATATACAATTTTCATTTATTTTTTTGGTTTTTAATATATTAATAACTATTTTTGATAATGCTATACTATAAGACAGAGATATTTATCAGATACGGCTTTTTTAGGGTTTATATATATTAAAATATTAATGTATTAAATGACATTAAAAATTATGCACATTAATAATAAAGGAATGGAGCTTGGTATAACTATAATAATAATTATAGTAATAGCACTAGCTTTGCTAGTAATACTTCTTTTCCTCTTGAAGAGCGGTATATTTGCACCGTTGACTAGTCTTCTTCATTCCTCTCCAAATGCGTCTTCTGTAACTAAGAGTCTTCCTTAATCTGTTCTAAAAATATAAATACCAAAGCTTCTTTTAAACTATCTATGTTTGTAATTCTACTTCATATTTTATATATCATTTTTGAGATCATTATTCTTATTCTAATATCCTACGGTATATACTAGTTTTCAAAGTTAATCGCAAAAATAAGTGATATCAAGCAGAGATATAATCTAAAAAAGTTATTGATAGGTATTCTTATTTTTATAGATTTTGTGATAATCGTTTCAATGGTTGTTAATAACAGTAGTATAGTCGCTTTGTCTGCCGGTCTTTTTTCGGCGGGAATTGCGTTTTCATTAAGAGATCCTTTAACGAGTTTACTTGCTTGGATAATAATCCTTTTTATGAAGCCAATAAAAGTAGGGGATAGAATTAAGATAGGAACCGAAGAAGGAGATATAATAGACATAAACATGTTTTTTATAACTTTAATGGAAATAAATGACTGGGTAGAAGGAGACTTATACACTGGCAGAATAGTAGAAATCCCAAATAACCAGATAATGCGTAGCGATGTAATAAATTTTTCAAAGAGCTTTGATTATATCTGGGATAATATAACTATACCAATACTTTTTAACTCAGATTACAAAAATATAGCAAAAGAAATAAAAAACATTGCAAATGCAAAAACGAAAGTTTTTTTCGAAGGCGCAATGAAAGATTATGAAAAATTAAAGAGAACATATTATATCTCTAGAGGGGATATTCATCCAACTGTATTTATATCCTTTAATGATAATTATATCAATTAAACCTTAGGTATATAACAAGTCTGTGGGAAAGAAAGAAGGCGCAGAGTGAGATAAGTACTAGTATTCTTGATTATTTGCACAAGAATAAGATAGAAGTTGCTTCTTCTTCAATTATCGTTTCTGAAAAGAATTAATAAGCTTCAAAAAGCATTGTTTTTGCTTTTGTTAGCAGCTTGAATAATCTAAGGTATAATTTTTATCAGCTGTTAACTCTATTATATAATTATTATTTGAAGTACTATTAGCACATTCCTTTCCAGATGATGTTATTATTGGGTATGCTATCAAAGAGTAATCTCCTTTTCCAGAGACTACGCTTATACTATCATTTAAATATGCAGAATAGTTTTGGCCATTAAAGTTTATCGTCCATGAATAAATTGAGCTCGGAAACTTTGAACAGCCAGAACCACAGCTATATGCTGTGAAATTAGTTATAACCTCAGAAAACTGTCCTGGAGTTGTAGATTTTATTCCACTTACTAAGCTACTAAGGTTTGTTAATATATAACCTCTTATTGCGGAATCAAATATTAAAAGTATAACAATTGCTACTATCGCTGTTATAAGAACCCATACTCCAAAGTTTATTTGGCCTTTCATATTACCTTTGCTGCTTATAAACTATAACAATCGGTAAACTATAATAACTTTTTTTGTGAAAGGCTAACGTACTTTCAAGTTTTATATCATTTATCTTGTATATTGAAAAGCCATTATCCTCTGCTTTTTTCTTTATCTCCTGATTATCCTTATAAATAAAGAAAATATTTTCAGATAATGAGTTTACTCTTTTTATAAATGCGTTTAAATTAAAATTGCTTTGGAATCCGAAAGGGGGGTTGGATACAATAATATCATATTTTTCATTTATATCAAACATATCTCTGTGAATAGGTTTTGCATTCTTAATGTGCAGTTTTTCAATGTTCTGTTTAGCAGCGTAAACTGCCTTTTCATCTATATCATACATGTCAACTTTACCTGCACCAAACAATGCAGCAGATATACCAAGTATGCCGTTTCCGCAGCCTAGGTCAGCAACGGTTTTACATTCTATACCAACATTATAGTCAATAAAATGTGTTAGCTGGTAAGCAGTATCTATGTCTGTAGAATACTGCTCTAATTTAAGGTTGTTTTTTCCCATTTTGTCAAGCTTAGTTATCTCTCTATAAAAATTAATCTTTTTCATCTTTTATCATTTCTAGCGCCATTTTATAAGCTTCTTTTGCCTCAAAAGTTGTACCTATCCTATCTTTAAGATTTACTATAAGAGAATCTATTCTATTCAACTTTCCATCATTTACAAGTTTTTCTATCTCTCTTTTTAATTCTTCATTACTTTTCTTTTTTAGTCCCTTTTCTTTTATTATTTCTTCAACGTCTTTGCCGGTTAATGCTATTCTTTCCATTATAATCCTTGCCGAATCTCTTACTATCTCATTTCCTTTTATTTTCTTTAATATCTCTTCTACATCTTTTTTGTCTATCTCCTTCCCAAATTTTCTTTTGATGTACTTCCAGTCTTCTACTGCTACCTGTATTATTATATTGAAGTCAATTCCAATTTTATTATTTAAGTATATTGCTTCACTAAGTTTTCTAGATGATATTAGCTGATCAAGGAATTCATCAGATATATTTAGAGATGATTTCAGTGAATCTACATTTCTGCCGACATATTCTTTTCCTTCCTCTAAAATATTTTCATCTATTTTTATTATTGGCAGGTCTGTTTCAACATACATTCTATCTTTTCCACCCATTGGCCTTAAAAATCTAGTTGTATTATCATCTTGCACTAGTCTTACTTCCGAAGGTACATCTTTAAGTAAAGAAGTAAGTCTTTCCTTTATTGTTTCTATTACAGCATTTTCATAACTTTTATCGCATATTGAAAATAGGAATGAATCATTTTGATTGCAATTTAATTTTTCTGCTATCTTTGTTTTTTCTTCTTCGCTTATTCCATATGCGGGTAGTTCATCAGAGTGTATTATTCCGTAACCTAGTTTAGTCTTCAAGTAATCACTTATTTCGCTTCCAAATCTCTTATTTTCACAGATGTATGTTCCTAGAAGTCCTTTTAAACTTTTTAATTTTATTCCAATTATATCTTTTCCATTTTTTACTGCATTTTTTATAATGTTTGATTCTGTGTTGTCAAATATCTCTTTTATGTCCTGAAACTGTAAATTTTTAATTTCATCAATGATATAACCCCAATCATTTTTTATTTTTATTAGGCTCTCCTGTCTTTTTGCTTCGTTTAATATAACTTTATCCATCTCTCTTATATTCTGAAAGCCTTTTAATTCTACTCTTTTACCTCCATCAATTGAAAGGTTTACATCTTGTCTTATAGTGCCTATCCCTCTTTTAACATTGAATAACCTCGTAAACTTTCCAAATTGCATCGCTATCTCTTTTGCTTCATTTTCATCAGTTTCTATTATTCCAGTTGCAATTTCTATTAGAGGTATTCCTATTCTATCTAAGAAATAAGTTGTTTCTTCTTTATTTTCAGTTTCTTTCCTAGCAGAGTCTTCTTCTATAGAGATGGTATCGATTTTTATCTTTTTATCTCTGAAAGGAAATTCACCATTTACTGCTAAGATTGCCGTTCTCTGAAAACCAGTTGTATTGGAACCGTCAACTATAGTTTTTCTCATGAATATCAAATTTTTTAGTAGATATGCATTTAATGCATAAGAAAGATTAACTCCTGTAGAAAGTGCGTTTTTATCAATATCGTGAGGCGGTTCTTCGTCTATATCAACTAAACAGTCAGAATCGTTAAAAACCTTATATACTATCTTTTTTGTCTTTTGACCTTCAAATTCTGCGCTTACGTCTATTTTGCCACTTTCACCAAAAGATGGTCTTATGAGTCTTTTTATCTCCAAATAATCTTTGTTTTCCTTTATTTCAGATTTACAGCGGCAGAAAAGTTTGCCAGAATCAATTTGTACATGCCATTCAAAACCACATTTTATTTTCATATCAAAAACTCGTCTATCTCCCTTCTTTCCTTTGTTTCACCGGCTAAATTATTTGACATTATCTTTTTTATTTCTTCAAGTTCTTTGCTGTTTCCAAGTGCAAACATTAGTTTTACGAACGCAGTTTCAGTTGTCATATCCCCTACGTACATGATATTATCAAATTTAGAGATTTCACGCAGAGTACTATAAACAAACTTGTTTGTTGAACCATAAACGGTTTGTGAGGTTATAACTATAGGTATCTGTTCTTTTTCAGCTTTCTTTAGTGCATCTACAACAGTTTTATCTTCTAATGGTAAGTTTCCAAAACCTGTTGCAGCTATTACTAATCCATGCACTTTATTGTTAGTATAATAATCTATTATATCCCCACCCATAGAAGGATAACCATATATTAGTTTTACTTTGTCATCAATTTTATCGTTTAATCTTGTATTTTCCTTTTTAGTTATTATCTCAGGAGAGATTTCTTTAATCTTTCCATCAGTATAGACCTTAGCGAGCGGTTTAATATTTATTGGCCTAAAGGCATCTCTTCTTTCAGTATGCATTTTTCTTGCCTTGTTTCCCCTTAATATATAATTATATTCATCATTAAGATTTGCATGCATACAAATCACTGATTCTCCTCCCTGGAAATTCTTTGCTGCAAATGCTGATAAGAGCAAGTTTGTAGCAGCATCAGTGGATCCTCTGTCAGTGCTTCTCTGCGATCCTGTAAAAACTATAGGAACAGAAAGTGGATTTAATAAAAAAGATAGTGCAGCTGAGGCAAAGTGCATTGTATCAGTACCGCTTGTTACTATGATACCTTTGCTGCCATTTTTTATTTCCGAATAGGATTCCTCTGCTATTTTTATCCAGTCCGAAGGTAGCATATTCTCAGACAGTTTTCTCATCAGATTAACTACTGCTATTTTTCCCTGTTTTTGTAAGTCTGGAGAAATCCGAAAATAATCTTTGCTGTCTATAGATGGAGAAACTCCTCCAGTTTTATAGTCTATCTTTGAAGAAATAGTTCCACCGGTTGTTATTATTGTTATATCTGGATTTTCAATTTTAGACTTACTCTCTTTTTCTTCTTTTTCTTCTATTTTTATTGACTTGTCTATTATATATATACTATCAATAGTATCTTTTGGTATAGCTATATCATAGCCCGATTTTAATTTAATTATTACAAGATTTTCTTCTTCTCTTATAAATTCACCATTAAACTCTTCTTTGTCTACTTTTATCTCTATTAAGTCTCCGAATGAAATATTCTTAGTCTCTAATTTTTTTGTATTCATTATAATAATTACCTTTATAATGTTTTAACTCTTTTCATTTTTATTGAATGCTTTCAAAAGAAAGTGTATACTCTATGACAATAAACTTTTTAAAGGAATAACAATTATTATAGTTATTTAAATAAAATAGAAATTTGAATGTTGGGGAACATTCAAATTTTTAATCGCAACATTGTAAGTTTTGGGGTCACTTACTTGTTTTTCTTAATAAAATATAGACGCATTAGGAATATAAAGCTTTCGCTTTTGTTTCTAATGTAATGGAGGGGAAAATGGTAATGGATTTGCTTGTTGAAAGCGCATTGAAAGCCAGCAGAGAAGAAGGTATGAATGAACCTTTATTCAATCAGGCTTTGATAAAAGTTGTAGGAGTCGGTGGCGGCGGAAATAACATGGGCAATTGGCTCTTTAAAAAAGGAGTTAAGGGTGCTGAGGTAATTCTAGCTAATACAGATCAGATACAGTTGAACGCGAGAAATGGTGATAAAAAAATCCTTATTGGAAAAGAATTGACTAAAGGATTAGGTGCAGGCGGTTTTCCTGAAAAGGGAAAAATGGCTGCAGAAGAATCCTCTAGAGAACTTAAAGACGCTTTAAGAGGAGCGGACTTAGTTTTCGTTTGCGCAGGTCTAGGCGGTGGAACTGGTAGTGGCGCAGCACCGGTAATTGCAAAGATTGCAAAAGATATGGGTTCTATTGTAATAAGCACTGTAACAATGCCTTTTAAAACTGAAAGGAAAAGAGTAGAATCTGCAGAAGCAGCATTAGAAGAATTAAGAAATAGTTCTGATACTGTTATTGTAATAGATAATAACAGATTGGTAAGTATGGCAGGAAATCTACCAATAGACCAAGCATTTAATGTAGCAAATGAAGTAGTTGCAACTATGATAAAAGGAATAGTTGAAACTATTTCAGACGCAAGTGCATTAGTGCATCTTGACTTCGCAGACATAAAGGCAATAATGAATAAAGGCGGTGTTTCAGTGATAGGAATCGGTGAAACAGATGCTTCAGATTCAAGGGTAACTGAAGTAGTAAGAAGAGCACTGAATAACCCACTTTTGGACGTAAGCTACAAAGGCGCAAAGGGTGCTTTGATACACATCTCAGGAGGGCCTGATTTAACACTTGCAGAAGTGAATCAGATCGGCGAGTTGGCAACTCAGTCTTTAGACCCTGATGCAGTAGTAATATGGGGTGCAAAGGTAGATGAGTCTTTATCCGGAAAATTAAGGGTAATGACAATAATAACTGGAGTAAGCTCCCCTTATTTATTGGGACCTGAAGAGCTAAACACTCTTTCTAAGACTACTGGTGCAATAAACCAGGAACTTGGTATAGAGATACTTAAGTAAATTTTTGGCCCATTTTTGGGCCTTATAATTCTATTTATCAAAATTTCCTCAAAAAATCAACGGGGGTTTATAAGCCCCCGTCCCCCTATTTTTGGATTTCTAAATATAATCTTTCAAAATAAGCAAGTGCCTTTTTCTCTTCTAAAAGACCTTTTTTGGTAATAGAATAAACTTTCCTTTTTCCATGTCTCTTTCCGGTTATTAATCCGCTTTTTGATAACCTTTTAAGTGCAGGATAAATTGTACTAGCAACAGGTTTTTTACCCCTGTATCTTTCTATGTTGCTGGCTATTTCTTCCCCGCAAAGGTTGTTTTTCTTAAGCATGTTAAGTATCTGAAACGAAAGCATACCACGCATGTCACAGCCGTCCTTTGCCATAATTTATTATGAAGCTACTATTTTTATATACTTAATTATTTATAAAGTGTGAGCGGGAAAACATACGATTTAAATCGTGGGATGAAGCGAACAAAAATGGAAAACATAAATAATATAAGAAGTAAAATAACAATATGCTGACAGCATACAAATTCAGGTTGTATCCTAACAAAGATCAAAAAGAAATGTTCTCCAAATACTTCGGCTGCAGCAGAGTAGTGTGGAATAAAGCGTTAGAGTTGAGAGAAAGCTATTACAAAGAGCATAAAAACGATAAGCAAAAGAAGGGATTGAACTACTATGATACTGCCAGGTTTTTAAGGGAATTAAAGCGGAAAGAAGAATACAACTGGCTGAAAGAAGCAAACTCACAATCATTGCAGCAGACATTGATGGATTTGGATAAAGCATTCAAGGCATTCTTCAAAGGCGTAGTAAAATATCCAAAATACAAGAGGAAATCAAACAGGCAGTCCTTTAGAGTTCCACAGTTCTTCAACTTCACTTACAATTTACTGTACCTTCCTAAGATGGGAAAAGGGATAAAGATGGAAGTTCACAGGGAATTCCCAAGAGGTAAAGTGAAGCAATTAACAGTAACAAAGACATCTACAGGCAAGTGCTTCGTTTCCTTAACAGTGGATGATGAAAAAGAAATTCCTGCAAAAGTCAAGATAACAAATAATCCAGACAAAAGCCTAGGGATTGACATGGGATTAAAGGATTTCGCAGTCCTGTCAAACAGTATAAAAATAGCAAATCCAAAATACTTGAAGAAACAGGAACTATACACTATGAGGAAGCTTAGAATTTCGATAGGAGCTGAAAGTCCATGAATTCATTCATAGGAGGACGTCACTAAAATATGCAAAGTAGCAAAGAAACATCAGATTTGTATGAATTTTACAATCATTTTGTTTCCCTTTCTAGAAAAAGACTTGATGAATTACTTAATGGAAAATCATTGAAAGAAAAAGAAGTCTTAGAATCAAATCTTGATATCTGCATAAAAAACTATGAGATAGCTACAAAACTAGCAGAAAGATTGTTAAGTCTAAGAAAAAACAATGAAATGCTTTCTAAAGTAAAAATAGAATATAAATATCACAATCAAAGCGCAATAGAAAAGGCATATTTCGATTCAATTGATTATATAGACAGATTTTATCATGGTATGGGGAATGATTTTATTGATGCAATTAAATTTAAGAATTCAATTCAGGAACTTTACTTTGCAGAAGAGGAATTCAATTATATGATTGAAAGTTTCATATCAAATTATAGCGAGGTAGTAAACAAACTTTATGTGCCAGTTCTAAAGATTATAATATGAATATTCTTCTAGTATACAAATGGGGAAAGTTGTATACAAATCACCATTTGACACACTTAGAATCGAAGAAGGTTATTCAAATATAAGAGGTAAAAGATTAAAAAACTTCAGGATACAAAAAAACGATGCAGTAGTTATTCTCCCATTCCTTGATAAAGATACAATAATTATGGAAAAGCAGTTCCGTTTTGCAGTAAACAAAAAAATACTGGAGTTGCCGGCTGGTTCAATAGACAAGGGTGAAAGTAGGGAAAATGCAGTAAAAAGAGAGCTTACTGAAGAAACAGGTTATTACCCACAGAATGTCAAATTCATGTTTAAAACTTGGAATAATCCGGCATTAATGGATTATTTTGAGTATTATTATATTGCTTATGGCCTTATTAAAAAGGAAATAAGTCTTGATGATAACGAGGTTATAAAGGTCGTAAAAATGAAGTTAAACTATGCAATTAAAGATTTATACAAAGGAAAAATAAAAGACACAAAAACTATGCTCGCATTACTTTTTTATGATCATTTAAGTAAAATCAATAAAAAGCAAGCTTAGAATAATACTTCAAAGACTTTGTGCCGTTTTTAGATGCTTACTACTTCTAAAAATTCTTGTTTTATTATTTAAATTTTAATATTATTTATATCGTATAAGTTATATATTTACGAGTTGTATAAATTAATTATGTCAGAGTTTAAATGGATCGAAAAAGAATTTCAGGGACATGAAACATTTGATGGAGCAGGAGTTAAACTTAGGAGGATATTCGGAGGGCCAAATTCGTACCTTTCAACTGACCCTTTTTTATTACTTGATCATTTCGGCTCGGATAAACCTGAAGACTATATTGCTGGGTTTCCATGGCATCCCCATAGGGGAATTGAAACAGTTACATATCAGCTGGAAGGAAAAACAGAGCATGAAGACAGTGAAGGCAATAAAGGTGTAATATATCCTGGTGATTTACAGTGGATGACAGCTGGTAGCGGAATATTCCACAAAGAAATGCCAAGGTCAATCAATCCTAAGAATGAACGGGAAAATCTTCTTAGTACTGGGATGCCAAATTCTGTTGTTGGAATGCAGCTCTGGATAAATCTTACAAGAAAAAATAAAATGTCAGATCCTGTTTATAGGTATATAAGCGGTAGTAAGGTTCCGGAAATAGACAATGGTTTAGGAGCAAGAGTAAAAATTGTGTCGGGGGAATTTCTAAGGGATGTAGGCGCTTTAAATTTAAATGATGAGAGAGATATAACCTATTTAGATGTCAAAATGACAGAAGAAGCAGTCTTTGATTTTACAGTTAAGAAAGACTATACTTCTTTAGTTTATATTCTTACTGGTAAAGCTATAATGAACTCTAAAGATATAATGTTTAATGGTAATGCATATGTTTTTTCTCATTCGGGTATAAAAATCCATATAAAAACGGAACAAGATAAAACAAGGTTCTTACTGCTTGCAGGTAAATCAATAAGAGAACCAATAGCTTGGTATGGTCCAATAGTTATGAACACAAATGATGAGCTTTCACTGTCGTTTAAGGAGTTAAATGAAGGGAATTTTATAAAAAATAAAAAACCTTCTTTCCAGGATGTAGATTAGATTTATTATAGTATAACTCTTTGTATACAAATGAAATCTTTTATACAGGGTACAATTCCAAATGTTTCAGACACATCTAAAAGTAGTAAGCTATTTTATATCTTTTTCAGTTCATCTGATATGTTTTTAGTTGAGGATTCAAAAGTTGATAGTATCCTTTCCGAGTCTCCAATAGGCATGTGGCCTGCGAGTGGCGCTGTTATAGATGCAAGTACTCCATCTGCAGCATTGTCAAATTTTAAAGAAAATATTAATAAAACTTACTCTGGAAATATAGATTATGACTATCTGAATAAATTATCATATCTAGTAGTGAACTATTCGGATGTAAGAAAGTTAAGGCTGCTTTCTGACAATATAAACTTCATAAAAATAGAAATTGAAACATATAAAGAGACTTTAAACTTTATGACCGATTATATAGATTCAGATCTTTTAGAGGAATACAAAAGAATGTTATCAGCCTTGTTAGGAAGCAAATTTTTATTTAATTAATCTAGCCTTTTTATTATATGATATCCGAACTGCGTTTTTATCGGCTGAGAAATTTGTCCTTTGTTCAATGAAAACGCTGCCTTTTCAAATTCCTTTACCATAACGCCTCTGCCAAAGTAACCTAAATCTCCCCCTCTCCTTCTTGAGCTATCAATTGAGAATTGTTCTGCAAGCTTTGAAAAACTTTCTCCTTTATTTATCCTTTCGAGTATGCTATAAGCAACTGATTGCTTTTCAACTAATATATGCGCACATCTTATCCTGTCTACCATATTAATGGTGGGCCCAGGGAGGTTCGAACTCCCGGCCTTCTGCGTGTAAGGCAGACGTCATAACCACTAGACCATAGGCCCTTACAAACTTTTAAGTAATATTTATTATTTAAATCATATCTTTCTTATAATAATATGAAAAAATTATCTGTTATTGTGTCGGATTTCGATGATACTCTTTTTTTCAATAAAAATGCGTTAATTTATGCTGCTAAAGAATTATATGAGAATTTGATAAAAAGTAAAGATACTTATCAGGATTATGGTATTTTAAGTGATTTAGAGATTACAATCAAAGAAGGCAAAGTAGCAAAGGGTTTTAACAAAAAATGGAAGACCGATCTGTATACTTTAGCTTATGTAAAATATTCCAAAGAGCTGCATCCGAATGAAACTTTTATAAATTATATAGACGAGTGTGTTAAAAATGGGTCAGAACTTATAATTTTAAGTGCAAGGGGCGAGGAATTTAGAAAAGAAACAGAAGAGCTTCTAAAAGCATATAACTTAGATTATAAACAGTTGATACTACCAAAAAATCATGAATTAAAGGATGAAGAATGGAAATTGTTAGAAATAAAAAAACTCAGTGATAAATATAATCATTTATCTCTATTTGAGGATAAGGAAGAAAATATAAGATATATACTGAAAAATTCGAATATAAACAATCTTGAATGTTATTTAGTTAATCATTCAATTATTAGAAAAATGTAGGCATCTTATAAAAATAAACATTTTTATTGTTGGCATAATTAAATGATTTGTTAAATGGGCTCGTAGCTTAACTCGGTAGAGCATCCGGCTCTTAACCGGATTGTTGCGGGTTCAAATCCCGTCGAGCCCATTCTTAAATATATGTAATACCGTTTTAAGGAAATGCAAGTAAATACTTAATCTGTTTAATATTCAGATAGTTAAGCCAAAATTAATTTCTTTTAGTTAAATTTACAATATAGCCCCTTACTCTTCCTTTCACAGCTTCAAGATAACCTTCTGTATTAAGTTTCATGTCTACGTTACCCTTTTTAAGTCCAGAATTACCTAGAAATTCTATGAATTTATTCGGTGTTTCATTCATGCAATTTTCGCTGAAGATTATCTTTTCAGCGCCTTTATCTCTAGCTCTTTCCACTAAATCATGATATACAGCTTTGAATATCTGTGGTTTTCTGAATGTTCTATGACCTTCAACAGAATCAACAAGAAATTTATCCTTTTCCATGTAGCATATCGCACTTCCAAGTGCCTTTTCCCCGATATTATATCTTATAAGTATAAATCCCTCTCCCTTCTCTTTGGAATAATAATCCCTACAGTAATTGTATATTCCGTCATGAAAATCCCTTGGAAGATAAACACATGCTATCTGTATCCTATTGTCGTAATCCAATGGATTATTGCTTTCAACAGCGCTAAGTACTGCCTTGCCATTGGTAAATCCCAAATCACTGTAATTTGCACAACTTAGTACATCTTCTATTGATCCGTTTTTAATAGTTTTAAGCGAATCTATCGCTTTGTTTATCTCTCCTTTATTTACGTAATTTGCTATCTCCTTTATTTTATTTCTATAATTTGACTTAAATTCATTCCTTGCCTTCCTTACCGCTTTTTCACCTACAATCTCAGAAATATAATCATAAGCCTCTCTATCAATAGCACTATCTCTGGATCCTGTCACAGCTATGATAGAGAGGTAAGGAAGCTTGCTCTTATCCATTTCCAATTTCTTAGTCTCTTCAGTAGCTATGCTATACATCTTTAATCCTTTTTCACTAGAATTATTCATTAAACCAGCTAATTCATTTCTTTGGTCTTTATCTGCAGAGAATACCATAAGGATCTGGTTTGTATTCAGATTTTTAGTTATGCCATATTCCTGGGAGATATACTTGTAAGTTAGCTCTTTATACCTAGTTATATTCTCTTTATTTGGTGTCGGCAATACAAAACCAGATTTTACATAAGCAGCCACTACGTCAAAGCTTTCTTTATCCTTTATTAAATCATCAAGCTTTTCATTTCTTATACGAATGAAATCTTTAGCTTTAAGCAGCTCTAATGCCTCTATACCAATTAAGTTTACTATTCTGTAAGCGGCTCTTATATCATAGGTACTTTCATACATTGCAATGTAATCTAACCTTTGAACAAGATACTTAGCGGTATCTTCATCATATCTACTTATTGTATTCGCAAATTTCATTACTATATCTTTGTTTCCTGTGTTTTTTGCAACATTACTTAGTCCATAGGCTATATCTCTGGCAGCATCCTTGTGATATCTACTTATAGTCTTCTCGGATTCTATTACTGCATCTTTATCTCCGATATATCCTGCAATTTCTGCTAATTCCTTAAATCCTACTTTTATCTTTGTATTTAATATCTCATCCAAAGACATTATTTTAGCAGCAGTTATAATCTTATCTTTGTTTCCTGTGTTTTTTGCAACATTACTTAGTCCATAGGCTATATCCCCGGCAGCATCCTTGTGATATCTACTTATAGTCTTCTCGGATTGAGATGCAGCTTCTTCACTTTTTGTAAATAACGCAATACCTAGGATCGAAGCAGTCTTCGGATCTTTTTTAGCTATTTCTTCAATACTTTCTTCTGTAAGTATCTCAGTTGGATATTTACTAATTATATCCCTTTTATAAAATAGATCTCCAAATTTCGTAATATGTCTTAGTACGGAGAGCTCAATCTTTTTTTGTTTATAGAAGAAATCATCAAGTTTCATAATATTTATACTGAGGCAAAGCATAATATATAAATCTTACTATTATTAAGTAAAATAATTATGTAAATAATTTAAAAGAGAAAACCTATACAATTAGTTATTTATACTTGAGTGTAATATTGTCCTCTATTTTTAACAAGGTGTCATTTAAGAGTTTTATATAAAGATATTAATCCTGTGGATTATAACTAATAATATGCAGTCTTTACAGAGTTTTTTTAGCAAGCACGCAAAGGAGTATGCTAGCAGCGAGAGCCATATACATGGGAAAGATTTAGACCTTCTTATTTCTATGTTGGATTTAAAGAAAAGTTACAAAGCGTTGGATGTCGGCACTGGTCCAGGGTTTGTTGCTTTTGAAGTATCAGATAAAGTAGCAATTTCTATAGGTTTGGATATTAATGACCATATGCTTGATATCGCAGTTAGAAAGGCAGAAGATGACAATAAAAGTAATGTAGTTTTTGTAAAAGGAGATATTTCATCGATGCCTTTTCCGGATAATTCTTTTGATATAGTGTCTTGTAGAAGAGTAGCACATCACATAAAAGATAAGAAACGGTTCATAGAAGAAGTATGGAGGGTTCTTAAGAAAGGGGGAAAGTTTGGTATAACAGATTTACTAAAGCCTATGGGCGATAAAAAAGATTTATTTAATAAATTTGAGAAGGCAAGAGATGCAAGTTATATAAGCTCTGAATCGTTAGATTATTGGTTTAAGTTATTAAAAGAAAACGCCTTTCAGATTGATAATTTTAAGACATTTGAAATGAAGGAAACCTTTCAATCATGGCTATCCCCCATAAGCGAAAATAGCGCAGGTGGCAAGAAAGCAAAAAAGATACTTAATGATAATCTAAGCTATTTTAAGGATGTTTTTGGATATGATGCCGAAAGTGGATATTTTAACAAGTCTAGAATGGTAATAATAGCTAGTAAGCCGGAATAAAATGTAGAAGTATAATTTTAAAAGAGAAAAAGAGTTAAACTACTGATGATAATTGCATTACTTTCAGCTAAGCCAATAGAAGAAGAAAAGATGAAGCACATCATATCAAAAAAATTAGATATTATAAACAATGTTCAGATAGCATTGGATAAAACAGGTAATTTAATTCTTTATTCAATAGATTTTCCTAAATCTCTGCTTTCAATTCTTTACATTCTTTCGGTTTCAGATTATGTTTATTTTTTTGTTGGAAGCGAAATAAATGCATTAGATGCAGAACTTGCTCTTTGCGTTGAAAACTCTGATATAGACGAGGGTTTGATACTTAAAGATGATTTCTCTGATATTACCTCTTTTGACAGGTTCTTTGATAAATACAAGATAGGTAAATTCAAAAAATCTGATTTAATTTCTATAGCTATAGAAAGAACAAAGCAAAAAGAAAGGGATTTTAAGTATGTTTCAATAGACAAGCATTTTATAGTTAAGGGGATAGGCTCAGTTATAATAGGCTTTGTTTTGGGCCAGCAGATAAAAAAAGGAGAAAAGCTTCTCCTTCTGCCTTCATTGAAACAATGCAGTGTAAAAAGCATACAGATAATGGATGTAGACAATGATTCTGCAGAAGCAGACTCTCATGTCGGGCTTGCTTTGAATAATGTTTCTGAGCAGGATCTTTCAAATAATTATGCTTTATCATCAATAAACAAAGTAAACGACACTATAGAAATAGAATTAACTCTTTCCCCTTTTTATAAAGAGGATCCATTTTCTAAGCAACTTTCATGCTCATTTTTTGGAGAGCCCTTAAGTCTAAATCTTTTAAAAGATGGTAGCACTGTAAAAGCTCATTTTAACAGGAAGATAGCTGAAATAAAAGGAACTTACCTTTTAGCAGATCCTAGTCTATCTATAGGAAGAAATCGAGTTGTTGGTAGAATAAAATTACTGTAAAATTAGAAAATATCAGGGACTTTTTTTAGTTTTTTATAATAGTCCAAGGCAGCATTTATCCCTTCTTCTGGTTTTATTTTTGCAGAGAAACCTAGCTTTTTCATGCTTTTCTTAGTATCTGCATGCACTATATCGACATAATTTTTTAGAGGGTTCTCTATATTTTTTCTCTTTATCTTTTTACCCATTGCATTTTCAACCATTTTTATTATTTCATTAAATGAATATGATACACCTGTACCTACATTAAATATCCCACTTTCCTTGCTTTTAGCAGCAAGTAAATTTGCAGATACAACATCTGCAATATTCGTAAGATCTCTTTTTTGAGTTCCATCACCGTATATTACAAGTTCTTTATTTAGCAGGCCTTTCCATATTATCTGCGAAACCATATTAGCAAACGCTTTTTTACTTTCTTCTCTGTCACCGTATACACTGAAGTATCTTAATCCACAGTACTCTAAGCCGTACATCTGGTTGAAAAGATCCGCAAGCCTTTCCATTGAGTATCTTGCTTCCGTATAGAAATCCTTTACTTTTGGTATCATTTCTTCGTTATGTGGTGGAGGATATCCATTATATATCGATGAACTAGACGCGAAAACAAGTTTGCATTTGTTCTTTACGCAATAATTTAAAATTGCTATGAACTCGGATATAGCTTTTCCAACTAAGGTATTATCTTTTCTATACATTGGAGTTGATGAATATATTCCTTCATGGAAAACTATGTCTACTTTTCCAAGTTTTGATATCTGCGATGAGTTCTCCTTTAGAAATTTGATCTTATTTGATATAGCTTTTAGGTTACTTTTATCACCAGTGTTTAAAGAATCAATTACAGAAACCGAATAGCCTTCATTTACAAGCTTTTCGGCAATGTGCGAGCCTATAAATCCTGCTCCTCCAGTTACTATAGCTTTCATAAGAATCTATAAAATTGGCTATTTAAATGCGTTTTATTTATTTTCTCTAAGATAGCTTTCAAGGTCTTCTGCGTTTATCATTGGCTTTTTAACTTTGTTCATATCATCTATTGCTATCCTTTGGCAGGCTGTGCTTATGAAAACATCTATTTCTCTAAATTCATTTAGTCTATCAAAGTTTATTTCATCTGCGACAACTGAATAAACCTGTTTGCCGTCTTTTCTTAGTTTTTCCTTCAAAAGTTTAGAGCCATAAGTTTGGCCAGCTTTTGTAGATTCAACAAACATAACTTTTTTAGCAGTCAACACAGCTCCTATTCCTTGCATTATTCTCTTTCTGTATTTATCAGCTACTTCTGCGTTTATTACCTCTATATTTTCTGTTTCAGGATCTGCAGTAATTACCGTTTTTCCATATTTAAGTGGTATACCAAGTACGTGGAACATACCTTGCTCAAAAGCTAGAGTTGCATCGCAGTCTTTGCAGTCAGCAGCATAAACATCGCAGCCTAATATTTGACCAGGATACATAGCTCTATAAAGTGACTGTTTAACTACAAACTCTTTGTCTTTTATCCTGTCTTTAAAATCATTCATCTGATCTATGAATTGTATTGCGGCAACAAGGTTTATTTTTTTATAGGGTTTTATCTCGTTATAAATTCTTTTTACAAATTCATCGCTAAGTTTTCCTTTGAATCTTGATTCAACAAAGATCATTTCCATCTTACCTTATAGTGTTTTAGTTTAATAAGTTATTTATTTCAATGCAAAGCTATTTATAAATAACAGTTATATTTAATAAAGTCTATGGAGATAAAGATTGTAATAAATGATTCGAAAACAGGCAAGTCATTCAATAAAACGTTAGAAAATGACAAGTCAGATCAGCTGTTTGGCAAAAAAATAGGCGAAGAATTAGATCTTTCATTTTTAGGCTTGGATGGCTATTCAGGTATAATAACTGGTGGAAGCTACATGACGGGAATGCCTATGTCAAAAGATTTAGATGGCTCTGGTCTTAGAAAAGTGCTTATAGGAAAAGGGCTTGGAAACAAGCAGGGTATACGCAGAAGAAAGAGCTTAGCTGGAAATACAATTGGTCAATTTACATCTCAAATTAATATAAAGATATCAAAGTACGGTGAAAAATCTTTGGAGCAGTTATTCACACCTTCTAATGGTTAAGAATATAACAATAGATGTAGTTGGTAATTTCGCCGATGGTAAAACAACGTTGGTAAGGGCGATTACTAGCGAATCTACTTTAAGACACAGCGAAGAAAAAAAGAGAGGGATAACTATAAGGTTGGGTTACGCTCACTTTCTTATATATAAATGCGATTCCTGTGGTTCATTTAGTAGATATGCCAAGTGTGAAGTATGCAATTCTAATGCAAGTCTTTATTATAGAGTTTCAATAATAGATTCACCAGGGCATAAAACATTAATGACTATAATGCTAAGTGGAGCAACTTTAGTAGATGGGGCCGTTCTAGTTATAGCAGCGAATCAAAAATGTCCTCAACCTCAAACACAGGAACATATAGAAGCATTACGTATAATAGGGGTTAAAAATATAGTTGTAGCCCAGACAAAAATAGACGTTGTTGGAAAAGACCGTGCAAAGGAAAGCTACGATGAGATAAAAGACTTTATGTCTAAAAATGGTTATCCAGATGCAAAAATAATACCTGTATTCGCTGCACAAGATGTAAACATTACAGAACTTATACAGGAAATAGGTAAGTTTGAAGTTCCAGATAATTCTAATGAAGGAAGAACAGAAATGGTAGTTGTAAGAAGTTTTGATATTAATAGACCTGGTGCAGATATAAATGAACTAAAAGGAGGAGTTTTAGGAGGAGGAATAAAATCAGGTTCCTTAAAAATAAATGATGCAGTGGTCGTTTATCCGGGTGTTTATATAAAAAATTCATGGAAGCCTTTAAAGACCAAGATTTTAAGCATACAAAGCGAGTTTGGGCCTGAGAAAGAAGTAGATAGAGGTTTAATGATTGGATTGGAAACGGATTTAGACCCATCATTAGCAAGAAGGGATAACTTAGCTGGGTCTTTAGTTGTGAAAAATGATATTACTCCTTTATTTAAAAATAGGATAGCAATGAAATATGAAGCCATACCTAATAAGTTCAGCAAGCCGCCACAAAAAAATGAAATAGTTCTTTTGAATGTTCTAGCTTCAAAGGTTCTTGGAACAGTAGTATCTTACTCAAATAATGGAATTATTATAAATCTAGGAAATTCGGCCCTGCCATATTTCATAGGCGAAAGGGCTATCCTGTCACGGAAAATAAATAATGTTTGGACAATAGCAGGATCGGGAAACATATATGAATGATGTTGTAATAGACACAAACATTATGGTTTATTGTTTTGATAATAAATTAGATTTGAGAGATATCCTTGATAATTTTTTCCAGAGCAGTTTTTCTGTTTTAACAATTAAGAAATGCATAGATGAGTTAGCCAATATAAAAAGATCTGATGTAAAAAGCTTTTTTATTTCTTATGGTTTAAAGATTGTTGAATTCAGTGAAAATAAAAATACAGATGATACATTACTGGATTTTTGTTTGTATAAAAAATGTATTCTTTTTACTGAGGATAGGGAATTAAGGACAAAGGCAAATAAACTTAATATAAGAACGTTGGTTTTTGATGGAAGGGCCGTAAAAATAAGCAGTAAATAATTTTAAGTAAAACAAAAATGCTTATATACATATAAATTTAAAAAATAGAATTATGGAAAATGATATAATCTTCATAGGTAAAAAACCAATAATGTCATATGTAATGGCAATACTTACTCATTTGAATTCTGG
>JAJZWM010000002.1:0-59741 GCA_021846665.1 Nanobdellota archaeon | reverse complement strand
AGGGTGCTTGTAAGCTACAATCATCCACTAGCTGGGAAGGAACTGAAATATGAAATTGAAATAATTTCAATATTAGAAGACGAGAAGGAAAAATACTCGGCAATATTTGAGCATTACATAGGCAAGAAACCAGAGAGCGTGGATATTGATAATGAAAATGTTAAAATACACACAAAAGAGGACGTTAAACCCTATATAAAGGACAGTATAGCGATGGATGTAGGGAAATATATAAACAAAAAAATTAAGACTGAGATAATAAAAGATTAGGAGATATTTATATATAATCCAAGATAATTAATCTATTGAGGTAAACTTATGGATGATATACAAATGAATAATTCACTTAGCCAAGGAATAAAAGGAATAAAGTACGATGCTAGTAAAACTAAGGAATTTGATAAGTCCTTAGAAGAGTTGATAGCGTCGAGAAGAGCTAATATAAAAGTAGTCGGTGTAGGCGGATCTGGAAATAACACTCTTAACAGAATGTTTGAAGTTGGTATAAAAGGAGCTGAATTTATAGCGGTCAATACCGATGCTGCAGATCTTCTTTGCACTCCCTCTGATAAAAAGATACTTATAGGGAAGGAATTAACAAATGGACTAGGTGCTGGTGCTGATCCTGCGGTTGGTGAAGCCGCTGCAAAAGAGCAAGAGCAGGAGATTAAAGAAGCTCTTCAGGGGGCAGATTTAGTTTTCATATGTTGTGGTATGGGTGGTGGAACAGGTACTGGTGCAGCTCCTATCGTTGCATCTGTTTCAAAGAAAATAAACGCACTTACAATAGCAGTAGTTACTTTGCCATTTAAGGCAGAAGGCAAAAGGAGAATGAATTCTGCACTTAACGGTGTAGAAAAGCTTAAGAATACTGTAGATACTTTGATAACTGTTCCTAATGAAAAGCTCATGGCTATTGCTCCGGGGTTACCATTACCTATAGCATTGAAGATAGCAGATGACGTTCTTACAAATGCAGTTAAAGGAATAACCGAATTGATAACAAAACCTGGTTTAATAAACGTTGATTTCGCAGATGTAAAGAGGATAATGTCTAATGGGGGAGTAGCACTTATAGGAACAGGGGAAAGTGATGCAAAGGATAAGAAACTTGAAACTGTTGTTGAGAAAGTACTTAATAATCCGCTTATAGATGTTGATGTTTCAACTGCAAAAGGAATGCTTATAGATGTGAGTGGAGGGCCTTCGCTTACACTTGAAGAGGCAAATAAATTAGTTGATCTTATAGGCCAGAAACTACCAGATGATATAAACATAATATGGGGTGCACATATATTTCCAGATTTAAAGAATACTATAAAGGTTTTGGCTATAATAACAGGCGTAACTTCCAAACAAATAAGTGGTAAATCAATAGCAGAGGATCAGCAGCTAAAGGAGAAACAGGAAGTCGAAGATGAACTAGGAATAACCTTTCTAAGTTGATTATGGATGAAAATAAGAGCTTAGCAGATGCAAATCTGGGTAATTCGGATAAGCAGCAAGAAGTAAGTGATATAAAGCCTATAGAGAATATTGAGCATGCTGAAAATACAATAGAACAACAGAATTCTAATGCTACTAAAAACGTAGCTCAGAATGAACAGAAGAAAAACCCTGCAGAAGCAGTTGTACAAAATAATTCAAACAGCAGTCATAAAGAAGAAAAGATAAATATAAAGAAAAGAAGATTTCATTTATATCATATAAAAAATGCAATTAAAAAGGCCCACCCTCTTAACATAAAGGCAAAGCTAGAACATTATAGGTTTGAATACAGTAGGATACTTCATCTTGCAAGAAAACCCACAAAGCAGGAATTTAAGGAACTTTCAATAATGGTTATTATCGGTACATTCATCATAGGAGTGCTTGGTTTTATAATTCAAATGATAATCCAGGTTATCTAAGTCTTAAGAAAGATTAAAGATTATTTCTTTTACTGCTATAAATTAAACAAATAAGAAACTATAAATGAATTAAAGGCAACATAATAATATGTTTATGGCCATTAAATCCATTTCATATAAATCTTATGGTAAAAATTTGGTAAAGGAGAATGCAAGCGTTTCAGTTGATAAGAATATACTGAATATAGTAGATATATTTCGTGGAGAAACACCTAGAATGAAATTTATAAATGACTCACTGAAAAGAGGGCTTGGCTTGTTTGAAGCAGTATGGATATTCAAGAGCGAGTTATTGGAATTAAGTCTGCATAAAAAGGTTATGGCAAGAGTTGGTAGAAGTTCGATTAGGCCATTACATAAGCATTCTGGCTTTGTTGAGATAACCCAGGAAAGTATAGAATTCTACAATAAAAAACTCGATACGCTTATTATGAGGGTTGAAAAGAAATCAATCTCAAAGATAACCATTGGTTATGATAAGCTTTTCAAGAGAGAATTTTATCCATACTCACCTCCTTTACGTTTTGTCTTTAACGGTAAGACCGTATACCTATTTTTAAGACTTCCAGGCGAGAAAAAATTCAAGGGTGATGACAAACTTTTTATAGGCTTGATAAGCGATTGATATGGATAAAAATGTAGAGATAAAAAAAGAAGATGAATTCAGAAAATTATCCTCTAGCAAAAATGGACTTTCGGAAAAAGAGGCAGAAGAAAGACTGAAAAAATATGGTTACAATGAAATTGAAAGCAAAAAAGTAAATCCCATAAAAAAGTTTTTGTTAAAATTTTGGGGCCCGATACCATTGATGCTTTTTATTGTTATAATAATATCATTTGTTCTTGGAAAAAATATAGATGCTTACATAGTTATAGGTCTGCTTTTGTTTAATGCAATAGCAGGTTTTCTGGAGGAATTCAAAGCGGATAATACTCTAGAGCTTTTAAAGAATAAACTTTCAGTAAATGTTAATGTCCAGAGAGACAATAAGTGGGGGAAGATACCTGCAAAATTGCTTGTACCTGGAGATATAATAAGGGTAAGACTTGGTGATATAATTCCTGCAGACTGTATTATAATAGAAGGAGATTATCTTTCAGTTGACCAGTCAATGTTAACAGGAGAATCTCTTCCAGTAGATAAAAAAGGAGGAGATACTATATTCTCATCATCAACAGTAAGAGAAGGGGAGGCAACGGCCCTCGTTTTGAAAACAGGAAAGAATACCTCATTTGGTAAAACAGCAGATCTTGTAAGAATAGCTGGTGGTAAAACTCATTTAGAAAGTGATATCTTGAAGCTGCTTAAATATCTTATATTCGTTGATATAATGCTTATAGCTGCAGTTTTTATATTCTCTTACATCTTTAAAATAAATTTACTTACAATCATTCCATTTTCGCTTCTTATACTTTTGGCATCTGTACCAGTAGGTCTACCTGCAGCGTTTACAATTGCCATGGCGTATGGTACCGAAAGACTATCTTCAAAGAATATTCTTGTAACAAAACTTGAAGCAATTGAGGAAGCTTCTACTATGAATGTAGTCTGTCTTGATAAAACTGGAACAATAACAGGCAATCAACTTTCAGTTTCTGATCCATTTGGCTATGGAAAATTCTCAGTACAAGAGGTTCTTTTTTATGGAACCATTGCATCTAGGAAAGAAGATAATGATGAGATAGATGATGCAATAATAAGCGGATTAAAAAAATATGATACAAAAAATCTGGAATTGAACTACAAACTGGTAAAGTTTACACCTTTTAATCCTTCTACAAAAATGTCACAAGCAGATGTCATACTAAATGGTAAAAAAATGTCAGCTATTAAGGGATTCCCTGCAGTTATAATAAAGAAATGCTCTTTGGATAACTCCGAAATAAAAAAAATTAATGCTAAGATAAAGGAGATGTCATTAAAAGGCTATCGTACTATAGCAGTAGCGGCTAAATTAGGTAGCAGAAAGGAATGGTCTTTTGTTGGTGTAATTCCTTTGAATGATAAACCAAGGGTAGATAGTAAAAAACTTATAGAAGAGCTTAGAGCACTTGGAATAAAGACAAAAATGCTTACAGGAGACAATATTGATACTGCAAAGGAGATTGCAAAAGAAGTTGGTATAGGCGATAAAATACTTGATGTTAAGACTCTTGAAGGGTTGGATGAGAAAACACTTTCAAAGCTGGTAATAGAGCATGATGGCTTCGCAGGAGTGTTTCCAAAGGACAAGTATACAATAGTGAAGGCCTTGCAGGATGCAGGTTATCATGTAGGAATGACTGGAGATGGCGTAAATGATGCTCCTGCTCTTAAACAGGCAGAAGTGGGAATAGCTGTTTCAAATGCAACCGATGTTGCAAAAAGCGCGGCGACTATAGTTTTAACCTCTCCTGGGATAGAACCGATAGTAAACGCTGTAAAAGAAAGTCGGTCTATATTTGAAAGGATGATAAGTTATACCTTAAATAAGGTAACTAGAATATTTCAGATAGCATTTTTCCTTTCGATTGCGTTTATAATTCTAAGGTTCCTGCCAATAAGAGCAATACAGCTTATCTTAATGATATTCATAAATGATATAGGCAGTATAGCCCTTTCGACTGATAAGGAAAGTTATTCAAAGAAACCGGATACATGGAATATAAAAGCAATACTGTTCGCATCCATTATTTTTGGCATAATGGCAATAATAGAGGTATCTATACTTGCTTATCTTGGGCTATTTTATTTCCACTTAAGTAATGCTTCATTTGAAACTTTCATGTTCGTTGCGTTTATCTTTTCCATAGAAGCGCTTCTTTTGTCAATAAGGTCTAGAAGGAGGTTCTTCCATTCAAGGCCAAGTATACCTGTAATATTGCAGATAGTCTTAGCCTTTATAATAACCTTCATAATAGCGAAATTCGGATTATTAATGTCAAGTATAAGCTTGTCATATATTCTGTTTATGTTTGTTTTATCTTTCGTCTTTCTTTTTGTAACAGATATTATAAAGATATTCGCTTATAAAAAAGACAAGGAGTTCTCTCTTCTTTAATCACATGAAAACAAATAATTTAATTGTTTTTTCTCTTTCATTTTTATTTTCTTATCTCGTTTATTTTTTACTACATAATGTTTATCTATATTATTATGCAATACCTATTGCGGTGCTTTCTTCATTGCTTCTATTGACTTATACTTCGCGAAGATATTATTTTTACTTTGTGTTTGTAGCTCTTTTTGCAGTTGTTTTTTCTCAATCATTCCCAATTAAATTTTCTATTGAAATAATCTCTGTAAGTCTACTTATTCAATTTTTGCTTACAAAGAAATTAACGATAAAAACCGTAAAAATAAGTAGTAAACTAGAGATAAGGAGAGATTTAGTACAGATTTTAATAGGGGGAATATTTCTTTCAATTCTTATTTCATCTTACAAGCAGATATTACTGGCATTGGTTTTTTTAGGGCTATTGGTAGCATATACCATATATATTTACGGTAGAAAAATGAAGAAATTAATAAAGCTGCTAGAAAGAGATGGGGCAATATTCGGTTCTGGAGCAATTTCAATGGCAGTCGGTGCTATTTTATTGCTGGGATTTATAAACCGATTTGATTTTCTTTTTTTCAGTCTTTTTTCTTTATTAATTTCGGATCCAATAGCTACAGTAGTTGGCTTGGAAATATTAAAAAAACCAGGCAGAAAATCTATTAGTGGAAGCACTGCCTTTTTTATATCTTCCTTGATCCCAGGAGTTATCCTTTTCGGCTTATTTGGTGCTATTTTCGCATTTATTCTTTCATTAGCTGAAAGATTTAGTCCAATTGATGATAATATTTTTATAGCGATTATAGCGATTCTTTTGTCTCTTGTTTTTTTCATATAATTTAAATACTATAAGAATCTATAAAAATAAATGTCAAGTATATTTTCAAGTGAGCTTTTCATTGAGTTTTCAACAATTCTTATATTTCTTTTAACTGTTCCGCTAGCATCATTAATGACTTACAAGTTTATAAAAAAGAAGGGAAAAAGTCAGCTTTATTGGTCAATAGGGCTTTGGCTTTTTGGTTTAGGAGTTTTACTCGAAGTTCTTTTTTCATTTAACATTTATAATGCTTTTTTGATAAAAACTTATCTTGTTGCGGTTGCATTTTTGGTTAGTTTTTTAGCGCTTGGTTCTACAGCATTGCTGAAAAACAAGAAAATTTTTAATTACTATGCTATATTCTTCATTTTATCAGCAATTTTCGTAGTATACTCTTTGATAGTATCAAGCATAAGTAATATACTTACAAATTATGTTGTATTTGGTATACTACCTCTTCTAGTAGTAATATCCTCATCAATAATGACATTTCCTGCTGCGGCAACGCTTATAGCTGTAGCATTAATATCTTACAGAAAAACTTCTAACAAGAAAATGCTTTCAATAATAGCTGGGGTTGTGATAGTTAGCATAGCTGGTTCCCTTTATATTGCTCATTTTCCCGCGTTTTTATATTACTCTGAATTTATAGGTATACTTCTTCTTTGGCTTGGTTTTATTTGATCCTCTTTTTAATATAGGTATTAATAAGGAAAAATATAAAAGCTCAAAATAAGTTAAATTAAATGCCGACAAAGTTCATAGTAGTACTTGGATCAATAATGAGTGGCTTGGGTAAAGGAGTAGTATCATCTTCTATAATGAAAATACTAGATATGTACGATTTTAAGGTTCTTCCAATAAAGTTCGATGGCTACCTGAATTATGACTGTGGTACGATGAACCCTTACAGGCATGGAGAAGTCTTCGTATTAGATGATAAAGGAGAGGTAGACATGGATTTTGGTACATATGAAAGATTCCTAAATCGTAGTCTTACTAGTAGTTCTTCCATAACAGGAGGGAAACTTTTCGGAGAAATAATCGAAAAAGAAAGAAAAGGAGAATATCTTGGAGAAGATGTTCAGGTAATACCTCATCTTACAAATGAGATACAGGAAAAAGTAAAAGATTTTGCAGTAAAAAGTAATTTAGATTTTGTTGTGATAGAAGTTGGCGGAACTGTAGGGGATATTGAAAATGGTTATTTTATAGAAGCTATGAGGCAACTTTCGCTTAAGGAGCAAGTAGTGTTTGTTGATGTTACATACGTACCGAGATTAAAGACTGTAGGAGAACAGAAAACCAAGCCAACTCAGTCTGCATTTAGAACTTTGATGGGCATGGGCATAATCCCACAGTTTTTGATATGTAGAACAGATGGAGAAATGGCCGATGGGGTCAAAAAGAAGCTTGCAATGTTTACAAGTTTGGACGAAAGCAGAGTAATAAACGATCCAGATATGACTTCTCCTTACCAATTGCCACAGTATCTTATAGACCAGAATTTTGATAAGTTGTTATTGCAAGCGTTCAATTTGCCGAAGAAAAAGATAAATGTAGAAAAAGTTGAAAAGTGGAGAAACAATGTTGATAAGATAATAAACAAATATGAAAAAATAGTAACTGTAGCAGTAGTTGGAAAATACGTAGAACTAAAGGATTCTTATGTAAGCGTTAGAGAAGCTTTAATGCATGCTGCTGGCAAATTATCAGTTAATCTTAATATAAAATGGGTAGAATCTGAGTTGCTTGAAAAGTCTGATACAGAAAGCATGTTAAAAGGTGTTGATGGTATCATAGTTCCAGGGGGCTTTGGAAATAGAGGTATAGAAGGCATGATAAATGCAATAAAGTATGCTAGAGAGAATGACATACCCTATCTTGGATTATGTTTGGGAATGCAGCTTATGGCCGTGGAATTTGCAAGAGATGTGTGCAATTTAAAAGGGGCAAATTCAACAGAGTTTAATCCAAATACAAAATACAATATAATTGATATACTCCCTTCACAGTTATCTGTAAAGCAGAAAGGAGGAACAATGCGGTTGGGTGCATGGAGTATGGTTATAAAAGGAAAAGATTCAATAGCTTTTTCTTCTTATCATAAGAAGGTAGTATCAGAAAGACATAGGCACAGATATGAATTTAACAATAAATTCAGAAAAGTTCTTCAAAAGAACGGTTTAAAGATAACTGCAACTACTAAAGACAATAAATTAGTTGAGATAATAGAGTGGCAGAGTGGTTTTGGTATTGCTACCCAAGCTCATCCAGAACTAAAATCCAGAATAGAAGCACCATCTCCGCTATTTTTGTCTTTTTTGAATGCTGCGAAGAACAAAAGTTAACTTTATAAGATAAGAGTTTGCTTTAAGATATATGGCAGAAGAAGAAAATGAGGATAAGTGCGGCTGCGGCTGTAGTTGTGGATGCTCAGATGAATAAATAACTAAATAATATTTTTTAGTTGCTTTCTATTTTTTCATTAAAAGTATTTATATTGTTTCTATTCATATAAAAAAATGGAAGATAGAACAAAATATCTGTTCAGAAATGAACTTTTCGGATCTGGAATATCTAGCTCAAAGATATCCTTATTGGAAAGTAAACTTTTGAAATTTGACTTTAATAGCAACAAGTTAGCTAAGGATATAACCCTTTACGGAAGAACTCTAGAAAAGCAGTATAGAAAATTATTTTATGAAAAGGCAGTAGATACTATTAGTCAGTATTCCTATCCAGACACTATTTCATATCTGTCAAATAAGCTTTTTTCTTTGAATAAAGAAAAGATCATGGATACATTAGAGGTTTTTGGAAAGGATTACGTTTCATTTTATATCAACCTAATAGACTTAAGTTATAAGAATTCAAAAGGAATAGAATTTATAGAAAAGGTATTCTCTCTTGATGAATTAAATGATAACACTATAAAGGATTTGGTGAAAAAAGACATAGAAAATAAAGGCATAAAGGAACTTATACCTAAAAAAATTTTCTCTAGTATTTATTAATTTTATTCTTGTTTTTAAGGTATATATTTCTTACTTTTAGCATGTGTTTACAAGGCATACCATAGTATTGGAAAGATTCACACGTGCAGCTGCCATTTATAAGATACATTGAAGCAGGGAGATATTCTATCTCTACTTTATGAAAATAACCTTTTCTTGATTCACTTTCTGCGTAAGCAGAAATCTCAATCTCTCTTCCTTTAATATCTAATCCATAAATCCTAGTTTTCTTGTCAGATGATATTATAAGTGGTTTTCCAAGTATTTCTTCTAAGCTATACATTTTCCCATTCGATTCTTTCATTTATTATTAGAAGTCCTTAAAGTTTAAATATCTAAAATTTAATCACTTTTACACCCATTACTTCGCTGTTTTTGATCTCGGTTAATGCAGAATTAACATCCTCTAATTTTATGTTAGTGTATACTGGTTTTATGTTTAGATTTGTAGCAAGTCTTAAATACTCTATCATGTCTTCTCTCGTGTAGGATTCTACGGAAAGTAAAGTCTTTTCATGGAATAATTGTGAATCATAATCTATTTTTATTTCTCCGTATATGTGAATACCTGCAACAACTACTCTTCCGCTGGGTTTAATTACTTTTAAGGCATTCATTATAGGTATAGCTGAAGGCGCAAAGATTATTGCAGCCTCGATATCTTTATCTTTTAAATTTTCGTATACATCTCCATTTTTTGGTGAAAAAGTGAAATCTGCTCCAAGTTCACTAGCAAGTTTTAGATGATTTTCGTTCCTGCTTACTATTATAACTTTATGTCCTAGTTTCTTCGCAAGCTGCAGTGTTAGGTGTGCTGAGCCTCCAAATCCGAACATTGCAATTGTACTTCCAGGAGAAGCATTTGCTAGTTTAAATGAACGGTAACCTATTGCGCCGGAACAAAGTAAAGGTGCAATTTCTTCGTCTTTTAATCCTGTAGGGAGATCAAATATAAATCGGTTATCTGCTATTATATATTCAGAGTAACCACCATTTTTAGAAAAGCCAGTAAATTGCTTATTTTGGCAGAGGTTTTCTCTTCCGCTAAGGCAGTATTCACAGCTTCCACATGAACTGTACAACCAGGCAACTCCCACTCTATTACCGATTTTTTGTGTCTTGACTTCTTTACCTATCTTTTCAATAATCCCTACTACTTCATGTCCTGGAACAATATTCTTTATTTCTCCAAGCTCTCCTTCTACAACATGTAAATCTGTTCTGCACACACCACAGGCATTTACTTTTATTAGCACTTCATTTTCTTTTAATTCTGGTAATTCTAGTTCCTTTATTTTTAAAGGATTTTCTTCAATCTTTTCTGGTTTTTCAAGAAAAGCTGCTTTTGTTTTCATAACATATATGTTATGTACAAATATAAATATATATTATGTACAAATATAAATTGATATTTGCAAAAGTTTAATATTATAATAACTTGTAACAATAGTAATGACATTGACTTTTGCAGATTTTAAGGATATCGGATTTATAAGCAACCAATTAACAAGCTCTTTGATAGACAAAAACGGCAATGTACTTTGGCTTTGCTTTCCAAGATTTGATTCTGATCCATTTATAGCATATTTGTTAGATGAGAATAACGGGGGGATTTTCAGAGTAAGTCCTATAGAACAGTTTTCATCTTTGCATAAGTACACTGCACCTAACGTTTTGCACACTAGTTTTAAAACTTCAGAAGGAAGTGCAGATATAAATGATTTTTTGATACCAGGTAAAACAATATTTGTTAGAGACATAACCTCAGAGATAAAACTGCAACTTAACTTTAATCCCTTATTTGGTTTTCATAAAATGAATTTTAATTATTCAGAGAACGATGGAAAAATAATATTTGATAGTAAGAATGGTAAAGGAAGGCTAGTTTTAGAGATAATAGGAGAATACAAGAAAACTCAAGAGTTTACATGGGAGATAGAAAAAGGACTAACTCAGATTATACTCTCTTATTACCAATCCGCAGAGATATACGAATTAGAAAGTAAAAATATTTCTTCTTCTAATCTGTCAAAAGCTCTAGATTCAACTATAGATTATTGGGGAGCATACACAGAAAGAATAAACTTAAGTTTATCTAGCACAGATTTGGAGGAATTCGAACCGCTTTTGAGGTCATCTATTTTTACTATTCTTGGGCTTACTTACTCACCAACAGGCAGCATAATAGCTGCACCTACTGCTTCTTTGCCCGAAGATCCTGGTGGTAATAGAAACTGGGATTACAGATACGTTTGGGTAAGAGATTCGGCGATAATGGCATCTGCCCTCTGCAGATTAGGTCTTTATATAGAAGGTAGAAGGGCGCTTGAATTCTTATTTAGCATGATAGATTACTCTGGCAAACCCTTATATAATCTATACAAAGTAGACGGTACAAAAATATACGGCGAGAGGTATATCGATTCTTTGAACGGCTTTATGAATTCAAAGCCAGTAAGGATAGGTAATCGGGCTACAAATCAAATACAGTTAGATATAGAAGGAGAGTTTTTATACGCCGTAAGGGGTTATTTTGATTCTACACAGGATAAGGAATTTATACAAAATCATTCAAAAGCGATAGAATACGTAGCAGATTGGCTATCTGATAATTGGCAGCTTGCGGATTCTGGGATATGGGAAAAGCCAGAAGATCATGAATACACACATTCAAAAGTAATGATATGGGTGGCCTTAGAAAGCGCAGGAAAACTGATTTCAGCTATAGAGGGGATAGACAGATGGAAAGAAACGAGAGATGAAATAAAGAGCTGGGTCATGTCAAATTGCATAAAAGATAATTACTTTGTGACTTTTCCAAAAAGCAATGAAGTTGATTCTACGGTACTGTCATTCCCAATTTACGGCTTTATTGAAGTCAATGATCCTGTATTCATTAAAACTCTAAAAGTTGTTGAGAAAACTCTTTTTGTGAAAGGCTTCGTTTACAGGTATAATTTCGATTCTATAGGCAAGGCAAATCATGCCTTTGTTCTCTGTTCGATGTGGCTTGCCTCTGTTTATTCGCAGCTGAAAAGAAAAAATGAAGCTGTCCAGCTGCTTAAAAATGTGAAAAGCATAGTCGGTCCGAATAATTTAATTGGCGAGGATATAGACGTTCATAATAAAGTATTTACAGGCAATTTCCCGCAGGGGTTTGTACACGCTACATTTATAAGTGCACTTTTAGACATTATAAAGTCTAATAAATAATTCTTTTACCATTTGGTAGCTTTATATTTGTTCCCCTTCTTATAAATATCGGGAATTCTGCATCTGACCTTATATAACAAGGCCCGCTGAGTTCTTTTTTTGTATTTAAGTCAAACCACTTGTCTTTTGGTAGGTAAATCTCCCTCTCTTCTATCTTTTTTCCAATTTGAGGAGCATATAATAAATGACTACCCAACATGTACTCATCATTTATTTCATATGCATTCTCATCATTTTCAAATTCATAAAGTAACGGTCTTATTATAGGGCTTCCTTTGTTATGTGCTAATCTGGCCAATTCTTTTATATAATCCATAAACATATATCGTAAATCTATCGCTTTTTTAATGCTTTCTCTGTCTCTATCTTTTAAAGTGTAAATCTCTTGGTCGTTTTCAAGTTTGTTTTTATGGTTTCTAAATATTGGGAAAAAAATGGCCATACGGTAATATCCCACCAGTAAATCAGGATCGTTTCTTCCATTGAAGCCTCCCAAGTCACAGCCGACATACGGTACGCCGGATAAACTTAAATTCAACATTATTGGTATCTGTAATTTCATATCTTCCCAAGAAGAAACAGAATCTCCACTCCATATCGCAGCGAATTTTTGTATTCCAGCATATCCTGCTCTAGATAAAATAAATCCATTTTTTATGCCCTTATAAGTCGCCATTGCCTCAAAATAGGGATAAGCATTATGCACCTTATCATGCATTATATAATGATTATTACCTATTTTATGAACTACATCCACGTCAAAGGTTTTACTTAAGTTAAATACAGTAGGTTCATTCATATCTAACCAAATGCCATCGATTGAATAATCCTCTACCCATTTTTTTATTTTGGAAGTCCACCATTTTCTTGCGTTTTCATTTAAGAAATCTGGAAAAACGCAATTACCTGCCCACATCTTTGAAGTGTAAATTTCTCCTGATTCTTTCTCACAATAATAACCCATTCCATCTAGAAATGTTTTATAATTCTGTTCTATTCTTATAGCAGGATCAACTATCGTTACTACTTTAGTTTTTATTTTGTGTATTTCTTCTATCATCTTTTTTGGGTTTGGAAAATAATTTTTATTCCATTCAAATATTTTGTATCTGTCCATATAATCTATGTCTAAATAAATAGTATCAACATTTGAATATCTCTTGTATTCTCTTAATACTCTAATAACGGTTTTTTGTGGGAAATAGCTGTATCGTGATATCGAATGACCGAGTGCCCATTCGGGGATTTTAAATGGTTTACCGGTTATTGATATGAATTTATTCAATATTTCTTTGAGGCCTTTTCCCTCGATAATAAATATTTCTGCATTTTTGTTAAATATCTCTACAATTATTTTGTCATATTCTTTTATGCCAAAATCAAAGTTTATTCTTCCAGGGTAATTGATTAATACTCCTATTTTATTATTTTTTTTAACAGATATAAAGAAAGGAATTGAAACATACATTTTATCAGTATTTGGAGTATAATCATGCGCATCGGTATTCCACATTGTTAATTTTGATCTTCGCTTATCTAACTTAAAAGCGTTTTCTCCTAATCCCAAAATATGTTCTTTTATATCCAAATCCTTTGATAGAATTAGTTTGTCTTCACTTTCATACAAAGAGAATTTCTCTCCTGCTATGTAAATGCTATTTGAATATAGCTCTTTACTTTGGCCTTTAAGTAGATTAAACTTGACGATTGGTTGGTAATCGTTTATATTTATCTCATGTATACCATTTGATTGTTTATATTTTATTTTCATATAGTTTAAATTTATTTGATAAATAAATTATTACCTAATTCTAAGTAATATAGCCCGTTGCATAAATCCTTTTACTTAAGGTTTAAGTTATTTTAAGCAGCTTATTATACATAATACATAGTAATCGTTTCTTTTTTCAGGTTATTCCACTTCCCGGAGGAGCTGTCTCCAAATGAATTATGCGACAGCCTCGAGTAATGGAAAAGCTTAAATACTAATAAATCATTTTAAAAGTTATGGATAAACCCACAAAAAATAACTTTAGTGGACCCCTAATCGCTGTAATAATTGTGATCGCTATAATATTCTTCTTTATAGGTTATTTTGTTCATGTTTCAAAGACTATCATCACTTCACCATCTGCCAATATAAGTACGTCTAGTTCGTTTTCTCCGTCATCTACAATAGGGGTTTACGCTGGCCCTTCAGGCTTGAATAATACCGAACACTTAATTGGTGGAGATGTTTTTGCAATCCCAAAGGGTGCGACTAATTTGAATGCAATAGATACAGTGATTACTTTCTTTTTATCAACACAAGCTCAGGAGGAATTATATAAATTAGGTTGGCCTCCAATTGATACTGAAGCTTACGCAGCACATCCAGTAAATACTACTCTGCCAGTCTATAATGGACCAGCAGTTACTGTTACAATGTATGATGATTTAGGGGTTAGTGCTTCAGCTACGCAGATTATGGAGAAGGTATTGATACCTGAATTTGAGTCGATTTATCCTAATATAAAGATAAATTGGATGCAGTTAAGACCTGATCAAATAACGAATGATGTTGAAGCATTAGTGCAGGGTCACGATGTCGGTGCAACAGTGATTGCACAGGATAACCTTGCCATAGGTGAGTTGTTTTACGCAGGAGACCTATATAATATAACAAACGCTAGCTTATTATTACCTAGCGACTTAATTCCATCAATGGCCGGTTTAGTTACATATGAAAAGGAAACATACCATGGGGTGTTCTTTTTACCTTATAGAGCGAATTTAGCCCTCGTTTGGTACAACCCTTCTGCATTAGCAAAAGCAGGCTTTACTACGCCACCATCAACTTGGACGCAATTACTTAGCTTGGGAAAGGCGCTTACTTCAAAAGGTTTAGGAGGTATAAGCATGCAGGGACATGGTGGAGCAAGTACTTCAACTGAAATGTTCCAGTGGATGGTGCAAGCTGGCGGTAATCCAATGCTTTTGAATGATAGTGGGGATGTAGCTGCTTATTATTATATATACAATTTAAGCAAGTATTTCTCTCCGGCGTATACACATGATTATTGGGCATCTTATAAAGGACTAAACAGCAATGAGTATAACTTTTTCGATTATCAGTGGCCTGGTTCTTTAGATAATTATGAATCGATTGCTACTTCTGGTACGGTGGTTTACAATACTACTAATGCTACTTATACAAATGCATCTGCTGCTTCGCAGGCAATACTGGCCGCATTTAATCAAGGAGCATTTTTCAGACCGCCAGTAGCATGGATAACAGAGTGGGATGCTTTAGCAGATAATGCTTTCACTGAGATAGTTACAAATGATTGTGGCAGTACCGCATGCACTAAAAGCAGTATACAGACAATATTAAACGGCGAGAATCTAGCGATGTACAATTATCTAGTGAGTAATTACAATACAACTTATGCAAATCAGTACGAAGCAGGATACTTTGCACCACTGAAAGCTGCTTGATTAACATCATTGTACTAAATTTTAAATATTTAAAGAGTTATATGCTATTATGAAATTTAGGATAAAGCGTAAGTATATACCAATTCTTTTAATTCTTCCATTAGTAGCTTATTTGGTTGGGATTTCTTTTTATCCTGCTTTGTCTGCCGTCTTTCAGAGTTTTCATTCCCCGTCTACAGGAAAATTGACATTGAGTAACTTTATTGATCTTGGTCATTATAAAATAATTTCAGCAATACTAAATACATTTATATTAACGGCGGGAGCTTTAACAATAGAGTTTACTCTTGGTTTTATAATTGCCACTTTACTTACAAAGGCTTTGAAGGGAAAGGCTATCTTCTCTACAATATATATATTACCTTTTGGAATAGCTACGGTTGTCTCTGCTTATACTTTTTCATTAATATTTCCTGCAGTTGGAGGTTATGCCAACTCCTTCTTGGCTTTATTTGGTATACATGCAATAAATTGGTATGCAAATACTTATATGACATTGTTCACAACAATGCTTGCAGACTCTTGGAAAACTACCCCCATAGTTGCATTAATCCTTTTTGCAGGCATGAGTCAAATACCTCCAGAATTATACAATGCAGCAGCAGTTGATGGCGCTGGACCAATAAGGAGATTTTTTAGTATAACTTTACCGAATGTTGCCGATTTTGTTACAATAGCACTGATAGTCCGAGGAATTGCAGAGTTTAATATTTTTGCACTGCCTTTAATACTGTTTGGATATAACCCACCGCTTCTTACTACAATAACATATGAATTTTATTCAACAACTTCTACTTTGTATTATTCTCTTTCTTCTGCGACAATTCTCTTTGCGTTTGTTTTAGGTTTTGCATTGATAGTTGTATTCAGAAAAAGGTTAATGGGTGTTTATGAGGTAACTGATTGATATGAAAACAAAACAAATAAAAAAATACCTCTTATATGCAGTGGCTATACTTTTTGCAATAATTTTTATTTACCCGTTGTATATACTTTTTTTAGTTTCCTTTTCACCTACCACAACTACTCTTGACAAGTTATTTCCATCGCAATTGCCTATTAAATTGACTTTGAATAACTTTATAAGTGCTTTAACACAATATCATTTTGTCGCACCGTTATTCAAAAGCCTAGAAGTCGCTTTTATGGTTGGGGCTATAACATTAGCTATCGCAATACCAGCTGCTTATGGGCTAAGTAAGCTTAATAGAAGACTAGGGAATTTAATAATGGTGTTTCTATTTATAGCAAATTTAGTACCGGCACTTATAATCGCAATACCTATCTCTGTTGAGTTTATAAAGGCTGGATTATTTGACAGTCCGTTTGCTTTAGCGCTTGCTCAATCATTGTTTACTTTACCATTAGCAACGTTTATTTTATTGGGTTCATTTAGAGCTATACCCAAAGATCTTGAAAGTCAAGCAAGAGTCGATGGTATGGGACTTTTTAGAACGATATACACCATATTAGTACCTCTTGCAAAAGCAGGTGTAGCCGCAGCCTTTTTACTTTCTTGGCTTACTTCCTGGGATGAATTTACATTTGCAGTTATACTTTCGCCTTTAAAACCAACTCTACCGGTAATAGTGTACATAAATATAACTGAAGGTAGCCTAATACAAGCTGCAGCTTTCGCTGCAGTTGTTTCGATACCAGTAATTATTTTAACTGTAGTACTACAAAAATATATAAGGGGGATATACTTGACAGGAGGTATAACAGGATGAAAACTAATAAAGTAAAATTGGAACTAAAAAGGATAACAAAGAAATTTGGTAAAAAAATTGTTATAGATAATCTTAACCTTAAAATTTATGAAGGAGAACTTTTTGCTATATTAGGTCCTTCAGGAACAGGGAAAAGCACTTTGCTTAGAATTATAGTTGGAATAGAAGAACCGGATTCTGGACAGATACTTTTGGATGGAAAAGATATTACGGATCTGCCACCAAATAGAAGAAATATAGCTATGGTATTTCAAAGTTTTGCTTTGTATCCTAACATGGATGTTTATAGAAACATTGCGTTTCCACTTAAAATTGCCGGATTTAAAAAATATGATATTGAAAAGAAAGTTAACTCTGCAGCAAAACTATTAGGTATCTCGGAAATACTCTCCTCAGCAGTTTCAAAAATAAGCGGGGGCCAAAAACAAAGGGTTGCATTAGCAAGGGCATTAGTGCGTGAACCTTCAATGTTTCTTTTGGATGAACCCTTCTCGAATTTAGATGCAAGAGTGAGGTTTACTGCTAGAGAGGAACTTAAAAGATTACGTGAACAGCTTCATAGCACATTTGTTTACGTTACTCATGATCAAAGAGAGACTTCAAATATAACTTCAAGAGTAGGTGTTCTAAATGATGGTAAATTTCAGCAGATAGATTCTTTTGAAAATCTATATAATTTTCCAAAGAATAAATGGGTTGGGGATTTTATAGGTAATTTTCCAATGAGTTTTATGAAGAAGACTGATTCAATAAGCTGGGGTTTTAGACCGGAATGGGCTATAGCTGGGAGAGGAAATCTATCTGCAAAAGTTGTAACAAATGAATTAGTAGGAGATATTAACTATTGGATGTGTGAAATGAAAGACGGCTCAATGGTTGTATTGAGAGGAGATAAACCAAAAGAAGTAGGTTCAATTATAAATTTCAAACTAAACAAATATAATATTTATAAAGACAATAGCTTTGTAAAGCAAATCTCATAACTAATTAAAATTTTTCTTTACCCATTTGGCTACTTCCTTGGCCACTATTTTTTCTTTTTTATAATATACATGGTTTGCTCCGTGGATGACCTTAAAACTAAAATTCGTTTTCTGTGATTTATTGTATAATATTTTAAGTGCTTTAACTGGGTTCATTATCGTAGCTTCTTTTACATCTCCAAGGAAAGCGAATATAGGGATATTTATTTTTTTGAGCACAGAGTTTTTGTTTTCATCATAAGTGTTAAATATATCGGCATGCCCCCCTCTTTTTCTAAGCTCATCGAAAGTTCTTTTTGATATTAGCTGAAAACTGTTTTTATTCTTTATTAATAATAGGTTATTTGTCAATTTAACTGGTGTTTCTCTTCTAGAGAATAATCCTACAATATCGGGAGGAGAAGCAAGGATTAAACCCTTTATCTTTTTATCTCCTGTTTTATAAGTATAATATGTTGTTTTTATAGCTCCGAGACTATGCCCCTGTAGTATTATATTCCTATATTTTAGTCTAGATGCAAAATTCACCCAAGCACTTATATCATATATACAGTCATCAAATTTTTCGTAAGCATATCCAATTATTTCTGTGTTTTCGTTATTAACTTTCTGAAATTCTGAAATGAAGTCATGGCCCCTATTATTAACTGCCATGAAATCAATATTATTCTTTGTGTACTCAATCGACATTTCATCTATAAAATTATGTATATAAAAATTACCTGCAGTACCGTGTATATTTATAATAACCGTTTTATTGTTGTTTTTGGATTTGTAAATAAGTCCATCTAAAAATAAACCGTCTTTTGTTTTTGTCCTTATTTTTTCTAAATTCATATTGCTTTAGTATACTTTTGATGTATACAATATAACATTATCGACTACTTCAAATACCCCTAATTTTTTAGTGTATCTAGGGTCTATTGCTTCAATAACTATTTTCCATTCCTTCTTTTTGTAATCTAATGTTGGGGTGCAATAAGTATGCAGAGGGTACCTTTTATTTTCATATTCTGATTTTATTTCCCAGTCATTTATAAAAATTGTTTTTAATCTCTTCTTTTTTAAGTCTAGTTTAAATCCACACACCTTGTCAGATGCAGTTAATCCATTTTTAAAGAAACTCCCTAAAGAACCCAAAAATATAATATTATTATCAAATTTATAGAGCTTTCCATCAATTGCAAATACTTTAGGTTGTTCTCTATTATCTAGTAACGGAACTCCTTCATACTTCCAATTTAACCCGTCTTTACTTTTAAACAACGCTGCTTTAAGCTGGTTTTTTGTGTCAATATACGCCTTGCATAAACCTATATACTGCCCATCTATATAACTTATGTTAAAGTCTTTTGCAGTATTAAATGGTTTTACTGGCTTTATCACAACACCTTTGTTTTTCCAGTTTTTTGAGGGGTTTTTGGTTGTCATTAGAACAGTTTCCCACAGGTGAGCATTTTTGTCTCCGAAATCTATTGAAATATAGAGATAATAAATTTTTTCCTTTTCATTATAAAGTATCTGCTGGCCTTCGATACTTGATAATTTAGAATTTAAATCTTTTTCTAATTCTTTTATGTTTATTTTTTTAACTAATTTATAATTATATCCATCTTTTGAATGAAATATCTCTACTTCGTATCCTCTTTTTTCTTTAGTTCTAGTCCTAGATGTCAGCCAGTATCCAAAGCCATTTATCAATAAATCACCTGCTCCTCTAAATGAACCAGGTTTATGATTTGGAGGTTTTAGTATTATCTTTTTAAATTGCTTATTTTGGAATATATTACTTAGTTCTTGCATTATTATTATATCTTTTAATATTATTTAAAAGTAAATTTATAATTGTTAACTGTAAAGACCACTTGTTTTCTGTTTTTCCTTTTCATGATTCTCTTTGAATAAATTTAATGCATGCATATAATCCTCTATTTTTGGAGTTTTGTAATCTATTTTTTTATTTGCTATATCGTATGCAAGATTCTCTTCTGCTATTGAAATTATAGATTCTATGTCTCTGCCAGTTAGTCCTTCAGTATTTTTTGCAAATGATCTTATATCATTTTCTGAAAGTTTTTGTGAATATGTTGAGATTATACCGATTCTATCCTCTTCGTTTGGTTTTCTAAATAGGATTTTGCTTTTGAATCTTGATATTAAAGCAGGGTCAATATTTTCAATTAGGTTTGTACAGCCAATTAAAAGTAAATCTTCATTATCTTCAGATTTAATACCACTTAATTTTGTAAGTAGGACATTTAGTACCTTGTTACTTTCGTTGCTGTTGTACTGTCTATTTCCTAATGAATCTATTTCATCTATAAATAATACTGTTTTACCGTTTTGTTTTGAATATCTGTTTACAAGATTAAATGCGGCTTCCATCCTTTTTGGAGAATCGCCATACCAATGCGAATATATCTGTGACATATTCATATAAATGAAATTTAGTTTGTTTTCATTTGATATTACTCTTGCCATTAATGTCTTGCCCGTTCCTGGTTCTCCATAAAACAATGCACTATTCGTTTCATTCTTTTTTGTTATTCGTGTAATTTTTCTTATTTCATTAAGTATATCCTTATGTGTAAAAGGAGTAAATACTTCTCTTTCAATTCTATCTTTTATATCATCATATCCTCCAACTGCATTCATATTTATATCGCTATTGTAAACTTCTAGTCCAAGATCCTTGAGAATATCAGTTAAACTTTTTTGGTTTTCCAGGTCAGAACCTTCGATTAATAAATTCTTATATGTATTTTCTATATCTTTTATTATTACTTTTTCATTCAATATTGAGAACAATTCCTTTGCAAATGATTGTTTTTCTGCGAAATTTTTGTATATAGTTGTATATAAAAAGGCATGTTTTAATCCATTGTTGTCAAGAATACCTTTAGAAAGTCTAAAATAGAATAAGTTTTCGTCTTTTTCATTAATTGCTGTTATAGAATAGCTTTCATCGTTTTCATTATTTTCAATATCAAATCGTATATTTTTATAAACGCTTTTGGAAAAAGCCTTTATATCTCCTATTGCGTTTATGAGATAGACAATATTACTTTTGTAGTCTCTAGTATAATATGAAGTTTTTATATTAAGAGTATTATATTCTAAGTTTACTTCAGCATTCAGTAAATCATCAAGTTTTATTCCTTTGTTTTTTATTATCTCATTCAACTTTTCATTGTTTTTATTCTCTTTTATTAATTCTCCCACTTCTTTTTTAGCTGTATACAAAGAATCGATTGCATTATTGTTGAAAGTCATATCTAACTCTTTGAAAACTTCCAATATTTAAGCTTTTAATTGACTTTAAAAGATAATTTTTACTTTATGGTATAGTAAAAAAGTATTTTTAATAATAGCATTAATAAAAAAACTATAAATCAATTAAATGAATATTAATACTATGTTTCGGCTTTTGAATTAGTTATCTTTAGTACAAAAGCTTCGAAAAACATTGTAGGTGAATAATAATGCTAGATGAAAAAGATATTAAGTCTTTACCAGGTTCTTTGGTTTCATGGGTTTATGAAGTCAAGGAAAGAACAAAGCCTGACAAAGTATACTGGTGTGATGGATCCGATGAAGAGAACGCTGAGTTAAATAATCTACTTACAAATGAAGGAAAATGGATAAAACTTAATGAAAAAGAATATGAAAACTGCTATCTTTATCGCACGCAGAGAGATGATGTTGCAAGAGTAGAAGATAGAACCTTGATATGCACTGAAAATGCGGAAGAGGCAGGGCCAACAAATAGGTGGATGAAAAAAGAAAAAGCATTTAAAATGATGTGGGGACTTTTTGATGGAGTGATGAGAGGGAAGACAATGTATATTATTCCATATTTAATGGGCCCTGAAAATTCAGATTTTTCTCAGGTTGGTATTGAAATAACTGATAGTGCATATGTAGTATTAAATATGCGTATACTTACAAGGATGGGTCAAGTTGCTGTAAAAGAGATAGGAAAGAAGAAAAAATATGTGAGAGCATTACATTCGACAGGCGATTTAAGCATTAAAAATAGGTATATCTGCCATTTTCCAGATGAATTGTTGTTAATGAGTATAAACACAGAATACGGTGGAAATGCGATACTAAGCAAAAAACCACACGCTTTAAGAATAGCAAGTGTAGCTGCAAGAGATGAAGGATGGTTAGCAGAGCACATGTTTCTTCTTGAAGTATCTGATAAGAAGAGAAAAAATAAGTATTATATAAGCGGTGCATTACCAAGTGCAAGCGGTAAAACAAACTTGGCAATGATAAAGCCGCCTTCTAATTTCAATGAATTTGAAGCAAGAACAGTTGGTGATGATATAAGCTGGCTTTTTGTAGGTAAAGGAGGAGAACTTAGAGGTATAAACCCTGAAAATGGTTTCTTTGGAGTTGCATATGGTACGGGCCCAAGTAGTAATCCAAATATACTGGAGTCACTTAAGAAAAATACGATTTTTACGAACGTCGCTTTAAATCCAAAGAACAATACACCTTGGTGGGAAGGTTTAAGTGAGCCTACAGAACTCCTATATGATTGGACAGGTACGGAATGGCATACTGGAAACGGTAAAGAAGCAGCACATAAAAATTCAAGATTTACTACCCCGTTAAAACAGTATAAATTCAAATCTAAGTCATATGAAGATCCAAATGGTGTTGAATTATCAATAATGTTATTTGGTGGCAGACGCTCTTCACTTATCCCTTTAGTATATGAAGCAAAGACATTTGAACAAGGTATATTACTAGGAGCGATGACGAGAGCAGAAACAACTGCTGCGCAGTCTGCTTCTACAGGCATAGTAAGATCTGATCCGATGTCAATGCTTGCATTTTGTGGTTATAATATGGGGGATTATTTTAAACATTGGTTTGATGTTGCTGATAAAGTAAAAAATCCACCAAAGGTTTTTAATGTAAATTGGTTTAGAAAAGATGAAAAAGGAAATTATATATGGCCGGGTTTTGGTGAAAATTTTAGAGTGCTAAAATGGATGATTGATAGAGTTGATAAAAAAGTAAATGCAATTGAATTGCCTATTGGTTTTATACCTAATATAAAAGATTTAGATTTAAAGGGGTTGAATATAAGAAAAGAAAAAATTGAGGAGTTATTCTATTTTGATAAGCAAGGCTGGTTAAAGGAATTAAATGAAGTAAAAGTCTTCTTTAAAAAATTTGAAAAGAATCTACCTTCCAAACTTTGGTATGAGTTCGATAAAATGTACAAAAGCGTTCAGGAATATTAATTGTTAGATTTCAATTTTAATAGGTATTATTGTAAATTTTACAAATAATAATCTTTATATATTAGAATTTTTCTATAAAAATTATGGAAAAAGAAAAATTATTAGAATCATTATTAACTGGAGCCGAAAAAATAGATTCTTATAATGGATATACAGCCGATGAGGAGTTTGCATTTTCTTTTGCAGTTTTGAAGATAAATCCATCTGGTAATGAATTAGATCCAGAATATAAATTGTATAAAAATTCAGAGCTTTTGACTTATAAAAGGTTACATGCGTATATCGTTAATAAGGACGGAGAGGACTTTCTTTATTTATTTAAAAACAGTGTTCCTTTAAGAGTTAATTACACCTCTGAAGTAAATGACAGTGACTTTTTTAGTAATCGCTTGAAAGAGAATCTTCTCTATCTAATAGATTTATCTGATAAAAAGAGAATTAATACCGAGGATAACTTTTTTAGATACTATAAAGTTATGTTGGCAGATAACCCAGAGAATAGTGATATAGACGAAAAGCGGGAATATGTGTTAGAGGATATAAGAAAAAATAGAGATGGACAAACAGTTTGTTGGCATATCTACCCTTCTTTTGAGAATGGCAAGAAAATTCTAGATATATTAGAGCATAACAATCCAAGTAATCCTAGACTTGCAAGTATTAGTGAAAATGAGATAAATGAAAATACTCATTATGTACCTATTGAAAAAGATAATGAAAATTGGAAAGATTACATAAAACCTTAGATTAAGGTTTATGTATCTGCGTTTATCTTCTAATGAAATGAGACATTGTCAGAGTTTATTATTCTATACATTTTAAGTTTATCTGAAAAATCAAAAATTATGTGCTTAAAAGGAAACCAGATAATAACGATTTTATATAATGAATTCTTTTTAAGGTAATGGATACAAAAGTTAAGAATAAAATTTATTTTATAATTTCAGTTTTAGTGTTGTTCTCAGTGATAGCTTACATTATTACCTTGATACCTGGCATTCCATCCAACATTAACGATGTAATATACATGGTTCTTATACTAATCGCAGGAGTTTTAATAGTTAATCTAGTAAGCGATATAATAGAGGCAAAAGCAAATAGCAAGAACAAACAAGTTAGCAATACAATAGTTTTTGTTACAAGATTGGCAGGGTATATAATAGTAATAGCAATTGCGCTGTCTTCTTTTAAAATAGGTTTAACCTCCGTTATATTAGGAGGCGGGTTTGTAGGCGTTGTAGTAGGTTTAGCAGCACAAGCTTCTCTTTCAAACTTTTTCAGCGGGATAGTTCTTCTTTTCTCAAAACCATTTAATATCGGTGATAGAATAACATTAAGTACGTGGCAGTACGGTTTGATTGCACCCAGTTATCCTCCAAAATTCTTTTCCCAGGATTTTCTTGTTCCAGGTTATACTGGAATAGTAGAAAAGATGACACTTACATTTACTACTATACGCTTGGATAACAATATACCAATAAAAATCCCGAATAGTATTGTATTACAGGCTTCTATATTCTTGAATAATGAAGAATATAGGAATGTAAAAGTAAGGTATGAAGTTCCATCATCGATAGATCCTAATAAATTTATAGAAACTGCAAAATCTGAATTGAAAAAACTTTCATTTATAAAAGAAATTCCGTCAGTTTTTATATCTGAAACCAGTTTTGCAAACAAAAGTAATATCTTCTCAGTCAATGCTGTGTGTAAGTCTCAGTCAGATGATCTGCCAAGAAACGATATAATTATGACGTTAATAAAAATAAAAAATTCTCTAGATAAACGAAAAAAGCACTAAAATTATTCTACTTTTTACTGCACTGCAATTATTTAATTGCTAGGAAGTCTCTATCCTATTATGGAAAGAGAAACTCCACTTGCAAAGGGCCAGTTTTACATAAAAAACTTCATTCTGTATGATGCATTAAACGGTAATTCTTTGGACGTTGATTTAGGAAAGTGGAAATTGGAAATTGACGGGCTTGTAAACAAAAAACTTGCATTCTCATATGATGAATTAAATAATATGGAGCATTTGAAATATAGTTTAGATTTCAATTGTGTCACAAAGTGGTCTATTAAAAATGTTTTGTGGGAGGGACCTTCATTAAAAAAGATTCTTGAAATGGCAGAGGTAAAAAAAGAAGCAAAATTTGCTATTTTTTATTGTTTAGATGGTTATACTGTGCCAATAAATTTAGAGGATATAACCGCCGATTCTATCATAGCTTTGAGGCTAAATGGCGAAGTTCTGAAAAAACAGCAAGGTTTTCCAGCGAGGCCATTTATACCTTCTTTATATGGTTGGAAAAGCGCAAAATGGCTAAAGCTTATCTTTTTAGTAAAAGATTATAAGGATGGTTACTGGGAAAGATATGGCTATCATGCAAGAGGCAGATGGGCAAACCAAGAAAGATTCGAAAGTGATATTTGGAAGAGGATAAAGAAAACTGTAATAAGCTAATGTGTTATAACATTTATTTTTTATAAGTATTCAACGTTTTATTTTTTCTTACAAATCCCTATTTTGCCTTAAATAATGTATTAATATAGTTATTGTTTACGAATCATGTGGATTATATACTGGATTAATATATGATATTAGTTCGCAGTAAATACCCTTATTATTGATTTTTTGAACAAAAGCATCAATTAACAGTAGAAATACAACAATAAGAAAAGTAAGGATAATTTAAATTATTTACATAAATTTAGTCAGATGAAAAAATCCATTTATTACATGGAATATAAATAGCACGACTTACTTAAAATAAACAGAACTTATAAGATCAATAAGATGGAGTAGCATTATTTTTCCCGCCGTACATATAATATAAGTTTTTAACCTTCGTTTTATCGAGGTATTTTATTGTGTTTTTAAGCTCTTTGTCTAAACCTTTAGTATTCTTAACTGAAAAATCCAGTAAATAGTTCATATTCATTAAAACCACTTTATTCTTTTCCGTTATATATATGTCTTTTATAGAAAAGGTGCTCTCTGGTAGTCTGTTATATATATCAGCTTTTTTAAGCTTTTCTTTTGCGGTTATAAGCTGGTTTTTTATATCAAGTATTTGATCTGCGCTTAAATCTACATTTCTCTTTTCTTTTAAATAATCCTTAAGATTGGTTATTTTTCCATTCGTTTTAGTTATATACCCACGTATGTAATTTTTTGAGATCGAATTATCATATACTAAAGCAATTGGCTTTACTGAGTTTTCTGGTATAATTTTATTTATTTTATCAAGGTTTTTGAATTCGTATTCAAAATCTCTCTTAAATACCATGTATTGTGCAAAAGAAGTAATCTCCGGATGGAATACTGATAGATTACCTGCAGTTATTGCTATATACTCCTTTTCGTCTATAAAGTGATAGCCGTTATTATCCATATTGGATTTTCCTGTCAAAGAAGCAATATCTATGTATTTTCTTTTATCATTACTTTCTCTTATTAGTTCTTCCAAATTACGTGAGTTATTTTCCATTTTTTACCTCCTTTTCGCCACTTTTAAATTTGTCAAGAATTTTATCAAATTGTGATAAAACTCCTGCCAACCCTAGTCTTCCGATATATGATAAAGCCTTTGTCTTAGAACTTATTTTTAAGGCAATAGGGCCATACTTGTCAATATAACTACCATTTCCTAATCCAACTTGGAATTTGTAAAAGTTTATCATATCTGTTAAGTTATCAGCAGTATGTCCCATTAACATCCCAATTGGATAATAAGCTAGGCTATTTGCGACCCATGAAACAAGTGCCAGACTAAATAACTGTGGTAATGATCTCATTTTCTTACTAAATTGTAATGGTATAAATGGTGCTAATAACACGCCTAAATGAAGCAAACCATAGTATGTGTTATTTACTAATGGGGTGTTATCGAGTGCAGATACTGCAGTTGCACCATAAGCAGCCGCAAAAGAATAAAGAAGCACTTTATTCAGATCATAATTTCTTATCTTTGGTAGATTTGCTTCCTTATTAAGGTTATACTCTCTCATAAAAAGCTTACTATACTGTCTAGGCGTTGCTTTTGTCTCTTTTTCTCTTGAAAGTATCTCTATTTTATCGTATTTTCCATTGGTTTCATTATATCCTATTAATTTTTCCAGGTTAGTATCACTTTTTATTATTCCTTTACTGCTACCTTCTGTTCCATTTTTATATACTATATTTGAAAGTTTTATACGGTAGTATTCATTATTATCTTTGTAATTTCCAAAAATAAGTGATATCTCATTGCTATTTTTATTGGTATCTACATCTGTATAGCCATATCCTGCTTTGTTTGCATTACTTAAAAACTTATAAATGTGATTATAAAGAGAATTTTCTTTCTTTATATCTTCCCACTGTAACGTTTTTTCTATTCTATTATATGAATTTTGTGCTAATTTCATACTTTCATATGAAAGCTACTCATATAAAAGCTTTATTGTTACTAATAAATAATAAAATAATTTAGTTTTTATAAGTTTTAAATACGTAGATACTACAGTTAAATGGAAACTATAAATAATTGTAATTTTATCAGTATAGTTAAAACAATAACTAGTTTCAATATAATCGCTATTTAGTGCATATGGAATTCAAAATTAGAGAAAGAGTAATATTTGAAGTGACTCTAGAAAAATTGGAGAATAGGCGTAAAAAAGTGATAAATTTTATAAGAAATTATATAAAAGCAGATCAACTTGAAAATAAGGAAAGCAAGAATTTCGATTTAAAGAACTATAAACCAGAAAATTTGTCTACTAATACATATTCTGTCTTTTCCGCTAGTTTAGAGAATAATAGAATAATTGGTGCATGTATATCTGAATTATACGAAGGTGGTTTGCTAAAGATAGATAAGCTAATAGTCGGAAAAGAATATAGAAGGCAGGGTGTGGGTCTTATGTTAATACTAAAAGTTATTGGCTATGCTAAGAAAAATGGGATACATAATATACAGTGTGTTTCACTTAGTATAGATAAAGAGTCCAAAAAGTTTCTTAAAAAAGCTGGATTTAGAAAAGTTGGAAAACTAAGAAGATATCTAGGAAAACAGGATTACTACATCTGGGAATACCTGCCTTAAACTATTTTATTATTAGTAAAGGAATATTGCTAATTACTGTTAATGCCTGACTAACTGAGCCTAGTACAGAACCCTTCCATCTCCCCATTCCACGGCTTCCTACTACTATTATATTTGCATTTTCTCTCTTTGCCTCGTTTATTATCTGGTTGGGAGGATAGCCTTCTATATACTTATATTCTACTTTGAATTTCTTCTTTTTTATCATATCTGCTTGTTGTTTAAGCTCCTTTTTAGTTTTTTCTCTAATTTTTTTAATTATGCTATCATCTATGAAAAGGCTAGGATTAGAAAGGTATAACGGTGTAAGCATTTCTTCTACATAAACAAGGTAAATCGTGCTACCTCTATCAAAGTTATCAATGACATATTTAACAGCTTTTTTCGAGTGATTAGAACCATCAAAACCTACCACTATTTTTTGCTTTTTTATCATATATAGTATAAATTATTTTTGTTGTTTAAATTATTTTACTAGTTTAGAGACAGCAGCTAAATATGCAGTTTCTGCCCAAAGAAGACACTTTATAGTCGAATTGCCATTTCTTTCAAAGAAGTTATTATTATCATTCACCTTATTTTTATCATAAACTTCCTGCTCAGGTAATGATCCATCATTTTCTATTTTTCTCTCTATATAGTTAATTATGTCCTCTGCCTGCTCTTTTTTTCCTTTTTCCATAAGATACATAGAATACTGCAATCCTAGATGGAACCAAGAGCCTCTACCAAAATATGTGTCTATTATACCACGGTATTTTCCAAAAAATCGATATCTTATTGGCAGATATTCTCCATGAAAAAGTTCATTTTCTATTGTTTTTAACGTGTTTTCTTCTAATTGTTCCACTCCTTTCGGCTTAAAAGTGTTGAATATCTCTATTTCTTCTGCTCCTATGCTTGGCATAGTTTCACTATATTCTATTTTTGATTTTGCAAGGAAAGTGCCTCTTTTTCCATCATTTACAATGAAATTATCTAGCAAGAAAGAAGATATCTCAGATTCATCTACATCTGTTAATTTAATATCTAATGTCTTTGCTATCTCTTTTGCACTTTTTATTCCTTTATAAAGCGAAGAAACAGTATATGAATCTATGGTTTTGCCAACGTAATTCTGTCCATTCAGTGTATTATCCCTATCATAAAAATAGTACTGTTCCCATGCATCTGCGCAAGGGGTTTTATGGAAAGTGTACATATAGTTTACTAAAAAGTCTAGATTCTTTACAATTTTTTTATTTGTATTTTTTAATCCTTCTTTTCCATGTTCCTGAATATAGTTTTCAGTGGCCATAATCACTAAAGGGGCGGAGTCATACTGCATAGTCCAGCTTCTTGTTATCTTTCCTTCTGCTTTATCTTTGTCAGCTCGTTTTACCCCATTTTCATCAACATCAAATCTTGATAGTATATGATTATCACCTAGTTTAGATTCTACCTTAGATATATCTGTTTCATATCCATTCATTTTTATTTTTTTAATCTCAGACTCTAAGTTTTCCCATAAAGTTGCTACTAGCTTTCCATTTAAAGTATCTAATTCATCGATTTCTTCACTTAATAAATCATATAAATTACTTTTTTTTGCATTTTTTATAAATTCTGTAATATAATATGAAGAATATGCTGCATCTCTATTCCACATAAGGTTATAATCGGGGTATTTTAATGATGCCGGAGTTTTTACCAAATCATTAAAAGGTATAAAATGTCTCTTTACTTCTGTAATGACTTTCCTTATTGTTTCGATTCTCTCTTTTTTTGGGAAAATCTCTAACATCTCTGTTCTTTCTCTATTTTGAAAGTCAGACATAAATATATTAGAACTGATTTACTTTAATTACTTATCGTTTAATATCTAAAAGTTAAAATTTAATAACTAAATCTGTATCGTCCTAATATTATATGGATAAAGACAAGTATTGGCTTTCGATTATATTTCCAATCGCTGCTATTTCCTCTGGTTTCAGCGTTATAATCCCACTATATATATTGGAATTACATGGAAATGTAGTTGATGTTAGTCTTGCTACCACTGCGTATTCTCTTGCAGTTATTCCTGCGTCTCTGTTTTGGGGTGAGCTTACTCAGAATCTTAGAAAGATAAAATTATTTATAATGATCTCTGTTATTGGAGTTATCCCTTTAATAGTACTTTTGTATTTATTGCATAGCATACTGCTGGCAGTGATAATATACGCCGCTTATGCTTTTATTCTGACTGCTTCCTCTCCTGCCATAAATATGTTGATAATGAACCGAAGGAAAAATACTCTATTAAGGTCTTATTATGGGATATACGGTTTGATGAGTATAGTAGGTAATATTATAGGGTATATACCAGGGGTACTGCTTTTTAGCGATGTAATTGCAAGATATCTACTGATACTGTTTGCATTCAATATAATCTCTTTGATATTTACTATCTTTTTCGTAAAGGAAGAAACAGAAAAGATTAAGCAAGATAAAGAGAAGCATTTGCACAGGATGTTTCCAATGCTGAATGCTTTAAGCAAGTTTCCACAGATACTCACAAGTCATCGACTTATAATTGAGCTTGCGAAAATAAGGAGAAGACAAAAGACAGTAAGGATAATGACCATATTTGCTGCCATTGCCATTGTAAATTTTGGGATTTATCTTTTTAATACTTCTTACATTCCGTTTCTTTATTCTTATAAAATATCTTATTCTGATATATTCCTTATAAATATCCTGAATGGTTTTGGCCAAGTTATTGTTTATACAATTTTTATGTTGGGAAAGGCAAAAAATACGCTAAGAAGATATTATAAGCTTTCAACTCTTATACGTTCAACTAGTTATTTTATTGCAATAATTTCTATCCTGTCATTAACTGCTGTTCTTTATCTCAACTTTTTCTCATATTTTGTAGCAGGCTTAGGATATGCACTTTGGAACATCTCTGCTTCAGTCATAATATACGTCAACATAGCAGGTAAGATGGAAGCGCATTATGTAGGTCTATGGTCTGCAATAATAGGCTTATCTGGTGTTTTGGGAGCATTTTCTTCAGGCCTTTTGTCGTTTTACATTGGTTATATATTTACATTTATATTAAGCATAATATTTACTTTGTCTTCTATTATGATATTTAACAGAGCATATGTTGGTGGTCATAAAATAAGAGATTTTGGAAACAAGATTTGATAAATTAAAATTTATATATAATTTTATTTCTATAAACTATATGACATCGGATTTATCCGCTATCCTCAAAAAAAGTGAATATAAAAATTCAGTAGTGAATTTAAATGAATTAAAGGATTATAAAATTGTGTTAAATTATCCTAACAAAATCGAAAAAGGGGATATAGTTTTAAACGCCGGATTAACCGATGAGATATCCTCTAAAATTCATGATGATAGTTTTACAAAGGATTTTTTGTCAGAAGTTTATGGGATATATATAAATAACAATCTATGGAATAAATCCTCTACTTTATATGAAATTTACAAATTCGCGAGCTCAGAAGCTAGCAATAAAACGGGATTGGATAGAGCTTTGACGATAGCAAATTCAGTATATCTAAAATTGTATTACCGTATGATGGATTATACTGATGATTATAGCAAAGAGGAGGGAATACTAACAAATGCGGATTTATCATATCTAGAGAGTAATAATAAGCGTGATGGAAAAGCTATACCATTAGAAGATTCATTGATTGATGGCCCTTTCCTCTGCCACGAATTTGCCGTTACATTAACTATTTTACTTAATAAAGAAGAAAAAAGAACTGGTTTAAAGCCATCATATGTTATGGGCATAGTAGAAAGATATGGAGAAAAAGCAGGTCATGTTTGGATAGAGCTCAGAAATAGAAAAGGCGAAAGAATTTTATTGGACCCAATATCAGATGTTGTAGGATATCTAAATAAAAATGATAGGTATTTTATTTCAAAGGATGGCATAAAATACTGGATAGACAATGGCCCTATTATACTTAGAAAGAAAAGTTCATAAAATAAAGGAATTTAATTCAACAGCAACTGTTTATAATTATCTCTAAAAGAAAATTCTTTTATATAATTGTAATAAAATCTGGCTATTGTTACTAAATTTTTAAATATAAACTATTTAACCTGAGATTTTGTTTAATGTTTATGGCCGAAGAGATGAAAAACTTTAATGGAGATATACTTGGTATAATTTTCGTTATTCTCATTCCTGCAGTTATAGGATATCTGCTTTCTATTGTTAATTTGTATGCGGGTATAGTAATTGGAGTATTATTTTTCATTGTGTTTTTAGTCGCTGCAATAAGAATAGTCAATCAGTGGAATAGAAAAGCTGTTCTTTCATTTGGAAAGTATGTTGGCATAATGGGGCCAGGCATACATATTCTTATACCTTTTGTGCAGACTACACCGATTACATTGGATTTAAGAGTAATTAATACTATTTTCAAGGCAGAGAAAACGCTTACAAAGGACAATGTTCCTGTAGATGTTGATGCACTTCTTTTTTGGAAAGTCCTTAACTCAGAGAACGCCGTTTTAAACGTTCAAATTTATAGAGATTCCGTGCAATTAGCAGCACAAACAGCTTTAAGGGATATAATCGGTAAAACTGAATTATCGGAAATGCTGGCTGGCAGGGACGTAATAGGCAAGGATGTGAAGAACTTGATACAAGATAGAGTATCGAACTGGGGGATAGAAGCAATATCTGTTGAAATAAGAGATGTAAGCATACCGCCGGATTTGCAGGATGCAATGGCAAGAGTTGCTGTAGCAGATAGAGAGAAACAGGCAAGAGTTAAACTGGCAGAGAGCGAATCGCTTGCTGCAGATAAAATTATAGAAGCAAGTTCAAAGTACAAAAAAGATTTGTTCGCAATGCAGCTAAGATCTCTTAATATGATGTATGAAATAAGTCTAAGCGGTAAGAACCTTATGATATTTATCCCAACTGATAGCAAAGGATTTAGTATACCTACACCTGTAGGAGTTGAAGGAATAAAAGATTTATTTGAAAAGAGCAATGTAAAGAATGTACCAGATAAAAACGATGAAAAAGAAGAAAAAACACAGGATAATAGTTAATTATTTAAAAGATAAACCTAAAAGTTTATTAAATACTTTTTCCATATAAACTAATATGACAGGAGTAAAAAGAATACCTAGTGGTATACATGGTCTAGATCAAAAAATAGATGGGGGATTTGAACTCGGTTCTGTAATAAGTGTATTAGGTGGGCCCGGTTCTGGAAAATCACTTCTTGGGATGTCATTTTTATATGAAGGTTTGAAGAATGGAGAAACTTGTTTATTAGTATCATTTGAAGAAAACGTTGATGATTTGATAAGCGACATGGAAACTATAGGGTTAAATGATGTAAAGGATTTTATTTCTAAGAAAAAATTAATCATTTTATTTAACTCTCCCATAAATTTTGAATATTTAGGGGTACTTGATGTTATCAACCAAAATAAGATTTCTAGGGTTGTAATTGATTCTTTGTCTGCTATCTCGATGTATATGGAAGATAGAAGCAAATTCAGAAAATTTATGCTCGATTTAGTTACCGAACTTAAAAAGTTAAAGGTAACTGCAATAGTTACTGATGAACAGCCACAGGTATCAGAAAACGATACTCTTTATTTTAGTGGAGAATATCTCTCTGATGCAGTTATAAAGCTTTTCTATACTGGTTTAGGTGGAGATTTCGATAGGAGTATGCAGATAATAAAGATGAGAAGGACAAATAATGATAGATCAATGCTTCCTATGAGAATAGACCAGGGCGGGATATATGTCAAGTGATACCGCTCCAAATAATTTCTTAAATGAGATGCTTTTGACTAGAAACATAAGATTTGAGAATAATAGGTTATTGTTAATGAATAGGCCCGGTGTACTTATAAATATGAGCATATTTGTATCTTTGATTGGTAAACTCATGAAATATAATGAAAACGAGGCATACAATGCTGGTTCAATTAGTATAGGAAACATAATAAGCGATTATAAAAATAGATTTAATAATGATATAAATAAAACAATTGATTTAATATCCGACGTCGTTGCAACTTCGGGTCTTGGAAAGTTAGTTTTTAATTTTGATAAAGATAAAATTTTAATCACAATTAATCCTTCTCCAATGGCGGAAGCATATATAGATATATTTGGTAAAGCAGAAAAACCAGTGTGCTTTTTTTTAGCGGGAGGTCTGAATGCAATTTTTACAAGTTTACTCAATAAAAAATATTCAACTAAAGAGATATATTGCAAAGCAAAAGGAGATACAGAATGTAAATTTGTCTCTGAGGTTTCATTATGACAGCAAAGCCTAACGTTAAATCTGCTTTTGAATATGCATTAAATAATATAGAATTTTATAAGTCAGATTCATATAAAAACCTAAGAAATTTAAATTCAAAGAATTTAGAAGAGGTAATTGCTAATGTCCCAATAATTTCAGGAGCGATTTTCATTGATGATTTCTATAAATTTATACCTAATATACGTACAAATGTATCCTTATTTCAAACTTCTGGTTCAACCGGAAAACCTAAAGTTATACCTATAACTTATGATGATATGAAAATTTTTGGGCAGACTTTTGTAAACGTGTATAAGGAGTTACTCGGAGAGATACCTTATATAAATATAAATATTGCTCCACCCAGGCCAGCTATAAGTGGAATAACCATGTCATCTATATCAGATGTTGGAAAATCTATAGAATTAAATCCTGGGCCAGGTCAAACGACTTTAGATGTTTTGAAAAAGTCAAATTATATATTAAATTCGCATCCAAAAGTTAATAAAAAGATACTAATAACAGGATTACCCTCTATTTTATTTAGAGAGATATATAATCTAGATGCAAAATCGAGAGAAGAATTAAATTATCTAGTGAGTAAAAATGAAGTATATGTCGCAGTAGGCGGCGAGCCTCTAAATCTTGAGAGAAGCAAACTACTTTATTCTCTTATACCCGTAAAAGGTATAATAGATTTACTAGCTTCCACTGAAAGAGTTTGTGGTAGTAAGTTCTATTCAGAGGAGATGTTAAAGAATGAAGATACACAAGATACCTCTATGTTTAAACTCTCTAGGTATAACAATGAATTTGGTATTTACTCCAGTGGCAAAGTTTATTATCCTTCAAATAATAAACTTAAGGGACTTGAAGGAGAATTGCTTTTGATAAGCAAAGGATTAAAGGGTCATGATCATGTACCTCTAATAAATTATAATACAAAGGAAAAAGTTAGGTTCATAGGCATAGACAAGGATTATATGTATTTAGAATTTCTTGGCAGGACAAATAAACTTGTTAACTTCAGCGTATCAAAATTAGATGACATAATACTAGACGATGTTCTTGCTTTTACATCAAGAAAATTAAATCTGGGAGAAGGCTATGCTGAAATAACTAGAGAAAATGGTTTAGATAAGATGACTTTTTACTTCTATAAAAATGAGTTTAAAGGAAATAAAGAAGTAGTAATGAATCTAGTCTTAGATAAATTATCCCAAAAAGAGATGGAACTAAAGTATGTACTTGACAAAAAATTAGCTTCGCTTGATGTTGAGCTGGTCGATAAAGACAAAATTCCTTTCTATGATCCTAAAAAACTTAAAAGCCCTAAGATTATAGATAAAAGGGGAATAGAGCACTATTAGTTTAAGCTCTTGAGAGATTCGAAATCCCATCTATATTTTTAAAAGATTTTGTTGTTTTTGTTGACTTTGTCTTTACTGCGTAATCTTCATCGTTTATCAGCAATAATTCCGGTTCAGCGACTATCAGCTTTGTAGGAGCTTTTTCTTTGTATTCAGGAGTTTTTCCCTGATAGTTCATATAAATGTATGTAACAGGAAAGGATGGGAAATAAACTATATTATTATCTGTAAAGCCTATTGAAGATTTTCCTGCATAGTGGCCATACATTGGTATGAGTTTTTTACCTAGCTTATTTTCCATATTTTTTAGCATATCTGCGTTTATCTGGGTTCCTGATACTTTTATTATGTCTGTACCATAAAATACCTCTTTTGGCATCATTGAAAGCATTTCCATTGCAGCGGTTGCTATTCCGACGTTACCTTGCTTCAATGTGTATACCTCTTTTTCCATGACAGGCTTCATTTTCTCCATCATTTCCTGTGGACTTAAAAGCTTCAATCCCTTTGTTTCAAATTCATTTCCTACATATTTCATTTCGAGAAGCTCTGCAAGCTTCTTGTGTTCTTCCTGATAAGCACCTACAGGTCCAGCAGCCAATAACATCTTATTTTTTAATCCTTTTACAGGGTACTGTGCTTTTATCCCTGTGTATTCGTTGACTGCAGAAATAGACAAAGACTGGGTGGTATGATAAACAGTCTTTGCCGGCCCCGTTGTGCCTGATGACGAGCTTTTGAACATATTCTCCAATCCAAAGTTTTTGGGCATGTAATAATCTTTGTAACCATTTTCTTTCTTTAAAAGACTAGAATCTGAGTTTCCAAGTAATGATACAAGCGAATCTAAATTTTTGACCTTATCTATTTCTTCGTTTGTTATTCCGTTTGACTTTGCCTTTTCTATCCAGTATACCGAACCAGTGTCTTTGTTTATATGATATTTTGCTATTGCTTTTAGCCAAATTAACATGCCATCTTCACTATTATTACTTGAAATTGTCTTTTCAAATGGGTCTTTGAATCTGTACCATTCTCCTTTAAAGAAATCTTCCCTTTTAGAATAGTTTTTAATGTTTTTTATATAATTATTCATTCTATAATAGTTATTAGTTATAATATAAATAGTTTTTCATATAATTAAAATAATATAACTGAATGAGTTATTAATTCTTAATGATAACTGAAGAATTAAGTAGTAGAAAGAAAAAGATATTCTTTTCTGTGGTAATACTTTATTTTTTAGTTGGTTTTGTGCTTATATTAGTTTTTTTAACGAAATATTTTGGTCCTAATGGAGCAAGCCTTATAGGGATAGTATACCTTGGATTTGGATGGCTTGTTTTATACCGTTGGAAAGGCTTATTCAAGATAATGAAAATAAAATATAAGTAAAGTCTATGATAAAAAATAAGGTTAGTAGCTCAAGTATCTCATTTATTCACATAGTTTTAATAATAATGATAATAACATTTTCAATACGTGCTAGCAACAACATGCTTACAACTTCTGTTCCATTACTCGTTAAGTACTACTTTGGATTTTCAGAGACAGAAGTAGGTTTAATATCAGCTTTAATATCTTTTACTACTTTCTTGACAACTGCTATTTTGAATGTTAAATTATCAGCAAATAAAAGACGTATGGCCTTTATAATTTCTAATTTTGTTTACATGCTTGTATTTTTAGGTATATGGGTTTCTAATTTTTATAGTATATGGATATTATCCGCAGTAATGGGAATTCTTCTAGGCTTTATAATGCCGAATATAATAACTTCTGCAGGCCTTTTCAGTGATCCAAAGACAAGAGATAGAGTACTTTCTATCTATACAGTTGTGTTGAGTTTTAGTCTTATAATTGGGCCTTTAATAGAGTCAGAGCTTCTTAAATTTGTAAATATACGGGAAGCTTTTCTTATATTTGCCTCATTCGGTTTTCTTTCATTTGTTCTTTCGCCTTTTATGAAGTTTCCGATTGAAAATAAAAAGAAAGTTAAAGTTAAAGTATTCTCAAACTACGGTTTCCGTTCGGCGGTTTTTAATATAATGGCATATAACATACCCTTTGCGGTTTTGATAGCATTTGCAGGGATATATGAAAAGGATACTTTTGATATTTCATTGTCTCTCGTTACATTAGTGTTTTCATTGTTTTTCCTTACATCTTTCTTATCCAGGATATACCTTTCGGTTAAGCCCCCGCGCAACATAAAATTTATGATGAATGAAACTATAATTTTAACATTCATAGGCATAATGGTAATGATTTTATCAAGGAACCTAGATATATTCATAGTTTCATTTATGCTTTTAGGTATACCGCATGGATTTGCATATCCCACTTCAATAATTACATTAGGTAGATCATTTAAAGACAAATTCAGAAATGCTGCAAACAGCTACTTCTTCGCAATAATGATGGCAGTTGGTGTGCTTTTGCCGACATTGTCAGGTTTTTCAATAGATAATGTAGGTTTTAAGCTTACATTTGTTTTTATAGCTCTGCTTATACTTGTTTTATTGATTTTAAATAATCTTAATTTCAGGAAATGGAAGATTAATGTATGACAAGGATAATAAAGATGTCTGAGAAGAGAATTGATAAAAAAGGAATAAAATACGCTGCAAATCAGATTAAAAACGGAAAACTTGTAGTTTTTCCAACGGAAACAGTTTATGGAATAGGGGCAAATGCTTTTAATGAAAAGGCATGCAAAGAAATATTTAAAGTAAAAAATAGGGCAGCAGATAACCCTTTAATTGTGCATGTCTGCAGTTTTGGTCAGCTGAAGGAAGTGGCAGTTATCCCCGATAATATAATGGTAATTTTAAAGAGGCTTTGGCCAGGCCCTGTGACCTTTATCTTTAAAAACAGAGATCTGTCAAAAACGGTTACAGCAGGTTTAAATACTGTAGCAGTAAGGATGCCCAGAAATAAGATTGCACTTGAATTGATAAAAGAAAGCGATGCTCCAATAGCCGCGCCCAGTGCAAATATTTCTACCTTTCCAAGTGCAACTGAAGCAAAGCACGCAGTTGCAGATTTCTTTGGAAAAGTTGCAGTTATAATTGATGGTGGTAAATCAGCGTTTGGGCTTGAATCTACAGTTATAGATATAAGCAAGAAACCTTATAGACTGCTTAGGCCAGGTTCTTATGATGTATCCGAACTGGAAAAGTTCTTAGGGAAAATATATGTATCCGGTAAAATAAATAAAACTGTAAAAAAGGGCAGAGTGCTATCTCCTGGCATGAAATACAGGCATTATTCTCCAAAAAAGCCGCTTTTTTTGTTTAATAACATTCGAGAACTTATATCTGCAAGCAGGTTTCTTGAATCAAAGGGTATTAAATTTGCTGCTTTGATACCTTCAGAATACAGTAAAAAGGTAAACGGAAATGAAAAAATAATTCTAGGCAGTGAAAGTAAGGCAAGCGAAATCGCTAGAAACCTTTTCAGTTCATTTAGGAAACTGGATGAAATCGATGCAGAGATAGGATTAATAGTTGATATGAAGCTTGATTCATTCGATCTTGCTGTAAGAAATAGAGTTGCGAAAGCAGCTGGAGAAAACAAAGTAAGAAATCTAAGTCATTTTATAAGATTATTCAAAGAAGTTCATAGCTCTCTTCGGGAGTAGTAGAATGTACCGAGTGCTGCGAATATCAGTAAGTATAAGAGCATTATAAGTAATGCCTCATTCAGATATGGCATATAGTAGAAAAAATAGTTTCCGGGGTTAATGTGCATTAGATAAGGGGCCGCCATCACCTTGCTTATTATCAATCCGCCGTAGGGCAAAAAGAACCATGGCTGCATTCCAATAAACTTACTAAATATTGCGAAAACAAAAACTGCAAGGAAAGCAAATGTCAAACCAAAGCTTATGGGCGTGCTTTTCTCCCTAGACATTGCACTTATTCCCGAAATCATTGCCGTGAATGAAAAAGCGTATAGAACAGATAATGCATATGATAAAAAGATGTTAGGTATGCTTACCTTGTAAAGCAATAAACTCATTGCGAACCCGGAGATATAAAGCACTGTTATAGGAAGTAAAATTATCAAAAAAGCAGCAAAAAGCCTTGATAAAAAGATTAATTTCCTGTCTACTGGCTGCGATAGAACAAGTAAACCCGTTCTTTTATTAAAGTCTATTACACCTATACCCGCTGCTACGTTAGTTGCGGCAATTCCTATCATAAGCCATATTACTAAACCTATACTTTCAAAGAAATCAGTACTGTTGAACAGGGCCTTTATCGAAAGCATGCCTGTTAATACCACTATTATAAATGAAAGGAAGGAAAAAGCTATAATCTGGCTTTTTGCCATCTTTAACTCTGCATTAAAAAACGCATAAAAAGCCCTATTTTTCATGTTTTGCCACGCACCAAATTTATATATGCCTTTTCAAGGCCTTTCTCTCCTTTTCCGCTGCCGAATTTCTTTATTATGCTCTTTACTGATCCCTGTGCGATTATTTTTCCTTTATCTAACAGTATAACATAATCGCATAGTTCCTTTATCTCATCCAGCAAATGAGAGCTTAGTATTATCAGTTTTGTTTTCTTTAGCTTTTTAAGTAGTTTTTTTATGTCATATGCTTCTGCAGGATCTAACCCGCTCGTTGGTTCATCTAGCAGCAAAATATCCGTGTCAGGCAGAAGTACCGCTGCTATCACTACTCTTTGCCTGTTTCCTTTAGAAAGCTGGCCGCATTTTTTGTTTAAATCTTCTAAATTTAATTCCTTTTCAAGCTCTTTTATCCTGTTTTCAATCAGTAGTTTATTCATCTTTCTTATCTTTCCGATAAATTCAAGAAATTCACGTATTGTCATTTCATCGTATGGTTCTGGTTCGTCAATCAATGCAGAGACATTTTTCAATGCCATCTTATAGTTTTTTATGTTTATTCCGTTGATAAATGCTTCTCCAGAATCAGCTCTTTCTAAGCTTGAGAGTATTTTCAATGTAGTAGTTTTTCCTGCACCGTTTGGACCAAGATAACCTGTTATTCCTTTGCCTTTTATGTCAAAGTTTATTGAATCTAACGCAATATTATTTTTAAATCTCTTTGTAAGGTTAACAGTTTTTATCTCCATTATTCTATCACATTTTTGTAAAATTAATATTTAATAAAATTATATTATACTGACATAATTTAATACTTAAAAAACTATTTACTTGTATGGTAAGATTAATTGTAAGAAATCTAAGTAAGAACTATAAAGATAAGAAAGATAAAAGATCATTAGCCTTAAAAAACGTATCTTTAGATTTGGATATAAATGGGATATTTACATTAATAGGCAGAAATGGGGCAGGCAAAACCACTTTTATAAGGATAGTTTCTACTGAGCTTCTTCCAACTAAAGGGAAAGTTTACTTAGATGGAGTTGATGTTGTTAAAAATCCAAAAGAAATAAGAAATAGGATAGCAGTAATACCCCAAGAAGCGGAGCTTATACCATGGATGACAGCGAGAGAGAATATCTATTCTTACCTTCTATGGAGAGGTTTAAGTTTTAAAGAAGCAAAAGAAAGGACAATTGCAGTAATATCCCGATTTAAATTGGAAAAATATGCTGATAAATTACCAAGAAAGTTGTCTGGCGGTACAAAACGAAAAGTTTTGGTTGCTTTAGTAATTTCATCCGATGCAAAAATAATCTTTTTAGATGAACCTACAACAGGTTTAGATCCAATATCAAGAAAAGAGCTTTGGGATGTACTTAACGAATTAAAAAAAGAACACCTTGTTATATTGACAACACATTATCTTGAGGAAGCAGAGGAATTGTCTGACTATATAATTGTATTAAACAAAGGAAAGCTTGTAAAAGCTGGTACTATAAATGATATAAGAAATGCTATTGGTTATCCATATGCGATAAAAATCTTTAATGGCTTAAATAAAAATATTAAATTGAAGGGAAAAATTGTGAAGAAAAACGATGGTACTTTTCAGGTTTTCTCTGATGAAATTACTGCTAATAACCTTGCTAAAAAGTTGATAAAGGAAAAGGTAAAGTTTTCCATAAATCCAACTTCTTTAGAAGATATATTTTACATGCTAGTAGGGGATATAAATAAGGGGGAAGAAAATGAAAACTAATACCTTCAGTCAGCTTTCTGCATCAGTGATGGCTAATGCTATCTACGCCATGAAGAACTTTCCTGTTATGCTTATAAATACAATACTTGCCCCATTTGGTTTACTTATAATAATATTTTTTGTAAGTCATGGAACACTGCTTAATGTAGGTATACTTGGTGGATTCATTTTGGTAATGGTAAATAATGGCATATCTATTCAAGGTGATCTTACACATCTAAAAAATGATATGAAATTGCAGGATATGCTAGTTAGTTCTCCAGTTTCTCCTACAATTTATGTTGCTGGCATAGCATTATCTGAACTTGTTTTTTCTATTCCTGACTTGATAGTTCTTTCAATTCTTGCTGTTATATTTATTCACATCTCAGCGATAGCTGCTTTAACCGTTGCAGCAGTTATGCTTCTTACATTTATGTTTTCCATAGCTCTAGGTTTTTTTATCTCAACAATAAGCAGAGATGTTATAGAGGGTTGGGCATTTATGGGCCTTATCTCAATGGTTTTATCCACTTTACCCCCTGTTTATTATCCAGTTACATATATACCGCTACCTTTTAGGTATCTTGCTTATATTTCTCCGACTACATTTTCCGCGATAATAGCACAGGGTAGTATAGGTTTTGTGAAATTCTCAAGCTCTTTTATATTACTTTCCTGGGCAGTTCTTATTATAGTTTCTATAGCTTTGATAGTATTTGCCATAAAACGTTCTAGATGGAGAGAAGAATAGATCATTTATATTTTAATTTTTAGGACAGGTTAAGCTTTTTAACAAAAAAGACCGAAAAATAGTAATAACTTACTAATATTTTTTATTATAATCTAATAGTAAAATATTTATAGTAGATGAATGCACAATAATAATATGTATAAAAAACTTGATGAAACTATATCGGATGTTTTTGTAAAGCCTGAAATAGGTTTAGATACAGAGTTTTTTATAGTTGAAGAGATGGGTCTAGGCAAGAAGGCAGAGAATTATCTTAAATCAAAATATAGTCAAAAGGAGAGGTTCAAGATGATGAAAAGAGAATATAACTTGGCCCCAAATAATATTGTTAAGCCCATTGCACTTGAGGAGGTTAATGGTAAAAAAGTCTATGTGCTTGAAAGAATAGACGGAGATATGCTCATGGGTTCTCTTTACAAAATAAGAGGGAATAATGAGCTTTTTTATAGTATTAAGGATCAGCTTAAGGATACTATTAAAAGACTGCATAGTAATGGTTATGTGCATGGAGATTTAGTTGGTGGAAACAATATAATGCTTACAAATAAAGGAGAAATAAAATTAATAGATCAACTTTATATCCCAAAGAATTTCGAATACAAAGACGTTTTTATAGATCTCGATAATAAAGCAGTAAAATCAGTAATAAACTATATGTATAGAGAGTTTAAAAAATCTAACAAGTAGTGCAGTTTAAAAAGTAATAATTTTTGTTATAATTGTATATGATAATTTAATTCATTTTCTTTATTATAGATAATGCATGCTTTATTCTCACATTATTTATCTTGACTGCGTTTATTCCTTTTTTAGGGACACCCCATGCAACTATAGTATTATAATCAGATAAAGCAATACATAAAGGAGCCGCTAAGTCTTCTTCTCCACTTACTTTTATGCCTACTCTTTTTTTACCAAGGTTTTTATTTATTATAGAAAATAATTCTTTTGTTAGCTTTCCTGCTGGATTCTTCACTTTTTTAATGTTTTTGTAAGCCTTTATTATCTTTGTTCCATTAATTTTTCTTCTTTCGGTTTTTAGATCGAATATCGCCATATCTGGTATTATCCCCGCTGATATCGCTGTTAATGTAACCATATCTCCTACAGTTATAACATAATATTTCTGTTTCGAGATAAGTTCAATAAATTTTTCTCCCGAAAGAATTTTTCCATGAGATCCAGAAAGCATTTTTCGTGTTTTTTCATTAAGTTTGAGAAAAGCATGCCTTTCAAATAGTCTTTTTAGCTCATCTTTTGAGGTTTTCATCTTATTTAGTATCTGCCATTGCATTTTTTATTTTATCTAATATAGCGTCTGATATAATTGGAGCCCCTATTGCAAGTATTTTCTTCCTTTTTCTATCTATAACTGTAAAATGCCCATGGTTGACTCTTATTCCCCATACTCCAAATTCATCAAGATCAAGAAAATAGGCCAATATCGCTTTTATTATATCTCCATGAGAAACTATTATCACATTATTATTTTCAGGTATTTCATTAAGTAATTCAATAATCCTCCTTTCAATTTCTTCCCATCTTTCTAATCCATTTGGATAACCATTTAAAATCTCTTTTATATGCCAGTTATAACCAATTTGATAACCTTTATTGTCAGTAGGTATCTTCTTATTGTTGTACTTACCCATATATCTTTCAGCTAATCTTGTATCTTTTTTCACTTTCAAGCCAGTGATTTTTGATATTATCTCTGCTGTTTGCGATGCTCTTAATATTGGGCTGGATATTATCTCTTTAATGTTATCCAGTTTTTTAAGTTCCTCTGCAGATTTTATAAGGTATTTTTCTCCTTCTACTGTTAAAGGATATCCATCTATGTCATGAGTCAAATAACCTTTTTTATTTGATTCGCTGAAGCCATGTCTTATAATTATTATTATACCCATTTGAATTCAAAAACTCCTCTGTCAATATATTTAATGGCTATTTTTAATACAAATACTTTTAATATCTGTATAAAGATGGTATTTTTTGTTAAATTCGGTAAATAGCAGGTTTGCTAGTATTACTGATTTTTTCCTTTCGTTATTAAGGTCAATTTCATTTTTACAAGGTTTATACGGTTTTAATTGCGAGTAAGTCTTATTATTCAATACCCAAATATTTTCTTTATTCTTTTTATTGAATTTATCTAAAGTAATATAAAATCTTTTTAATGATTTCTTTAAATAAGATTGCATGTACTGCTTTTGTTTAGTGTCTAGATTTTCTATTGAATATGAATAATCAAATAGGTCATATTGCGTTTTAAGAATGCCAATCCATGGGTAAGGTAGTCCAGCACCATCGACATGGCCAGCACATGAAGAGTAAGTAGGAACACCAAATAAATTTATAGCCTTCACCAAAGGTATTATTTCCTTATCTATGTCCTCTTCTGAATTTTCTATGATTATGTCTTCTAGTGTTTTAGGCGGCCACACTTTAAACATCATATAAAGTCCTTTCATAGTCATATATATTGTTGTCATTATTCTTAAAATTTACTATTTTCAAGAATTGAAGATAATAAAATGTTACAGTTAACATATACTTATCAAAGCTAAATAGATGGAAATGCTAAAATAATACGTTATTTTTAAGTTTAATACCTAAAAAATTGATAAGTTTTTAAGAAATACGTTTAATAATTTTGGATAATAAGAACAGTAGAGTATAAAAGTATAGAAAAGTAAATAAAACATGAGATTATCTATTAAATTATAAGTGTATAAAATATGTCATCTAAATCTACATTTAAATTGCATTTTAATAAGGCATACATTATTGTAATAGTTGCAGTTATTGCAGTTTTAATAGTTTCATTCTATCTTTTAAGTCACAGTAATAATGCCGTTTCAGTTAAAAGCGGAGATAATGTAACGGTATTCTATTCGCTTTGGCTTTCAAATGGAACCCTTGTTCAGACTAATTTTAATTCTACTCCTTTTAGTTTTATAGCAGGCTCTTCACAGGTAATTAAAGGTTTTAGCAATGCAGTCCTAGGCATGAGAGAAGGGCAGGTAAAAAATGTTACTCTATCACCAGCAGAAGCATATGGAAATATTAATGATTCACTTATAATAACTGTACCAAAATCGGATTTTGGTAATAGCTCTTTATATGTAGGTGAGCGAGTATCTAATTCAAATGGCGCTGCAGGTGTAATAACTGCATTGAATTCTACGTCCGTTACTGTCAATTTTAATTCGCCTCTTGCTGGAAAAACGCTCATTTTCGAAATAAAGGTGGTTAAAATTAATTAAATTTATGGGATTAAAATTTAATTCTATAATCCTAATAGGTCTGTCTCTGTTTGTTGTAGGCTTGGTTCTTCCTTTTATTGATGTTTTTATAATAAAATACTATGGTAAAGCCGCAGAATCAATTGGAAGTTTCATATTATTTGCAAGTTTGGGCATATTTATATTAGGGGTTATAATAACTCTTATCGGTTTTCACAAACAAAACAAGTCACTAGTGAAATAGTAAAGGTTTTTATATATCTTTTTTGATATATTACTATGGATGATAACAGTATACAGATAAATAAGATTCCAAATAACGAAGCAAAAAAGCGTAAGTTAGTTGGAATAGTTGCTGTAGTAATTCTAGCGGTTTTTTTAATATTCATATTTGCATCATATGAAGGTTATGTTCCTTTTTTGAAGATTTCAAGCTCTTCAACTCCATATTATAGCGTTGCTAATATTCAGCAGTTAAGTTCCACAATTTCAAAACTTCAAAACTCTAGTGGGCCATTCAATTTATCATACAACTTACTTTTAAGTTTAAGCGCTACTGCTGGATCTTCAGTGTTTTCCTTTAATTTGCCAATTAACGGTTATATCGCTCATTATACTCCATACACAAGAGGAACAGCAAATATAGATTTAGGAGCGCTTGCAAAAGACATAGCTAGCTTAAGTAGCAGTATAAATGTATCCTCCTTTCCAAAAGCTCTTGATACAATAAATTTAACTTTGTTTTCAAATATATCCTATGCTACTTTATGTATCCCCTTTTCAATGATAGCTTCTTTGACTAATTCTAGTATATCTACTGTTGGAGCTGCATTGAATGATTCAAGTGTAACAAGTAATTCATTGTTTTGCGCTTCTTTGAAGACAAGCAACTTAACGAATTCAACTTTACCTACTATTAATCAATCGGCAATCGTTTCAAATTTAAGTCAGTTTAGCAATTATCTACAAGTAAAGTATATAAAAGGAGCGAGTTACAATGGAAACCCTTGTTCTTTATTAGATATAAACACTACTCCAGCATTTGAGAGTAAATACAATGTTTCAATGGGCTATAGTTTCTGCTTCTCTAATTCTTATGGTATACCATTGTATGGTAACTTTATTCTTAATTTAACAAAAGATTCTTCAATGATAACGAAAATTTTGAATTCATCTGGAAATATGGCAGCTGCACCGAATTTCTCCGATGTAATATTATCTGCGTCTCTTAAGTCTGCATTTAATCCCCCACCTACTTCTTCAGCAGGTCTAGCTATACTTCCAAAAGGTTCCTACGTACTTAATAAGACTATGCTTTCAAGGTTAATATCTTCATTTGCTCCTACTTCACAACCTGTTACCGTTTCAACACCAAAAGCACTACTTTCATATGTTGATTCATATGTACCAGGGATGGTTTTTGCAAGCAATCTTAGCTATAACTTTGGAAACCAAACAGATTTCTACTTCTATTTAAATAGCCCTAGTAATGGAATAGCTGAAACATTTGGTTATTCTCCTGCACTTATTAATAGTAGTGATCTATACAATTCTTCTTCATATCTTTCAAATATCTATAATCTCACGATCGATGGGCAACCGGCCGTTGGTAGTAACTTCTCATTTGTATCGGAATATTCTTATATATTTTATACAATATATAATGGAAAAGAGTATGCTATATCTGCTTCTGCTCCATTGAATACCTCTTACTTAACTGAATTAAATAATACTATACTAAAAATGGTAAAGGACTTGCCATTGCAGGATATACCTTAATTCGTAATTTAATTGTAAAAACTAATTTAAAATAAAGTAATCTTTAATTAAGCCTGTTTTTATAAAGATTATAAATAAAATTAGCATTAATCTAAATTTTTCTGATATTTTCTACCTTCCACAGCATATGAAAGATATAAAAAGAATAAGCCAAAAATGAAAGTATATAATATTGCTCCGGCTATACCATATTCTATATAATTAGGTTTAATAGCAAAAGAATAAGTAATAACTAATATAAAATTAGCGCAGAGAAGAAATATAAAATAGTTTACAACGTTCTTAGATAGTTTTATCCTATGTAATGCAACGTTTTTGTAAATTTTAAAGTAATGTAGAAATCTAAGGAGAGAAAAAAGCACAAAAAAGCCACTTATCAATGCAATTATACCCTCTATTTCAATTATCATATGAACCTCAAAAAAGATTTAAACCATAATACTATCACATATGAAATTAACAGATAAGAAATTAATCCTATGACCTGTGCTGCGAATATTATGTACAATATTTTAAATATTTCTCCAAGTATATACATGGAAAAAACTAATATGAATAGTAAAGTTGCAGTGATTAATAAATATATCTGATTTGTAGATTTTTTAAGATTTAAAGCCCAGATAAATATCGGAGCTCTATCCTTTTTGTGCTTTCTAAGTATATAAATCAATAACAAGGAAATAATCGAAATGACAACTACATTTATAAGTTCAAATATCCCCCAAAATGCCTCAAATGAATAGTAAAAACTCATATTATTTAAAGTAATTTATCCAATAAAAGGATTTAAACCATATTTTTATTTCTGTAGTAAGTTTAATATATTACTAGTGTATTTTAATTAAGTCTTGTATAGCTTTCTATACATGATAAATTAAATTTTGAGGTGCGGATTAAATGGTAGATGAAGAAGTTAAAAAAGGAGATAAAATAAAGGTAATATATACAGGTTATCTGGAAGATGGTTCAATTTTTGATTCTAATGAAGGTAAAGATGCATTATTATTTGAAGTTGGTGCTGGACAGGTAATAAAGGGATTTGATGATGCTGTGGTTGGAATGAAAGTTGGAGGAAAAAAGAGTATAACAATTAAACCTGAAGAAGCTTACGGTGAAAGGCATGAAGAGATGGTATTAAAAATTCCAAAAACTCAATTCCAAGGAGAAGAAGTAAAAGAAGGGATGATGGTTAGTTCAAACAACGGAATGCAGGCAACAGTGGTTGGAGTAAATGAGAATGAGGTAACATTAGATTTTAATTTTCCATTAGCAGGTAAAACATTAAAGTTTGATATAGAGATAGCAGCTATAAACTGAAAGCTTCAACTTTTTTGCAGCTTAAATTATTCTGAGTTATAAATACCTATTATATCTTTTAATTTAGAGTTTTTACCTCATAAATTAACTTTTATTTAATAAGATACTTAATACAAAACGATAAATAATTCGGAAAATTAAGAAATAAGAAAACTTATATATGTAAACTACATACATATATTATGGGAAAGTTTAAACAGACTTTACTGACAAATAAAGCATATTCACAATTAAAAGAGGCTAAAGAAATTTTCGAAAGGAATACAGGCAGAAGAAGCTCATTTACAGAAGTCATAACACAGATGGTTGGAAAACAGCTGGTCATGTTGAAAATGGATCAGGATATCAAAAGCTACATAATGGCTTTTGTGGATAAGATAGTCGAAAATCCACATACTTTGGGAATAATCCTTTTTGGTTCGGTTGCAAAGGGTAATTTTACTAAATTTAGTGACATAGACATAGCAGTAATAACCGATTCAAAGTACCTAAATTATCTAGAATATCTAAATAAAAGTAGGAGAGAATTGGAACAATATCAAGAAAATTTAATAAAAAGAGGTTTATCACTTTACATAAGTCCGCTTATAATAAACATAGAAGACGTGAAAAAAATTAATCCAATATACTTTGAAATAGTAGATTATGGCATAGTTTTATTTCAACGTGGTAATGCAGTTTCTGAATTCCTTAAATATATTACAAATATACATCATAAACGAGTAAATACAGAGTTTGGTGAGATAATTGTATGGGAATAGAAACAGCGGCAGAAGCTATGAAAATAGCGAAAAATTGGCTTTTGACTGCGGAGACAATGGCAGATAAAAAAATTTACAATACGGCTTTGTACAGCGAAGAAATGGCTGTCGAGATCGCATTAAAGGCTTTGCTTCTATCATTCCGCGTAGAGCCACCAAAAATGCACAACATAATAGAAATCGTGGACAGTAAGATAATAAACTCAGAAAAACTATCTAAGGAAAAAAGAGAAGAAATAAGAGAGATTACAAGATATCTCCTGCCAGAATTACTTGTGAATAGACAGGTGAGTGGGTATACCTTCAATTATAACATTGATAAAAAAGACTTAGAAACTCTTGCACTAAAATACTTAGATCTAACAAGAAATGCAGTTAAATTGTGTAATAACATAATAGAAGAAAATTTGTAGCATGACGATGAGTGATTTAAATATAGGATTTTCTAAAATATCTTCTGAAATAATTATTAATACGTGTATAATTATATAATAAAATGGAAAATAAGATAAAGGCCATAAAATTTGATATGGGAGATCTTCCTGTAGATAATCCGGATGAACTAGATTACATACAGCCGGAAAAGTTCCCTGGACAATTTATGGTAACTAGGAAGGGACATAATAGGAGCTTAGAAGTCCTCTTGATTGATGCTGTATCTGGTGATCGCTCAGCACAAGTATTTAATTTGAGTCACTCCTTCGCTTACTGGAAACCAGAAATAAAAAATGGGGCTTTGGTTGACGAAATAGTATATATCGATAGAAAAAAGCTTAAAATGAATGTACACAATTGGCTTATAGCTAGTGATGAATACTACTACGGCAAAGATGAATTATATGGTAAACTTCCAGATGTAGGTAAAAGATATAAAACTCGCCTTATGCCTTTAGATTTAAATCACTTTGAATTTTATTCTATGGATAAAGAGAGAAATATCCACAGCATTGAGATAGATTTAAAGTATATTCCATCCAAGGATCTAACTAAATTTACAGCGCTATACGATAATAATACCTTGGTACAATTAGATACCAATGGAGATTATTCTTTAAAATACTTAAAACAATCATTTAGGCACATATTTCCAGGTATATCCTTATCTTTAGGAGATACTAAAAAGAAGGGAAACCTTTTGCAAGAACAAGATTTTACATTATATATAGATACTAATATACCTGTAAAGGTATATGCAAAAACTTCCAAAGAGAAAATTTAGATATACCCATAGATTACTAATAAAAGTAATATTTAAATACTTAAAAATGTTGAAATTTAAATGCAACTGGGTATAAACGGCAAAAAACTAAAAGGAATATTTGCTGGCGGTTTATCAGGCTGGATTCTAGATTCTTATGACTTAAGCGCAATGTTTCTTCTTGTTCCAGTGATCGCTACGTTGTTTTTCCCAGCTGGTGATCTTATCCTAGCTATAATAGGGGCGTTTGCAATATATTTCATAAGCCTTGTTTTCAGGCCCGTCGGTGGTCTTATATTCGGTAGATTTGCAGATAGAAGAGGAAGAAAACTGGCAATGGTAATTACCTTATTAGGATTGGGAATTATAATATTTGCGACTGGCCTGTTGCCTACTTATGCACAGATTGGTATAGCAGCACCAATATTTCTTGCGCTTTTCAGAATGATAACCGGCGTATTTGCCGGAGGAGAATACGGGAACAGCTCTTCTATAGTGACAGAAAGTGTAAATACAAAATACAGGGGCAGAATAGGCTCTCTTTTACAAGGCGGTTATCCTATCGGTTATGCCCTAGCCGGAGGAGTATATCTTACTTTAAGGACAGCTTATGGTAGCTCATTTATAAGCGCTGCTTACGGTGCTGGATGGAGAGTGTTCTTCTTTATAGGTATAATACCAGTAATAGTTGGTTTAATAATAAGGCTGAGAATGCCTGAATCATATCTTTGGTCAGATATAAGTAAGAAGAAAAAGCTTGATCCACATCCAATTAAAACAGTTTTTTCGAACAAGCAGTATAGAAACTCATTTTTTGTAGGTTTACTTGCAATGACAGGAATAGCATGGATATACAGTTTAACTTTAGGATTTTATCCAACTACTTTGCCAGAATTCTTTGGGATAGGTTTTCCTGATTTCTTGTATATAGTTATAGTCGCGATTTTAACTTCATTACTTGGGTACTTCTCCTCAGGTTATATAAGTGATCTTATTGGAAGGAAGAAAGCATTATATATATTTTCAGGATTAGCAATAATACTGGCATTTCCAACAATGTATGGGATGTTCACTGGAGCTTACGGTATATTAATGGCCGGCTTTTTAGCATCAGTATTGGCATTTGTAACAACAGGAGCGTATGGAGTTATACCTGCTTACCTGGCAGAGAAATTCCCTACTAGAGTAAGGAGCACTGGTGTAGGGATAGCATTTAACGGCGGGTTTATAGTGGGTTCTTGGAGTTCAGTTATAATACTAGCAGCAGTTGGTGCAGTGAATCCTTTAACTAATACTACAAACGTAACTACATTACATGCGGCTTTAGGTTCTTTTTGGTGGATTACAGCGATAGGGATAATAGTAGGTGAGATATTCATACTATCTTCAGCTTTGCTTTCCAAGGAAACCTACAAGGAAGATCTTTCAAAGATAAAGTAAACTTTTAATTGCTTATTATTATTTAAATTGGTTTTATTTATTTGCTTTTGATTTATATCTTAGAATACTACTATAAATAAATTAAGTATTCTTATATAACTTTATAATAAATTATTTATACTAAAAGAACTATAGTTCTAATATGTCTCAAATAAAGATATATTCTACAGAAAGAATTGATCAATCATTTAGAGCTACTGCTATGAAGCGTTTTGGTTACGGCAGAGGGGCCATAAGTAAAGCTGCAGAGGAATCTTTGATTAGATGGACAAAGACTATAAATAAAATAAATTTCTTAATTGAAAAGATAGTAGAAAAGTCAAAAAAAGATGATAGGATACTATCAGTCATTTTATTTGGCAGTTACGCTAGAAAAGATCCTGATTTCAGAGATGTCGATATAGGTTTATTATTATATAAATCAGAGGATTCTTCAAAGGTATACTCTGATTATGTATCATTTTTGGGTGGAGAAGATTACTTAGATCTTTCTATAATCAATTCTCTTCCTGCTGAAGTTCAAATCAACGTTTTTAATGATGCAGTTGTTTTATACTGCTCAAATAGTTCTGTTTTGTATGATTATACAATTGCTTTAATAAAGAAATCTGCCGATTTAAGGCATACATTAAGAGAGGCATTAAAAACTGTATGAATAATGAAACAATAAAGGATAGGATACTAGAAAAATCTCTGGATTTAGAAAGATTTTCAAAGGAACTTGCCCAAGTTTTACCAAAGACACAAGAGGAATATAAAAAAAGCAACATACTTGTTAAAAGCACTGTTGAGAGAAGACTCCAATTGATAAGCGATACTGAGATAGACATACTCGCTATTCTTTACAAAGAGCTAAATTTAAAAGTCGTTGGAGAAGATTTATCATTGATCGCAGCTTTTTCAGAAATTTTTAAAGACAATATAAACGAGAAGATAAGGAGGTTAAGGGACATTAGAAATAAACTTATACATGAATATAAAAGTGAACAGTTTGATGAGGAAGTTTTTAAGATCGCTAATGAAAATCTGAATGAGAATGATATAATATCAGGAATAAAACATTTGATAGCATAAGATAATTAATACTTATTATTGCGTCTAGAATCATTTAAATTAAAAGAAAGATATTGCATTATTTATGAATTCATAATTTTACATATATTTAGATATTACTAATATCAATATAATATTATTTATATAATTATTATAAATTATATTATTATATCATATTATGTATAATAGATAACTCAATAAAAACAATCTATGAAAATATTTATTATTTATATCAAATTAAATGATTTAATAATAAAATATATATTTAATATAAAATATATTAAAATATTATTATATTTATTATAATAAATCATTTAAATTTATAAAGCATTTCTAAGATATGACAAGTAAAACACAGAAAACTAATTGGGCTTCTAATCAATATGATTTCGATCCTTTTGATGGATTATTTCGTTTAATTTTTCGTATTTTAATACTTATTGTTATAGTTGCAGCTGTTTTTGCTGCGATATTAGCTATAATCTCTTTTCCATTTAATTATTCCCATAACATATTTTGGAATGCATTTGACGCATTGTTAGGTGTGCTTTTTATATTATGGATTATAAGCTGGTTTTTACCAGGAAAATACAGGTATCACAGACCTCATTATAGGTGGTATAACTACGAAAGTCCAGAAGATATATTAAAGAGAAGATATGTAAATGGTGAGATATCTAAGAGAGAATTTGAGGAAAAACTTAATGAACTAATGAAATATAATCGATAATAAATAGTTTGATAATATAACAATTTTAACATATCTTTAATCTGTATTTATATCTATAATAAAAATCTCTCTTTTCTTTTATATTGATAAGCAGAGTATAACTGTTCCAACAAGTGCTAGAATAAATCCAATTTTTTGATGAGATCGTAAAGCCTCTTTATTAATAATTAAGCCTAATAAAACTGCAACTACTATGAAATTTTCGGATACAGTCATTGCTATAGTTATCGGTATATAAAGTACAGCAGCTGCAAACGATATCCATGCAAGATTGTCAAAAATAGAGGTAGTGAGTACAAGTTTTGGAAATTTTAGGGTATTTCTTATAAGATGGTGCAGGTTACCATTAAAGAAAAGGTAAATAGCTATAGAGATAGTGATGATTAAATCAATAAACCAGTTTATAAAAAAAGGATTAGTTATCCGTGAACCGTATCCAATAAAAAAAGCAGTTCCTCCCATAAGAATGGCTGCAATTGTCATTAATATCACCCCCTTTTCAAGTCCTTTTGATCTTAATAGCTTGAAATTATATTCCTTTAATGAAACAAGAACTAAACCAATAATTACTATAGAAATAAGCAATATCTCGAATGCCGATAATCCTTTGTTTAATAAGATAAATGAGAAAACTGCAACCGTTGGGATTTCCAGGGCTAGAAGAGGCTCTACCGCTGCAATTTTTCCCTTTTTTAATGATTCAAAATCAAATATTGAAGCAGCAATCACAAAAACCGAAGCTATAATTGATACTACAATTATTGTTACAGAACTTAGGTACCTTATTATATCCTGATAAGCAAGTGGTGTTAGAATGACAGTACCTACTGCTGCAATAAGAAATGTAGTCTCCCAATCTCCAAATTTTCTTGTTGTTCTTTGTATAAGGAAATCTCCGCCACCCCATAAAAAAAGTGTAGCTAACGCTAGTAATATACCAAGTTCTAATTCCATTAACTATTTTATTATTTTTGAGCAAATAAATCTAAGTTAATAAGTTCTGTATAAAATTCTCAATAAAAATATATCTATATTATGTAAGTTAATAAATCTATAATGTTTAATTTCGATATGTTGATAAAACTTAAAGATGGTAGAGAAGTAAAAATAGAAAAAGTACAGAGCGAAAGAGTTATCTCTAGAGTAATTATAAATGGCAAAAAAGTTAGTAGACGCCAGATTAATAACTATATATTGACTGCTTTTTATAATTCAAAGAAAGTTGCTAGTTTTAATGTTACTAGACCAACAACAGTACATGGGATTTATTATAGTAAACATGTTGGAGAGATAGGGTATTTTGTAGCTAAAGGATTTAGAGGTAGCGGATTATCTTATTATATGGTATATGATATAGCTAAAAGTGTGCTTAATAGGGGTATAAAAATCATCCTAATGAATACAATTCCGTTAAATAAGGCATCTATAACTTTATTTAGTAAGTCTGGTGGTAAAAAGGTTGGTCTAATGGGAAAAGTTCTGAAAATAAACAAAGAATACGTAGATTCTCTTTGGATGGAAAGTACAACTGAAAATATAATTAAAAATAGCCATAAAATGTGGGAGAAAAAGGGTGTAAAGGAATTAAACTCCTAAGTTTAAGTATTTGCAAGATGTAAAACATGACTAATCAATTAAACTCTTGTTTTTAATCTTTTTATCCTCCCCAATAAAGTATTTATATAACCTATTTTCTATAATACTCCGTAGTAATGAATTTAAGAAGATAAACTATGGAAATGCCAGAAAAAGAGACTCTAGATAAAGTTTTAGACCATATTAGAAGGTAAAATATGGGAAAAGAAAAATTAGACGGTATAATTAGCGAGGAAAACAATAAACATGAAAAAGAGGTTAGAAAGCCAATTTGTGGCAGGTCTGTTGGTCCGACTAACACCGGAAACGAGGAAATAGAAAGAATAAGAAAATTATATGAAATGTCAGTTTTTCTGCAGAAGAATTGTTATAACGTTGATCGCACTGGCCATCGTCGGACAGAAATTAAAACCGGCATTAAAGATACAATTAAAACAGGGATTTATAAAATTATACTCACATATGTTCCTTCAGACCCTGAATTTCATACCGTCCCTCAATTCGATATAGACGTATTAGATTTATACAGCACTAGTCGCAGGAACTTTAAAAGAGTACTTATATTGAGTCTTTACTCATTTGATCCTCGTTATTTGAAACATGGCCTTACCACGGATATTACAGAGTATGAACCCGGAAAATGGGAAGAAGTACTTGAGAAAAAGTATGAAGAAAAACTTGAAGAAGACAGATGGAGAACTTTCCCTATTAATTATAAAGGGAAAGCCCTCTATAAAGATGTTTATCCGGATTTCTATGTGCTGGAAGGGGATAAAGACTCAAAGTCGTAGATAACTCGTGCAAAACAGCTATTTGTCCGATTTTTTGTCTATTTTAATTAATCTTCAAATTTAATCAGGGGTTAAGGTCATAATTACGATAAATGGGTAGTTTATTTATTATTTTCCACATTACTGTAGAAAGCTTTAAATATCTTATAAACCTCTTATCATAATAGCGGCAGAAGCAGAATTGCCTTTTTCTTTGCAGCAGGGAGAAGTTGTAAAATATGAAGTTAGGCCCAACAAAAAAGGTTTCATACTGCAGAGATTCATTGGAGTGGTTGTAGCTGGTATTGTTATTGCGGCTTTTAGTTCCTTACTTTTAGCAACCGGTACTCCGCCCCTTCCAACTCCGTATATTCTTATATCCTTCTTTGGTATTATGGTCGCCATTATACTAATTGGAATTTTCGTTTCTATGGTATCTTACAATAAATATAGATACTGGATAACAAATAAGAGGCTAATAAGCGGAAGAGGTGTAATAGGTTACTCAGTAGATTCATTGCCTCTTGAGATGGTTCAGGATGTTATACTTAACAGATCTATATTAGATAGGATTCTTGGATTAACTTCTCTTTATATATCTGCTATTGGTGGAATGATAATGGTAAATAATAGGCGGATACCAAGCGTAAATTATCTTAGGGCCTTGAATGTAGATGAAGCTAAGAAGATACAAACGGTTATATTTGAGTTAAGAGATGAGAGGAAGAAAGAAGTAAAGACCATGTAAGCTTTATTTCTATTATTAGAGTTTTAGCTTATTTAGGTATAAATTTCATAATAACCTTGTAATTAAGTGGCATTTGATCAAATCTATGTTAAAAGGTATGTTAGTATCTCCGAATAAAATGTTCTAAATTCGAACTAACTTTTATATATACACAGTGTATACATAATACATATGAGAAATAAAAAATATAAGCAGACCTTACTTGATGAAAATGCATATAATACACTTGTTGATGCAAAGGCTGTGATACAGGCAAAGTCGAATAGAAAAGTTACCTTTTCTGATGTTATTAATGAATTTATAAAGAAAAAAGTAAATTTTTTGAAATTAGACGTAGATATACAAAATTATATCTTAACATTTGTAGATCAAGTTAAACAGGATAAAAATGTTCTTGGAATTATGCTTTTTGGATCAATTGCTCGGGGAACTTTTAATAGTTATAGTGACATAGATGTATTAGTCGTTGTTGATGGAAATGTATTAACATATTTCGATAAATTAGAGCAAATAATTAAGGAAATTGACTCTATTAGACAGAAATTAGTTACAAAAGGGTTATATCTGTACATAAGTGAGGTTATTTTAAAGAAAGAAGATTTAGCAGAGTTTAGACCATTTTATATTTCATTATTAGAGGAGGGTATAATCTTATACGAAAAAGATGGAATATTAAGTGAATTTATTAGTAATCTTAAGAAAATAAGGTATACCTGGCTAAAAATGGGTAATAATTTAGTGCTGGAATGGAAAGAATAGTATCTAAAAAAGCAATGGAGAGCGCTACTAGATGGTTTGATCTGGCTAGTGCCGGTATAAAGCAAAAGGATTACGATGGGGCATTATACTGTTTAGAAATGGCTCTTGAGATAGGGATGAAAGCTATTCTATTATCAAAAAACAAAGAGGTCCCAAAAACACACAACATATTAGATGCATTTATTTTGGTGGTAAATGATAACAAGATTATGGATATCTATAAAGAATTAGATGGAATAAAAGATGCATTTAACTTACTTATAAAATTTAGAAATATAAGCGGGTATATGTTTGAATCTGCTGCATCTTTAGAAGACTTAAAGACAGTAATAGATCGCGTTTATGATAAGGTAAAAGCTTATCTAGATCTTTTCAAAAAAGTTACTGATAAAAGTTAATCAGCAGAGGTAATGTTTAGAGGTTAATTTTTGACTAATTTAGCCCATTCTCTTTAGTTTTTAAGTGTATCAAATTCTAAATAAACTATTTATATCAGTTATTCTCTCAGTATTACATAGTAATAAATTTAGAAGAATAAATTATGGCAGGAATAGAAGGGTGCATTGGTGGTGTAGAAGCATCATATAAGAGAGACTTTAATACCTATACTGAGATAAATAAATACGATAATAGAGGGATAATATTCCATAGAGGCCTATTACCTAAATCCCAGCACCACTCTACTATACATGCAGAAGGCTCTTATCTTGAGGGTGTATTAAGAGACTTAGAAAATAAAGCGCATTTGCCGAATGGCGATCTATATATCCTCAATCTTCAAAATCCTGAAAAGGGTTACAGTATCTTATATGGTAAAGGCGGAATATATTATATAAACTCTAAAAAAGCTAAAACTAAATGGACAATTGATATCCATAAATACTTAGAAAGTAAAGGAAAGATTACTCTTGGTTATATCAATGGCCATATAGAAGAGATTATTAAATACGGCCAACCTACTAAGATTGTAGGTGCTCTATTTATAAGTGAAAATTGCCCAGGAGAATTCCGATATGATAGGGAAAACATAGATAGGTGTATATATTGCGGCGAAAGTGAGAATGGTAGTAGATAATTTACTAGAAAAATCAACAATTTTGACTATTTTCTGTCGTTATAATTAGTCTTTAAGCGTAATCTAGATACTCTATAAAGGTAGAAAACAAAGCTCAAAAATCATTAAAAAAAGCATAAAAAACATGCAAAAAGCATTAGAATTATACTTAAGTGGTGTTTGATCCCCATGTTTCGTCGCAGGATACCTTTGATGGGTAAATCGTAAA
>JAJZWM010000001.1 GCA_021846665.1 Nanobdellota archaeon | reverse complement strand
GAAAGGAACAGCGATTCGGCGTCACTAGTTAGCGGTTATCCGACAGGGTACGCCGCGTAGCCACACGCTATGGGATAAGAGCTGAAGGCATCTAAGCTCGAAACCCTCCGTAAAAATAGGCATCGTTGAGGCTGGGGAAGAAGACCCCGTTGATAGAATCGACGTGTAAGGACCAAGGCGAAAGCCGAGATCTTCAGCGTACGATTACTAATCAGCCAAAACTTCGTAAATCACACAGTCACATTTAAAACCGCTAATATTTTCATCGGACAATAGCGTAAGCTATGCGGATTTTTAATAATTATTTTATAAAATGTGAGCGGAAAAATCATGCTATTTAGTTTATGTTTTCTACTTTTTCTTCGCTTTCGTTAAATATCAAGAGTGTAAAACAACAATATATATAGACTATAAATCATTAAGATGTTACTAAATAGTATACTTAAATTTTGTGAATCTCAAGATAGAAGTTATAAGCAATCCGAATATTGCTATATGTCCGGTCGTGCATAATATACAGATATGATGAACCAAAAATATTTCTACATATATTAGGTAACAGGCAATACCTGCACCGAATATACTTAATCCAAAGATAGTCTGTGCAAATATTTTGTTCTGCTTTTTATTTTTATTGAATAATCTTAAAACAGATAATATAAGAATGATTGAAAAGAACCCTATACCATAGTAATACCAGTATATCCCAAATAAAGTTGAATAATTACTTGTAACAACTTTCGAACAGCTTATTACAGAACTTATTATGTCGCAGCTATTATGAGATATTAAATTAAATGTAAATGTCAAAAGAAGATATATCATTGCAGCTAATCCAAGCAAGCTAAAAAATATTATTATATAATCTAGCGTTTTTCTATTTTTCATTATAACCTCAATTTGCAGCTTTCTTTATTGCGTTTATAAGAACCTTTATTGCTTCATCTATCTCTTCAACATTCTTTGCTCCAGTACATACTATCTTTCCTGTTCCAAATAAAAGAAATGTTATCTTTGAATTTACAAGTTTATAAACTAAGCCAGGAAACTGTTCTGGATTGTATTCTGTTTCGTCTATATTATAAGCTATTTTATTTAAATCTAAAGTTCTGTTAAGATTTCCACTTGCAACTATATTCTGTATATCTATCTTCCATTCGCTTTTAACAGTAACGCCTACTTTTTTCAGTTCTTTCAAAAGCCTTGCCATTGCTGTTTTTATGTCTTCTTTTGATCTTCCACCAGTGCATACGAGCTTACCACTCCCAAAAACCAAGAATGTAACGTGCATGTCTGGAAATCTAAAAACTAAACCAGGAAACTGTTCTGGATTATACTTTGTGTTAGGTAGTTTTTTAAGTTTGTTTAAGGGTATCTGTACTTTAAGTGAGATACTTGCTACTACATTTTCTACTTTGTATATTTTTGTGTTTACCATTATTTATACGCCTCTATAACGATGTTATTATTTGATATATTTAAATCTTGTATTTTTAATAGTTTTTCGGTTTTGCCCTCTTCACTGCCCGTTTTAGCTAGGACATCTTTCATTATAGCGTTTTTTATGCTATTTTCCGGTTCATTGTTTATAGTTATGTTAAGCTTTATCGAATCTTTTCTGTTCATCTTTAATTCTTTTCTTATATTTTGTACTGCTCTTATTATCTCTCTCTTTATCCATAACAGCTTAACCTCATCGGTTATTCCGGAATCTATTAATGCAATATCTTTGCCGGTAGTAAACTGAACTTCTTCTTTAGATTTAGGTTTAAGATCTATCTCTATAGAAAGTATACTATAATCTTTTCCATCTGAACTTAGTTTCAGTCCTTCTTTAAGGTTTCTTATTACAGTTTCTTTTGTGAGCTCTAAGAATTTTGATGTTGCAATAGTTATATCGTTTTGCTGCATCCTCTGCTTTAATTTAGAAAAATCAATTGTTGGATCAAAATCCTCTACATTTAGTTCGTATGAAATGTGTAGTATGTTACCAAGTCTCATTATTATATCCTCTATTATTTGTCCAGAATGAACTGTTGGTATTGTAACCTTTTTAAGAGGTCTTCTAAGGTTTAGCTTTAAATTTTCTCTGGCAGAAAGTATCCCCTGTAGGATTTCCATTGTTCTTTCCATTCTGCTTTCTATCTCATCGTCTATTAAGACTTCGTTAACTATTGGAAATTCAGAAGTTACTGTGCTTCCTACTCTATTTATCATTTTGAATATTTTCTCTGAAATAAAAGGCATAAATACAGACGCAGATATGGATAGCTCTTTTAATATGTGTTCAAAGGTCTTAAATGCAGTATAATCATTGTCATCAAACATCCTGCCCTTTGCCAGTTTTATGTATGTCCTGCTTAGGTCATTAACAAGAAAATTCGTTAATTTATTCAGTGCAAAGTCAGTTCTAAGATTATCAAGATCGGTTTGAACCTCCCTTTTTACTCTGTTCCATCTTGATATTATCCAGCGGTCCTCTACCTTTAAGTTAATTTCCTGCGTCTTTTCATCTTTTAGTATCTCTTTTGCAGACATATAGAGATTTCCCAGATTATAGAAAAGGTTTATCGTTTTTGTGTCATCTTTTAAGTCATTTAAGGTAAAAACGGCTACATCTTCTAAGTTATGCTTTAGTAATGTAATTCTCAATGCGTCTCTGCTATAACCCTCCTTTATTAGCTCTGATATTGGTTTGTAATTGCCTTCACTTTTTGATAACTTGTTTCCATCTTCACCAACTATAAACCTATGCATTGAAACATTTCTGTATGGTAGTTTTCCAGTTGTTATATAACCCATAACTAAAAGTGAATAAAACCAACCTCTTATCTGGTCATTTCCTTCGGAAATAAAATCTGCAGGGAAGTACCTTTCAAATTCATCTTTATTTGCAGGATAATTTAAGGCTGCGAATGAAGCGGAACCAGAATCTATCCAAACATCCATTACATCAGGCACTCTTCTCATCTCTCCGCCGCATTTGTCGCATTTTATTATTACTTTGTCAACGCTACTTTTATGTAGATCAGCTATCTCGGTTATACCTGCCTTTTCAAGCAGTTCCTTCTTGCTACTTATAACTAATGTATTATCACAGGTTTGGCATTTCCATACTGGTAAAGGAGTATTCCAGTATCTCTGTCTTGAAATTACCCAATCCTGCGCATTAGCAAGCCAGGACTCAAACATGTCTTCTGAAATAGGTGGTACCCATTTTATTCCTTTGGATATTTTTATTAATTCGTCTTTTATCTTTGCTATACTTAAGAACCACTGTTTACTTGCTCTAGTTATTAGAGGTGTTTTGCATCTCCAGCAGTGTGGGTATTTATGGATAATCTTTTTTTCTGCAAATAAAAGGCCTTTTTTATTTAGGTAATCTATTATCTTGTCGTTTACATTAAGTACATCTTCTCCACTTAGCCACCCGCTTTCTTCGGTAAACTTTCCGTTTTCATTAACTGGAGAAAGAATAGGTAAGTTATTAGTCATTCCTATCTTATAGTCAGATTCACCATGGCCAGGGGCAGAATGAACTAATCCAGTACCTTCATTTATTTCAACAAATGGGGTTCCTTCTTCAGAAGACATCTCCTTTCCGTCTATCACTATTCCTATTTTATCAGCGTTTTTCTTTATCTGAGGTATATCTTCAAAAGGATGTTTATACCTCAATCCAACGAGTTCTTTTCCATCTATTTCTCTTAATACCTTATATTCTTTATTTAGATCTTTAAGCACACTTTCTCTTTCCTTTGCTATAATTACCTTCTTTCCTTCTGTTTCTACTTCTATATACTTGAAAGTGCTATTTACGGCAATTGCTGCATTTGAAGGAATAGTCCAAGGAGTAGTAGTCCATATCAGTAGGAATCTTCCGTCCTGAAGTTCAAATAAAACATATATAGATTTATCCTCCTTATCATAATATTTATCCCTTATCTCATAGTTAGACATCGGGGTACCGCATCTTACACAGAACCATGTTGATTTCAAACCAGTATAAAGCAAACCTTTATCGTAGGCATTCTTTATACCATACCATACTGACTCGATATATTGATCTTTATACGTTCTATATGGTTCATTGTAAAACCAAAGAACTCCATAATCAAGTATTATGTTAGTATTTAGTTTAATGTAGCCCTCAACTAGATTTTTGCATTCTTCTACGAATTTTTCCTCTCCAAAGTCTTTTATCTCTTTTTTGTTTTTTATTCCAAGTTTTTTCTCTACAACTACCTCTATAGGTAAACCCTGTGTGTCCCAACCTGGCTGCGCTCTAACATCAAAGCCTTTGAGAAGTTTATACCTTATTATAGCATCCTTTATGAATATTGTGTACATTGTTCCTTGATGCACTTCATTAGTTACAAATGGTGGGCCATCAAGAAAATAGAATTTTTCTTTGCCTTTGTTTTTCTTTAGTACTTTTTCCCAAGTTTTCTTTTTCTTCCAGTCATCATTTATCTTCTTTTCATTCTCAGAAGCATTATAAAATTCAGCCATAGAACCTTAAATAATGCGATATTTATATATATTTTTATCGTTCTTTTTGCTTGGATTAATTATGTCCTAATAGGAAATTGCCTTTTTCAACTACAATTTTGTACATTTTTGAAAGCTTGTTTTTTACTTCAAATGAATCCTTAGGTTTACCTATCCCTATTTTTTCTCCATGTACTATTACTTTTTTGTCATAACTTTCTATAGCTGCGGCAATCTTTCCTACATTGTTTGATTTTGTTTCCAAAATTATTATCCCTTCCTTCTCATTTAAGGGAATTAATCCTAGTTGTAATCTTATAAACTCTATATCTGCTTCTTCTTTCGCTTCTTTGTAGTATTTAGCTTCGGAGAAAAATCTTTTTGCAGTCGCATAAATTTCTTCTTGACTTACTCCCCATAGTGCAGTTAAATCTTTTGCAAGCTTATCTAGATTTTCAACGTATTCTAATGCGGGTTTATATGCCTTGAAAACAACCCGTACAACTCCGTCTTGTATTCTTTCTGTCTTTATGATTTTTATAAGTCCAACCTCTCCAGTGTTATTGCAATGGAGTCCTCCACAAGCTTCAACATCATAGTTATCTATTTTAACTATACGTATATCTGCATTAGGAACTACGCCGCCTTGATAAATAGACATACCATACTTACTTTCTGCCTTTTCTCTTGGTACAATACTTGCAGTTATTTTCATGTTTTCTGAAACTACTTCATTTGCAAGTCTTTCTATCTGGTTTACCTGTTCTTCAGTTAGTTTATCAAAGTAAGTTATATCCAAGTGTGCCTGGTCAATATCTTTTTCTGCTCCATTCTGGTACACAAAATCACCTAAAACTCTACGGCAGGCTTGGTTTATTATGTGTGTAGCGGTATGGTGCCTTCTTAGAAGCTCTCTTCTCTCTGCGTCTATCTTCATTTCTATTTCTTGGTTTTCTTTTAATCCAGTTATGTCTTTTAAGTAATGTATTATAATATCATCTTTAATTTCAACATTTATTACATCAGAATTATCAATTTTCCCTCTGTCTGATTTCTGTCCTCCCATTTCAGGGTAAAATATGGTTTGGTTTAGTATGATCTTGTTTGGATTTACAATTTTTATTATCTTTGCCTTTGCTTTTTTCAGTTTTTCATCGTAGAAGAGTTTTTTAGTTTTTTCTATGCCATCAATAAAAGAATAATCTTTATCTTCAACTTTTTTCTTCTTTGCTTTATTTATATCACTGTAGAACTTTTCGGGTAAACTTATATTTTTACCATTTACCTCAGCGGCTATTTTTATATCATCTATAGTAATACCATTTGATTGGTACAATTCAAGCATTTCATCTTCTTTTATTTCCTTTCTATCTAACAAGGAAGAGATAAGTTTTTCATTTCTTTCTCTGAACTCATTGTATCTTTCTATTTCTTTATTTATTATAGATTTTGTTTCAGTGTTCTTTAATTCTTTAAACCAGTTGCCAAATTCTTTCTTATGTTCTTCTATAACTTCGTTTATGTCCAAGTCCCATTTTTTACTTTGTATGAAGTTCAATGCTCTGCGTAGTATATTACGAAGGTTGTAACCTCCGCCGACATTACTTGGTAGTGCGCCATCGTGTATTGCTACTAATAAAGTTCTGCTGTGATCTGCAATGGAATAAATCGCTTGCATATCACTAAGTAATTTTTTTATTTCTTCTTCGTCAGTTTTTGTTTCTTCTGCTATGGCTTTTATCGCATCCTCTATTCTTGTCTTTTCAAAGTCCATTTTTCCAATGTATTCATATGCTTTTTTTATCTTTTCATTGTCATAATTTACTCCTACTTTACTTTTAATGAATTCTATAACTTTAGGAAAAGTTGCCTCGTATATTGTAGGGGTATTGTTAACAACCCAAGACCATCTCTCAAGACCTGCGCCCATATCTATTGTTTTTGTAGGAATCCCTTCTAATTTGTTATCATTTATAACATAACGCATGTAAACCTGGTTTCCAAGTTCAAGACCGCCAGCAAAGTATTCAAGGCAGCTGCCAGCGTATCCGGCTCCAGCCCACGCATCTTCTATAAATGTCAATTCTTCCTTTTTTATTTTAAGCCCATTTAAAATCCAATTTGTTATGTATTTTATTGCTTCGTTGTCAAAGTATGTTTTCTTCTTTTTTGTATTGAATGCAGCTTCTTCTGCCATTATGAAACTTGTAAGGTGCCTACCAGATAATCCAACGTTGTTTATATCATTGAATCTTAAACATATCTGTGGTATAACTAGTGGGTTCGCAGGTGGTTCTGCAACGCCTTTTATTACATATGGTGCAAAATCATCTATAGCAGCTTCTACAAAATATATATCATCTCTCCATCTGGCAACAACAGGATAGCGTTTTATTTCTTTATGCTTTGTTTTTTTAAAAAAATATGAGAAATCTTTCCATATCTCCTCGTAGCTTGCTTTTAAAGAGGATATATTTTTGTTGAAGAAAGTATACTCACCTATACAGTCAACATCTCCGCATTTGTCTTTTTCAGTGAAACTCCAAAAATTCTTGCCACAGACTTTGCATTTATATCTTTTTAACCCTAATTCAATGAGCGAATCAATAGGTATAAGTTCTTTAGGGTTTTCATTCATTTTTCTCTTAATTATCTCTTCTACCTCCTTTTTTTCCATAATATCTGCCAGCTTATTGAACTATAATTATATATCAACTATTAATAATATAATACTGATTTAATATATTTAATGCAAAATGGCCGCGATAGTTTAGCTAGGCAGAATAAAAGGCTGTGGCCCTTTAGACAGGGGTTCAAATCCCCTTCGCGGCCCACTTCTTTGTTTTTAGCAATAATGTTTTAATTGTGTAAGTCATATAATTTTAGTTAAATATGGAAACAGATTCTTATCATAACCAAATAACTGCTGAGGTTAAAAAACAATATGAAATCATAGGAAGATTAAAACCTATAAACATACCTTTAGCTTCGGATGTTGCAGATAGGATAGAGGGTTTGCTTTCTGTTCTAAATTCAAAGCTGATAAAAAGTGGTCTTGCAGATTTTATAAGGGAAAAAGAGAAGAAATACGGGCCAAATGACTGGAGGGTCGCAATTGACAGTGCAATAGCGACTGCTGAATCAAAGTTCGTTAAATTTGAAAATATACACGATGCAATAGAAATGGGAATAAGAGTAGGGCTTGCTTATATAACTTCTGGAATAGTTTCTGCACCGCTAGAAGGTTTTGTAAAGCTCGAGTTTAAGAAAAGGATGGATGGAAAAGAATACTTTGCATGTCATTTTGGTGGCCCAATACGAGGGGCAGGAGGTACGGCCGCAGCATCTGTTGTAGTTATAGCAGACGCTCTTAGAGCTAACTTTGGTTATGGTAAATATGATGCAACAGAACAAGAGATAAGCAGGATAAAAGTTGAAGTTACCGATTATAATGATTATGAAGCGAGGTTACAGTACCTTCCTAGTTTGAATGAATTAGATTTTCTACTTAAGAATATACCTATAGAGATCGAAGGTGATCCGACAAGTGAAAGAGAAGTGTCTGCATACAAAGACTTACCAAGGATAAAAACTAATAGAATAAGAGGAGGTATGTGTTTAGTACTCTGTGAAGGCTTTGCACAAAAATCAAATAAAGTAAATAAATTAATGAAAGGTTTTGCAAAAAACTATAATATAGAAGATGATTTTGCATTTTTACCAGATTACTTAAAATTGAAAGAACTTTCACATGCAGAAAAGAGCGCAAATGAAAAGGAGAATAATACTACACAGAAAGTGCTACCAAATTATCGTTATATTGAAGAATTAGCAGCAGGTAGGCCAGTTTTTTCTTATCCCCTTACAAGCGGTGGATTTAGACTACATTATGGTAGGAGCAGAACTTCAGGCCTTGCAGCCGCTTCAATAAATCCGGCTACAAATAGGATACTCTCTAATTTTATTGCTACTGGCTCTCAATTAAGGGTTGAGCTTCCTGGAAAAGCATGTGCTGTAACTCCTTGTTCAACGATTGATGGTCCGATAGTAAAGCTAAAGAATGGTTCTGTAAAGAGAATAAATACAGTTAAACAAGCAGAACAATCCCTTAATGAAATAGAAGAAATATTATACGTAGGAGATATACTGTTTAATTACGGAGACTTTTCAGAGCAGGGACATTTATTAATGCCTTCTCCTTTTGTAAGCGAATGGTGGGATAGGATAGTTGAAAGTAAAGGGGAAGAAGCAATAAAAGAAGCCAAAAAGCTTAGTAGTTTTTCAGAATACAAGGACTTCTCGTTGAAATACTCTATTCCATTACATCCAAAATTCTTATATTTTTGGTCACAGATAAGTTACAAGCAATTAACTGATCTTATAGAATATGTCAATACAAATGCAAAAATAGAGTATCAAAACGAAATACCTGGATCTGCATATAAAATACTTATACTTCCATTTAATGCTGAAATAAAAAGAATACTTGAAATTATAGCTATCGAGCATTACTTAAAAGGAAACAGTATAGTGATAGACAATGCAGACTCATTTCTGTTTACTATTGGGTATGGAAACTATAATTTTGATACAATTCTTTTGAAAATTGGCCAAAATTTTTCAAATTTGGAGCTTTTAAGCAATATATCCAAATTAAAAATAATGGATATAGCTGGTACTTTCATAGGTGGAAGGTTAGGTAGGCCTGAAAAGGCAAAGATGAGAGAGATGGATACAAATCCAAATGTTATATTTCCAATAGGAGAAAGCGGCGGTGCATCAAGGAACGTAATTGTTGCAGCTCAAAAAGAAACTGTCCTTGCAGAATATGGGCTTTTTTACTGTGAGAATTGTAAAAGAGAAAGCATATTTGCAAAATGTGATATATGTGGTTTAGAAACAAAAAGAATAAGGTACTGCAGAATATGTGGGACTAAAACTACAGATATGTTTCATCATGGTAAACCTACTGTTCAAAAAGCAAAGCAAAAAATAAATTTAAAGGAATATCTTGACAGGGCATTTAATAAACTTGAAATAAAAGACAGACCCGCTGTAATAAAAGGAGTTAAAGGTGTTTTTAATTCTAATGGAGATATAGAGCCATTGGAAAAAGGAATATTACGTGCAATTAATAATTTGAATGTAAACAAAGACGGAACAATTAGATTCGATGCAATAGAAGTGCCAATAACTCATTTCAAGCCAAAAGAAGTTAGTACGAGTATAAGTAGACTTAAAGAATTAGGGTATACCCATGATATTTATGGTAAAGAGCTTGAGGATAAAGAACAGATACTACAATTAAAGCAGCAGGATATAATTCTTCCCACTTTTGGTAACATGAATGAAAACGCAGCCGAAGTTTTTTCAAGAGTATCTAAGTTCATAGATGAACTTTTAACAAGGTACTATAAAGTAGATAGCATAATGAATGTAAATTCTAAGGAGGATTTAGTAGGAAAGCTAGTTATAGGTTTAGCTCCACATACCTCTTCTGGAACGGTTGGCAGAATAATAGGTTTCTCGAAAACACAGGGCTTATTTGCTCACCCATTTTTCCACGCTGCAATGCGTAGGAACTGCGATGGAGATGAAGCTGCACTAATGCTTTTAACAGACATGTTGCTTAATTTTGATAGAGGCTTGCTTCCTGACTCTAGGGGTGCAAGATATATGGACTCTCCCCTAGTTATCTCATCAAAGCTTGACCTTGAAAGTATAGATTCGGAAGCGTATAATCTGGATATTGTAGATAAATATCCTGTAGAGTTTTATGAAGCCACACTGAATTATGCAAAACCTTCGGACGTTAAGATAATGCAGGTAAAGGATATATTCAGTGATCCTTACAAAACAATATTCTTTACACATGATACGGAAGATATAAATGACGGGGTTAACGTTTCATCTTATAAAACACTAGGAACAATGCTTGAAAAGGTATCAGCACAGATGTCATTACAGGAAAAAATAAGAGCAGTAGATGTTTCAGACGTTGCAAAAATAATAATAGATAAGCATTTCATAAAAGATATAAAAGGAAATTTGCGTAGATTCGGAACTCAGGAGTTTCGTTGCGTCAAATGCAATGAAAGATATAGAAGAGCGCCTCTTATTGGAAAATGTTTGAAATGCGGGGGTAACCTTGTGCTTACTTCCAGTGAGGGAAACATAAAAAAGTATCTTTCAATCTCTTTAGATATAGCACAGAAATATCACATCTCTCCATATCTTGCAGATGAACTTCATTTGCTCGATGTCGAATTAAATAGTATATTCGGAGAAAAGATAGAAAAACAGACCTCTCTTCTTTCTTTTTAATCCTTAATTCTTTCTAAAGCACTATCAAGTTTGTCTACTATCTCTTCGAATATCATCTCTTTAGAAATGCCATCTGCTTTTATATTATATCTCTTTTTGCCCATCGCAAGCATATTTATTTGATATTGATCCGCAGCTTTCTTTATTTTCTTCACATTTATTCTTATGCTTTTTATACCCACCGAATTAACAAGAAATCTTTCTCTTTTATTTATTTCATTTCTTACTAAAATTACAAAGTCCCAATCATAATCCCCAGAAATTGTTAAATCTACGTTTTCTCCTATGTTTTTTCCATTTAGTAAGTCTAAAATCTTAAGCCTGCTCAGTATACCAACAGGTTTGCCATTATTATCTATAACTATACCACTCTTTATTTTTGAGCTAAGCATGAGTTCAAGCGCTCTTCTTAGATTCAGGGTAAGATTTAGTTTAGGTATTTCTGCTTTAGCTATTTCCATTATGTTTCTTTCAGTAGGTAACTTTTCATCTCTATGCGGATCCTTTTTGCCCCTAGTTCTAGTCAGTTTCTTCTCAAAGATATAACTTAATATATCAGACGTTGAAACTTGCCCAACAAGTTTGCCAAAATTATCTACTATCGGTAAATTATCAATACGGTTTATTGCCGCTAATTTTTGTGCTCTTCCTATTGTGTCATCAGTTCTAAGTATTGGAAATCGCTTTATAACTACATCTTCAACCTTAAATGAATCAAATATTCTATCATTTATCAAAAGCTTTAATACATCAAAATCTGAAACTATCCCTATTACTTTTTTATCTTCATCTACTACTGGCAGAGCTCCGACTCCAGAATCCTGCATTATGCTTATTGTTCTGCCTATGCTGTCCTTTGGCAGGATAGCCGGTGCTTTTTTAATAAAATCTCCAGCTTTCAAGCTTTTGTTAATGTCTCTTGACAGGATATCATAATAAACTATTAAACCTACATATTTTTTATTCTGCACTACCGGCAATTCTTTTATCTTTCTTAAATCCATTATCTCAAGAGCTTTTTCTATGCTAGTGTTAATTTCAACTGTTACTACCTTTTTCGTCATTATCTTTGCGTTGTTCATAGTCTTTATTCAAGTATTTTTTAAGATAAATATCTTTTATCTTTTAGTAAAGCAAGTGCACCTGTTATTATCCCTATTATAATATATATGACTATTAAAGCATAGGTTATGCTTCCTATTGTAGTAAGTGGAAAATAGACTAAAACCAAAATAGAAAGAGAGTCGAATGGAACATATATTAATAATCCAAGTATGGCAAAAAGACTGAAAAGAAAAACCAAAAATGTTCCGAAGTTTCTTGTTTCTCTGTTTTTTGATTTAAGGTAAAAAGCTGCAATTATCATAAATATCCCTGCAATTATGAGTAATGGGCCAAGGACAATTATTCCATTTTTTACGCCTGAAACACCATTTAATGCAAGACTTAGATATTGTAATGTAGTAGAATTTGCTGTACTATTTGCTGCACTTAAAACGCTTTGTGAATTAAATGTCAATATTGAAAGGTTTTTTACTATTGTAAGTATCCCGGATATTACTGCTATTGCTCCAGAAACAATAGCTAATATAAAAGTAATTGGCGTTTTTTTAATGTTTTGCTCTGACTTACTTTCATTTTTCTCTTTTGCTTTATCCATATATTTTATTGCATTGGCTAGTTTAAATTACTTTTTGTTACAAAATAAGAAATTTAAATGTTAAGTATACCTTAGCTTCAATTAAAAGTAACTATGGATTTAATCTTCTAGGTGTTCTTGGGAATGGGACAGCATACATTATGTGTGGAAGTTTGCAAATCCACATTACTAGCCGGTCTACTCCAAGCCCAAATCCTGAATGTGGTATTGCGCCATATCTTCTAATGTCAATATACCATTCATAGTCTTCTTCATTTAGTCCTTCATCCTTCAATCTTTTAAGAAGAGTTTCCTTATCATCAACTCTTTGTCCGCCGCCTATAACCTCTCCATAACCCTCTGGCGCTAAAAGATCATTGCATAAAACATGTTTATTGTCTTTTGGGTCTGGTTTGTGATAGAACGGTTTTAATTCTATAGGGTAATTCATTGAAAAAATAGGTATATCAAGTTTAGATGTTATTGCTCTTTCTTCATCTGCTCCTAAATCAGCACCGTACTCAAGTTTAAGGCCATTTTTATTTGCTAGGTCTATTACTTCTTCGTATTTCATTCTAAGAAAAGGCTTGTTAACAACATTTTCAAGAACAGTAGTATCTCTTTTTAGTAATTTTAATTCATCTGCGTTATTTATTAGAACGTTTTTTACTATATATTTAATGAGTTTTTCTTCTATATCCATGACTTCTTCGTTTGTTTTAAACGCAACTTCGGCTTCGGCATGCCAAAACTCAGTCAAGTGACGCCAAGTTCTGCTTTTTTCTGCTCTAAATGAAGGAGCAACAGTATAAATTTTCCATAATGCATCAACCATTGCTTCGGCGTATAGTTGCCAGCTCTGTGTTAAGTATGCTTTCTTTTCAAAATAATTCGTTTCAAATAAAGTAGAACCTCCTTCAACGCTTCCTCCTACGAAAGACGGTGATTGAATTTCATAGAATCCATTCGATGAGAAAAATTCATGTATTGAAGAAAATACTGTTGATCTTATTTTCATTATAGCAGTCATTTTTGGACTTCTAAGCCATAAGTGACGGTTATCAAAAAGAAAAACTTTTTTATGGCCTTTTTTTAGTGGATAAGGCTCAGCAATTGAGTATATATTTAAATCCTCTATTGCAATCTCATAACCACCTTCAGCTCTCTCATCTTTTCTTAATTTTCCTTTTATTTTTATAGCTGATTCTCTTGTTATTTTGTTTACATCTTGGAAACTTTTATCTGTTGAATGACTTACACATTGTATAGTTCCGCTGGGGTCTCTTAATATTAGAAAAGAATTGTTTTTGCCTTTTCTTATGCTATTTACAAAACCGTTTAATTCAATTTCTTTGCCTTCAAATTCCGCTTTTTTTATGTCTTTTATATAATACTCCATTCATATGTTAAGTAATCAAGGTATTTTATCTTTTTCTCTATGACTTATTATCTTATATATTATAATTATTTATAGAGGAAATTACATCATTATAATATGCCTTCCACTATAAATAAAAAAACTAGAAAAACTATTAGTAAGGGAAGAAGTGCTCAGGCAGCACTGGATTATTTAATGAGCTGGGGCTGGGTTCTAATCATAATAGTGTTAGTATTGGTAATACTTTTCTCATTAGGAGTTTTCAAAGTACCGGCAGCACCTACAATAATAAGCGGTTTTAAAGGAATAACAATGCAGGCGGCAGAAGCAAATTCAACAATGATGGTAGTCAAGATAACAAACAATTACAATCAGTTTATAAATGTTACAGGTATAACAGTAAATGTCAATGGAAATACATATACGACCTTCTACTGCCTGGATAGCATAATATCAACCGGCCAATCTACTCTGTGCAGAGTACCTGTGAGTATACCTACAACAAGTTATATTTCAAAGGTACAGATATCATTTACACCCTATAAATCAAGCATATATGAAGTATCAAACGGTACAGTATCATCTACGTTAGTAAGTGGCGCAATACCAATAAACAACCAGTTAACTTATTTCATAGAGAAAGGATTGCCGTATGGCAGTACATTTACTGTAAATTACAATACATCAACAAATTCAACAATAGTTTCAAGCATAAAAGACAACGTTTCCTTCAATTTACCCTTTGGTAATTACTATTTTTCAGTTCCCTCGGTTACATATCAGGGCTGTATCAGTAAGCCAGTACCTTCATCAGGCTATCATTCAACGGGGGTAAGGGATATAATAGCATTCACTTCAAACTGTACTACAACCTTTACAGAAACAGGATTGCCTTCCAATCAGAATTGGCAAGTAACATTCAATGGAACAACTAAAAGCAATTCCACAGGCTCGGCAATAAACATAAAGACAGATAATATCAATAATGCACAGGTTTATTACACTGCAACTGCTAAAAGTGACAATCTTGCATGTGTTTCATATAATAACCCTTCAGTAAGATTAGGCAGCAGCTACACATTCAGCGCATGGAACTGTACTACAACCTTTACAGAAACAGGCTTACCTTCAGGAAAGCAGTGGTATATAACAAATTATGATGGTTCTTCTAGTCCTACGGTTTCTACAGGCGGTGCAATATCAATATTACAGACAAATATACCTGTAGTGTCCTATTATAGAGCTTCATCATCAGGCTATCCTTTGAATGAATTGAATTGCACAAGTTCAACAACAGCTCAGCAGGGCTCATCAGGAAATAACTTCAATCCATGGAGCTGTACTACAACATTCACTGAAACAGCTCTGCCATCAGGCGGTAAATGGAATGCATCTTATAATGGATCTACAGACTCATTTTTAAGTGTAGGCAGCAATGCTGTATTTAAAAGAAATAATGTAGTTACTGTTGAAAGCTATTCTGCTAGTGCAGTAAGTGATAATCTTGATTGCAGTTCTGCTTTATCATCGGTGCAGATGGGCGATACAGTACAGTTTACACCATGGACATGTGTAACTATCTTTAGTTCAGGATTGCCTTCTTCCTACAATTCTTATGATTGGAGAGTAACATATACTGGTGCACAGTCTTCATATTCTTCAGTGACAAATTCAATACCAATAACTACTACAGGAATAACTACAGTTTCTTATGAGCCTGTGACTCAGGCGAATGTAGAAAATACTGGGTGTAATTATAATGCTACAAGCGTAGGATATTTAGAAGGGAGTATAAATATATTTAGTGTAAATTACTGGGACTGTGTTACCACATTTACAGAGAGCGGTCTAAGCAGTGGGACAAACTGGGCAGTGATAATTGGTTCAAATGAACCTACTGGAAGCTCAACATCTTTGTCTGCAAGTTCAATTCCAGGAACTGAAAGTGTATATATACCTGGCGATTTATTAACATCATCAGGTCAAAAGTACACGCAGTCAAACTCTCCATCTTCAGTTCTTGCAGGTACAAATAGCAATATAGATTATTCTCAGCAGTCTCCAACTTCCGTTCCATCAGGAGTAATCTTTTATGTTCCTATAACTATAGATAATTCTCAATCTCAGTCAACTTCTAATGGTTTTCAGCAGAGGATAGAATTTAATGCAAATAATTACGGTGAATTTGAAAGTAATAACATGCAGAATGTTCTTTTCTTCACATCTTCGGGTCAGATAATATCTTCATGGTTAGAACTCGGTAATAGTACTTACAGCAGCACAACTTACTGGCTTAGTCTTCCCTTCTCTATAGGCTCATACTCCACTGCAGTTATATATATGGGCTTTGGTCTTCCATCAACAAATTTCTTTTCACAGTATCCTGGTCAGGTAGGAGAAGCTCCTCAATTATCCAGTACATACGGAGAATATGATAATGGCGGAAATGTTTTTAACTTTTATTTGAATGGTGAATCAAGTACATCTGGTTTTAGTACTAATTTCGATTCCGTTTCTATTAGTTTTAGTCATCCTTCTGTTTCTTATAATTCAGGTGAATCTATAACCGCTATTTATTTAGATGGTTCTATAGGTTCACCTGCAGGAGGTTCTGTTATGACGGCTTATAGTGATTCTAGTTTTTCAAATTCTCCATTGATATTAGAAACTAACTTTAATATAGAAAACGCATTAGGTTCAGATAATGGTGTATTAGGTTTAACTAATGACAGTAATGGAAACTATAATTCTTATTATGGTATAGGTACTCAGTCTGGAGGAGTTAATGTTAATGATTGTAGTTCTTCAACATGTTATCTAGAATACCAAGATTATGCCAAAGATGATTATGTGTATACATATAGGTATTCATGTGGTATACATACATACTGTACCGGCGTAGCTAGGGGAGGTACATATTCTGAAGGAAATAATGAAAATGGTGTAGCAAATTCAAATTGGGATTATGCAGAACTAACATATACTGGTGGTTCATCTTATGCTTCTTATGTTGGTAATTTACCAGAATACGTTAATAGTGGGACAGGATATTCTACTTCCTTAAATACAGGGTTTACATTGTCTGGCCCACTTTACTTCGCTTCACTTTCATATACTGGAATAGCTGGTAAGTATGCAGAAAAAATTTTCTATAATTGGATATTCGCCAGGGATTATCCTCCAGGTGGTTCAATGCCATCTACAAGTTTTGGGGGAATAACTCCAGTAGGGTATGCAGATATTACTGGTAATAATAACCAGAACTATGATTTTGCAGTTACTTGGTCGGGAGGCAATGCGAATATTTATTGGGCAGCAGGTTCACCTGATTATATAACTTATGATTTAACAAATACCTTAACTGGTACAAGTATCTCATCTGAAAGCACTACTAATTGGTGTATATCCTCAGCTGCAACTAATATAAACCTGCCTGTCGGCATATATTCAGTTTCAGGAGGAACGGGTAGCGGCGGAGGACAATGTTCTTCACCAAATGATGCAGTTGTTGCTTTAGAGAGTTAATTTAGATTTAATAAAATTTTTATTGTGAATAAAATAATAATATTTTTCTGTTGTTTCTAATATTTGAAATCTAATTAATAATTAAAGGAGATTTATTTACTTTTAAATGTTTATAATTAATTTGTTATAAGTAAAACAAATTTAGGTAATTAACATATAAATTTTTATTTAGTTGAAAAATTTTATTATTTTAATCTTTATAATTTAAATATAAAAGATATTTTGTAATACCAAAAGATTTAAATAATAAATACTTCTTTATAGTATATTAAAATTTGATAAATTTAATAAAAGGAGGATAAAACATGGCAGAAACAAAACCACACATGAATTTGATTTTCATAGGGCACGTAGACTCAGGTAAGTCTACAACAGTAGGAAGGTTGCTTTATGAGACAGGAAGCTTTAGTGAGCAAGATAAAGCAAGAATTCAGAAGGACATTGAAACTTTAGGAAAAGTAGACTTCGAGTTCGCTTATTTCTTAGATACTTCTGGTGAAGAAAGAAAGAAAGGAGTAACAATAGACCTTAGTCACGAAAAATTTGTTACAGATAAATATGAATTTACCATAATCGATGCTCCAGGGCACGTTGACTTTATTAAAAATATGATTACAGGAGCTTCTGAAGCAGATGCAGCTGTATTGGTTGTTGATGCTAAAGAAGGAGTAATGCAGCAGACTAGAGAGCACGTTTATTTGGCAAGAGTCTTTGGTATAAAGAACCTTATAATTGCAATGAATAAGATGGATCTTTTGAACTATGATGAGGCTAAGTACAAAGAAGTAAAAGAATCAGTAATAAAAACCGTTAAAGCATCGTATCCTAATGCTGAAAGTCTTAACTATATACCTATTTCCTCAAAGAATGGTGAGAATCTTAAGGTTAAAAGCGATAAGATGCCTTGGTATACAGGCCCAACATTGTTAGAAGCTTTGAATAATTTGCCTTTACCAGACAGACCTACACAATTGCCATTAAGAATACCAATAGAAGATGTTTATTCAATACAGGGGGTAGGAACAGTTCCAGTAGGTAAAGTTGTAAGTGGTATTATGAAACCAGGAGACAAGATAATATTCGAGCCTTCACATGTTACAGCTGATGTAAAGTCGATACAAATGCACTACCAGAATCTTGATCAAGCTATACCTGGTGACAATATAGGTTTCAACGTCAGAGGCATTGAAAAAGAACAGGTAAAAAGAGGAGATGTCGTTGGATCAGTGTCAGCTCCACCAACAGTTGCAACTGAGTTTACTGCCCAGATAATTGTTCTTAACCATCCAACAGCTATATCTGCAGGATATAGTCCGGTACTTCATGCACATACTGCACAGGTTCCAGTAAAGTTCAAGAAGATACTTAAGAGACTTGATCCTAAGACAGGACAAACAGCAGAGGAGAATCCTGCAACAATTAAGCAAGGTGATGCTGCAATAGTTGTTTTGGAGCCTCTTAAACCTCTTTCAATCGAGAAAGCTGATGTTATACCTCAACTTGCCGGTTTTGCAATTAGGGACATGGGTTTAACAATAGCAGCTGGAAGATGCATAGATCTCGTAGCTAAAACTTAAAGAACTTTTTAATGCTGATAGTTTTTTACTATCAGTTATTTTTTAGCTTTTTCTTTTACACTAGCTTTTTCTTTCTTTTCAACTTTGCATGCAGGGTTTACGCAGAAAATGTAGGTTCTCTTACTTCCTTTTGCATGCCATTCTATCATGTGTATTCCGCATTTTGGACAGGTTTGTGGAGATATGAAAAAATAGCCTGACTGTGGCAAAGGCATTCCGAAATGACATTTTGGATAATCACTACAACCTACAAAACGTTTATGACTTTTCTTTGATACTACTAGTTTTAATTTTCCACCACTTTTTGGGCATGTTCCGAATATATATTGCTGCAGAAGGGCCTTATGCATAAGCTCTTTTATCTCTTTCCTTTTACTCTGTAGTTTTTTCAGTACTTCTCTGAGCATCTCTCTAGATTCATCAACTACTTCTTCTTTTTTCTTCTGGCCTTCCTCCACTTTTTTCATTTCTTTCTCAATAATTGCAGTTAGTTCAGGCCCAGTTATATCATTCGATACTTTTTTCATGTTTTCTATAACGGCAAATGCTACCTCACTTGGTATAAGAGTTCTACTTGCTGAGATGTACCTTCTCTCCATAAGTTTCTTAAGAATTTCTGGTCTCGTAGCTTTCGTACCTAGGTTTAGATCCTCCATTATTTTTAATATTGCACCTTGAGAATAATTTCCAGGAGGGGTAGTGAAGTCCTCAATTTCTTCCATTCCTTTTATCTTTAAGTTTTCTCCTTCTTTTATCTCTGGAAGTATATTTTCTTCATATTTTGAAAAGATATAAATCGACCTCCATCCTGGTTCAAGTATCCTGCTACCTCTAGCTGCAAATTCATTTCCTTTTATATCCATTTTTATAGATATTACTTCTTCTTCAGATTCTTCAGATAAAGTGGCAAGAAATCTCCTGCTTATTAAATCAAATATTTTTGCTTCCTGTGGGTTAAGTTTTTCAGAAGGCAATTTTACAGGATGTACTGGTGGGTGGTCTTTTGCTTCTTTTCCCTTAGAAGGGTTAAAAGGCTTTTTCAATATTTCTGTTACTGTCTTTGAGTATGCATTTGAATTGCTTAATTCATTAAGTATCTCTCTTAAATCCAAAGTAGGTGGGTAAACCTCACTGTCTGTTCTAGGGTAAGAAACATAACCCTTCATGTACAAACCTTGAACTATACGCATGGCATTTGGTACTGAAAAGCCTATTGCAGCTGCGCTTCTTAGGAAAGAAGTCGTGTTAAAAGGCTTTGGAGGACTTACTTTCTTTCTTTTCTTTTCAACCTTTGTTACATTAGCATTTTTCTCTTTTTTTATCTTTCTGAGTTTTTCCGCGGTTTTCTCATCAAATATTTTTCCATCTTTGTATTCAGCTATAAATGTTGACTCTCCTTTTTGTAATGTAGCTACAAATCTCCAGTACTTCTCCGGTTTAAATGCTCTTCTCTCAGCGTCTCTGCTCACTATAAGGGCAAGAGTAGGGGTTTGCACCCTGCCTATAGATAAAAATGAATTTCCGAGTCTTTCGGCTGCAAGCGATATAAATCTTGTTAAAACTGCACCTAATATAAGATCAATTTCTCTTCTGGCATCTGCACTATCTGAAAGGCTCTTATTTGGCTTTTGCAGGTTTTTAAATGCCTCTGTTAATTCCTTTGAAGTAAGTGATGAAAATACACTTCGGTATATTTTTGCTTTGTCGTTTTCTTCTCTTGCTACATTAATTGCTTCAAATCCTATCGATTCACCTTCAGTATCATAGTCTGTTGCTATTATTATTTTGTCTGCTTTTTTGGCGAATTTTTTTATTACAGCAATATTTTCCTCTGCAGCAGGAGTATAAACAAGTTTTGCATCGATCATTTTCATTAAAGTTTCTTCATTCCATTTTTTGAATGTCTCTGGATATCTTACATTTTTAATGTGGCCTTTTAATGGCATCACAACCGTTTCTTCACCGTTTATCTTTGTATACCAAACCTTTACTGGTCCAAATTCCTCTGTTTTTATCTTTGTTTCTGCAAGGTTTTTTGCAATAGTTTCTGCAGCAGTGCTTTTTTCTGCTATTATCAGTTGCATTTTAGAATAATATATATAGTAGTATATAAGTCTATCTTACAATAGTTCCGTTTATCTCCTTATTTTCAAGGTATCTCTTTATATCTTCAATATCATTTGTAACTATAACAGTTATATTGTTCTTTTTGCATATCTTTGCTGCTAATGGATCAAATATAAAGTTCATACCAGGTACACGTTTTCCTCTTGTAAGGGTATAAAGCTTTTCAAAGCTTACGTTTTTTAGAAGTTTTACATCCTTAAATTTTCTAGGATCTTTATCGTAAACTCCTGTTTCTTTTGACATGTTGAATATAACATTAGAATGAGTTGAAACTGCGGCATAAGCTGAGCAAGTATCAGTTGTCCACCCTGGAAGGTAACCACCTGTAAGTGTTATTTTTTTGTTTATCTTTATCTTTCTAGGGTCTTCATCTGTATAATCTGTCTTGAAGGCCTTTGACATCACCCATGCATTTATATGTGTGCACTTTATGCCTACGGTATGTAGTTCCTTTTCATTAAGATTGAACTCTTTAGAGAAGTCAATATATTCTCGTGCTATCGGCCCTCCGCCGGTTATAACAAGGAATTTTTCATTTAATTTTTTTAATTTATTAAAAAGTAAAGACGTATCTCTTTTTTTGTCGAATATAAACGAGCCACCGAGAGATATGACTATGGACATAAAATTAGAAAGAGTGCATAGTTTAAATAACTATTTTATAGTTTTGTAAAAGTTATTAAATAAAGAGAAACTATTAAATAAATCAAAGCGGAGTAGAGCAGCCAGGAGTGCTCGCTGGGCTCATAACCCAGAGGTCGTGTGGTTCAAATCCCACCTCCGCTATAATAATTTATAGGTAAATCAAGAATAATGGAAAAATTTTACGTAACTACTCCAATTTACTATGTCAACGACAAACCGCACATAGGGCATGCATATACTACTATAATTGCGGATGTATTTGCAAGATGGCATAGATTAAAAAATGAAAAAGTTTTTTTTCTGACGGGAACTGATGAGCATGGGGGTAAGATAGAAAAAGCTGCAGCAGACAAGCATAAAACTCCGAAGGAGCTTGTTGATGAAAATTCACAGAGATATAAAGATTCCTGGGAAAAGCTCAATATCTCTTATGACAAGTTCATACGTACTACTGATGAATATCATGAATTAGCAGTAAAGGAATTTATAAAAAAGGTATGGGATAATGGAGATATTTACAAGGGAGAATATGAGGGATTTTACTGCTTGCCAGATGAAAGGTATATAACTGAAAGTGAACTTGTAAATGGGAAATGCCCCGACTGCGGCAGGGATGTTCAAAAGATAAAGGAAGAGGCTTACTTCTTTAGGTTAAGCAAATACAAGGAACAGATAATGAATCTTATAGAAAACGGTTTAATAATACCAGAAAAGAGTGCAAATGAAATATTAAGCAGACTTAAGGGGGAATTGAAGGATTTAGATATAACAAGAAAGAGTGTTTCTTGGGGGATAAAATTTCCATTCGATGAAAGTCATTCTATTTATGTGTGGTTTGATGCATTACTTAATTATTTAAGTGCCTTAAATTGGCCGGATGGTAGTGAATTTAAGGAATTTTGGCCAGCTGATATTCATTTAGTAGGGAAAGAAATAGTATGGTTCCATTCAGTAATATGGCCAGCAATGCTTCTATCTGCAGGTTTACCTCTGCCAAAGAATATAATGGCACATGGTTGGTGGACGGTTGAAGGTAGGAAAATGAGTAAGTCCATTGGAAATGTTGTAGATCCTATAGAAATGGCCGATAAATATTCTGCAGATGCATTTAGGTATTTTTTATTGAGAGAGAAACCAACGTGGGAAGATGGGGATTTTTCAGAATCAGCATTAAAGGGAAGAATAAATGGAGAGCTAATGGCTGATTTAAGTAATCTAGTTGCTAGAGTTTTGACAATTGCTGAAAGGTTCGAAGGTAAAATAGAAGGTAATACAGAAACAGAGGATTTTATAAAAAAGCAGGAGATAATTGAAAGCTTTGAGAAAAAAGATTTGTACTCAGCATTAAATCTTATATTTGAAGGAATAAGAAGAATAAATAAATACGTAAATGATAAGGAACCCTGGAAATTACAAGGCAAGGACTTGGCGAATGTGCTTTACAATTCCTTGGAGGCAATAAGGATATCTACAATATTTTTAAAACCGTTTATGCCATCAACTGCAGAGAAAATAGAAAAGAAATTAGGCATAAAACCACAGTTATTATCAGATGCAGTTTTCAGAGAATTTACAACAAAGGTAGAACGTGGAGAAAACTTATTTAATAAGTTAATCTAAGAAAAGGAAGTCTCTGGAAAACCCTGTTTTATAAGTATATCCTTTACTTTATCTACATGTTCTCCCTGCAATTCTATAATACCGTCTTTAAAGGTTCCGCCGCAGGCTATCTTTGTCTTTAATACTTTTGTTAGATCTTTTATATTAACGGCTTTTGGATCCAAGCCACTTATAATAGTAACCATCTTTTTAAAAGAAACTTTTTTAGTGTAAATTTTTATTTTCTGCGTTTCCTGCGAAATGGTCCCGCAGATACAAAGGTCTTTTGGAAGACCACAAACTGGACAAACTTCTGTCATTTTTATCTTTTTATTCAACCCCTTTAAAATTTATAGTCTATATATGATTAAATACCTATATAAACCTTTCTTAGCAGATATTATCGCTACTATAATAAAGCAGCATAAGTTTATTTTATTAGTTATAATTGTAGTAAAGCTTTAAAACTTTATAAATAAAGAAAAAAGCATCTATAAAATATGAAATTTCAAGAATTAAAGGAAAAACTGAATTTACCTGAATGGGCAGAAATAACTTCTAGCCAGTTCTCTGATATATCATTTAGTTGTATAAAGTATGCAAAGAGCAATGGTAAAGATCCAATATCATTTGCAGATGAAATCGCAAAGAAAATAGAATCAAAGTACATAAAGAAAGTAGTGGCGTTGAACTCATATATAAATATAGATCTAGATTTTGATGAGTTTGAAAAGAATGAAAAAATACTAAGTAAAATAGAACTAAAAAACGTTAAAAATTCATTTTCTGGTAAAACAGTAAGACTTGAGCATACTTCTGTAAACCCAAATAAGGCTTTGCACATTGGCCACATGAGAAATTCATATATAGGAGAATTCATTAGAAAAGCACTTATTTACAGCTCTGCAAACGTTATAACATCAAATTTTATTGAGGATACAGGTGCACAGGTAGCCGATATAATTGTTGGCTTTAAGTATCTTAACAAGAAACAGGAAACTGATGAGAAGTTCGATATTTACTGCTCGAAGATATACAAAGAAGTTAATGAAGACTATGAGAAGGATAAATCTTTACTTGAAAAAAGAAAGGAAGTGCTTCTAAAGATAGAAGAAGGGGATAATGATACCTTGAAGTTTTTGGATTCAATAGTAAACAAGGTTTTGCTTGCACAACTTTCTACATTGGTTGGCGAAAAAATAAAGTATGATCTTCTAGATTTAGAGCGTTATATACTGGGTGAAGGTATAGTAAAAGCGGCATTGGACAAACTTATAAAAGACGGAATAGCAGCTGTTTCTGAAAGTGAGAAAAATAAAGGCTGCATAGTAAGTAATATAGATGGTAATGAAATAACATTTACAAGATCAGATGGAACTGCTCTATACATAGCTAAAGACATCGCATATGCAATGATAAAGCACAGCATACTTGAAGAAAAGATAAGATACAAAAAGTTCTCTTCAAATTTTGATGGAACTGATATTCTTATTTCAAATAAAGATGGTAATGAATTTGACATTAAAAAAATAGATATGTCATTTACCTTGACAGACTCCGCTCAAAATGCAGAGCAGAATGCTGTTAAGTCCATAATAGAGAGATCTGCAGGGAAAGGTTCCTACAATCATTATAGTTATGAGCCTGTTTCAATTTCCAAGGATACTGCATCTTATCTTGGGATAAGTACAGACGAAAAGTTCATGAGAATGAGCGGTAGAAAGGGTATAACAGTTGAATTTGATGACTTAGTTGAAAAAATAAAAAATAGAGTTATAGAAGAAGCAGAAAAAAGCGGCAGAAATATAGATAAGGATTCCGCTAAGGCAATAGCATCAAACGTGATCAGGTATTATGTATTAAAATTTTCTCCGTCAAAAATGGTGGTATTCGATATAAATGATGCTACATCTTTGAAAGGGGATAGCGCAGTTTACATAAATTACAGTTATTCAAGAGCATTGAGCATACTTAATAAGGCAAATACTAATGATTATGATAATATTTCATTTGATGAAAATGAAGCAAAATTCATAAAGGAGATATTTCTTTGGGAAAATGTTTTGGACGATGCAATATCTAATCTTAAACCTAATCTCGTGTGCGAATACTTGCACAGAATAGCAGATGTTTTCAATGCGTTTTATGAAAAGAATAGGATATTAGGGGATAAAAGGGAGAAGGAAAGACTGCTTCTGGTGTCATCATTTAAAACAATTGTAGAAAATCTTTCTTATTTTTTAGGTATTGATCTAGTTAAGAGAATTTAATGCGTTGTATTTTTGTAAAAAGTAAAGGAGCAAACATATATTTATTGCTGTTGAGATAGTATTGATTGGTGGTTAAATATTATGGATGAAGATCAACTAAATACTCTATTTTCAAATGGAATACTTGTAGATTCATCAATAAAGGATATCAATATTCCTGACGTTAGTGGACTAATAAGCTCACTTAAAGAAAAAAATATAAATTTTCTGGATATAAACACTTTTCATAATTTATATGACGGAGAAGCTAGTACAGATTCAAGTATAGAGATAATAAAAAACTATGAAGGGGAAATATCTGAGTCAAAGCCTCCAAACTGGGTAAATTATTTTAACGACAGGTTCAACAGATTAAAGACAATATTGATGAGCAAGGACAGATCTGGACTGCTATCCTTATCAAATATAAAGAACATGCCACAGAGTTCTGATATAAAATCAATAGTTATGGTTTCATCTGTTTCTATTAGTCCTATTAAAAAATACACAATATTAGATGTAGAGGATAATACCGGTAGTTATAAAGCTATAATAACAAATTCTAATCAGGAAATTCTTGAAGATCAGGTTGTGATGATAACTGGAAGAAAATACAATGATGCAATATTTGTAAAGGATATAGTTTTCCCAGAAATACAAATGAGAGAAAAAGTAAAGCAAGAGATAGATGATACGTTTATATTATTCTTATCGGATATACATGTCGGTTCAAAACTATTTGTAAATGATGCTTTTGAAAGGTTTATAAAATGGATAAATGGAGAGATACCTGAGTACTCAAACATAGCTAAGTTAGTGAAATTTATTGTTCTAAATGGTGATTTGATAGATGGTATAGGCGTATACCCTGACCAGGAAAAAGAACTTGCTATATCTGACCTTAAAGGTCAATATGATAAACTTTATAGCTTTCTTGACAGAATACCAAAAAACATAAAGTTGATTTTGTCACAAGGTAACCACGATGCTACACATATTGCAGAGCCCCAACCAAAACTGGATAAAACTTTTGCAGAAAGCCTGTACAAATTGAAAAATGCCGTTTTCCTTTCAAATCCATATCAAGTTAATCTAGTTGTGGGAAAAGCAAAGATTAATTTGCTTTCATATCATGGCTTTAGTATACCTTACTATGCGAATAAGATACCGAAATACAGTAAAATGAATGCAGAGGATATAGAAAACATAATGAAAATACATCTTAAGTCAAGGCACTTAGCACCTTCACATGGCTCAACGCAATTAATGCCTTTACCAAGAGATTATCTTGTTATAGAAGAAACTCCAGACATATATGCTACTGGGCACATACATAAGACTCTTGCGTCTATTTACAAAGGAACAGTGCTTATAAATTCATCATGTTGGCAGTACCAAACTTCTTACCAGAAAAAATATGGTATGGATCCAGATGTAGCAAAGGTTCCTGTAGTGAACATGCGTGATAAAAGTTTCCAGATACTTGATTTTCTTGGGGATAAAGTACAGGCATATAAAAAGGGTTTGAAGGAGGTATAGGATGGCTGGAAAAATAATAGTAATAGAAGGAATAGATGGTGCTGGGAAAGCTACACAAGCCAAAATTTTAAAAGAAACACTGGAAAAAGAAGGAAAGAAGGTTTCAATATATTCTTATCCCGATTATTCTTCTATTTATGGGGAAAGGATAAAATCATTTCTATATAAAAAGATAAACCTAAAAGTAGATGAGCTTTTTATGCTTTACATAATTGATATGGTAAAGGATAGAAGTAATATAATAGAAGATGTAAATAATGGAAGTTATATTATAATAGATAGATTCTTCTTTTCTACTATAGCTTATCAATCAGCAGGTGGCTTTTCTTATGAAAATGGAAAAGAAATTGTAAAGCTTTTAGATATGCCAGTAGTAGATAAAGTGTTTTACGTAAATGTACCTGTTGATATCTCAATGCAGAGAAAGGAAAAACAGAAGGGAAAGATGGATGTCGACAAATTTGAAAGCAATAAAAATTTTCTTTTCAATGTTTCAACTTTTTATGATAAATTAAAAAATGAGAGTTTTTATGCTAAATCCTGGGAAGAGATAGACGGGAGCAAAAGCATAGAAGAGATATCTTATTTAATAAAAAAAGCTATTGATTAACTATGAAAGGAAAATTTATAGTAATAGAAGGAATAGATAATGCTGGAAAAGGCACACAGTCAGTTCTTCTGGCAGAGTATTTAAGATCCAGAGGATTCAAGGTTCTTTTGACAAAGGAACCAACAAATGGTATTTTAGGAGGAATATCAAAGGCGGCATTAAACAAAGAACTTAATCTTTCAGATAAAGCTCTGCAGCTTATTTTCTGTGCCGATAGGGCGCATCATTTAGATACGGAAATAGAGCCTGCAATGCAGGATGGTTTTATTGTAGTATGTGACAGATATTTCTTCTCAACTTTAGCATATGGTTTTGCGTCTAATATAAATTATAAATGGCTTCGTTCTGTAAACATAAGTTTTAGGAAACCAGATTTAGGTATATATTTGGATTTAGATCCTAAAACTTCCTTATTAAGAGCCGAAAAACAAGTAGACGGTATACAGCTTTTTGGCAACGTTGAAAAGATATCAAAAGTTAGACAAGCATATCTGTCAATAGCAAAGGAGTTTCATCTCAAAAAAGTGAATGCTAAAGGCACAGTCGAAGAGGTAAGTCAAAGAATAAATAAGATTGTTGATAAGTTCTTTAATATAAAGGATAATTAATCTTATGCAAATTGGATCAAAAAGCCAGTCTTCCTTAGAATATCTGTTAGTAATGGGTATAGCTATATTTATACTTGGTGCAGCTATATCATATGCTATATACTACCAGATAGGTTACAATTCAGCAGGTACTTCACAAGATCTTCAATTGGCGGCTAAAAGCATAGCAAATGCAGTAAATTCATTATCTGAAAGCGCTGTTGGTTCCTCGCAGCAATTCAGTTTTTCTTCTCCAGGTTTAAATTTGGTTTCTTCAATTTGTAATACATCTGTATCTTTGTCATTTGGGGGAGAAGAAGCCTCTCAATCATTATCTTTGTATACAACGGGGGAACTTCCAGTAAGTTCTGGAACTTACGTTGGTAGAGTAACACTTGTAAAAGAGAACGGTAGGCCAGAAGCACAAATATCTATGGATTTACCAATATCCTACATTTCAACTTCCTATATTTATAATCCTTCAAGTATTCTTTATAACGTTTCTTTTCTTGATACTAACGGTAATTTAGTTGGTGACGTGAATTTTACTATCATAATATATAATGATAACAAAATGGTGGCAGAGCAGAATGAAAGCACTTTATCTGGTTATTACTCTGGTAGTATAACTCCTAGTAATGGCGGTCAATTCCCTCCAAATTCAGTTGCTGAAATATATGTTAGCTCTCTTAATATAATAAGCCCATCATGTTTTCTTCCGCAACAACTTCTGCTGATTCCTAAAGGTATTTTAAATTTTGTTCCTTTGACTATAAAAAATAATCAATCAATTTCAACTTCTTCTCCTTTTCAGCAGGAAGTAGTTGTTAATTCTGCGAATTATCAGCAGTATGAAGCGTCTAACCTACAGAATGTAGAATTCTTTTATCCCAATGGAACAATTATAAATTCATGGCTAGAATCTGGAAATTCTAATACAGCTACAAGTTCAGTTTATTGGCTTAAAATCAGTGGTATACCTGTTAGGTCTTCTATAACAGTTTATATGGGTTTTGCATCCAAGTCCACAAATTTATTTAACAATGTTAATGATGGTGAAGCACCGCAGCTTTCTTCAACATATGGTGAATATGATGATATAGGCAACGTTATGAATAAAGGCTTAGAGTATCAAATTTACTTCGATCCAAGTGGGGCTTGTAATAGTGGAAGTTACCAGAATAATGTGTATGCAGCTGCCTTAAACAACGGCGTTACAATAAATTCATGTGCACCAATGTCTTCATCAACTAAACCATTTTATACCTCCCCTATTGGCAGTTCACAAGATGTAGATGGAACAACTGAAAGTAATGTAATAATGAATTATCAGGAAGGATACAGTGGCGGGGCAGCTTATCCAAATCCCCCCGTATCAAATACAGGAAATTCATGGATAATAAAGGCAATAGGCTGGGCTGAGGTTAATTCATCTACAACATTCTACGTAGGTTCTGACGATGGTATAGCATTAGGTTATTCAACATCTCCTGCAGGAGGAAATGGAGCTTATTGGTTAGGCGGAACATCAAATCCAAATAATCTTGTAAGTCAATGGCATACCGAAGGCTTTACAACTTATTTAGGTACTATCTCTTCAATTGGAACACAGAGAATAGAATTAGATTATTATGAAGATGGCGGTGGCGCTTATACGGCAATGTGGTCTAATAATGCAATAGATTATTACTCTCCCTCCGCTCCTCCAAATGGAGTTATGCCTTCTGTAACTTTTGGTCCTATAGAACCGCAGATTACTGTTTTTGTAAATGGAGTTAAAGACGGAAATAATGGTATAGCTTCTGGAGATATAACGAATATAACGGCTTTTGGTATACATGCTAGTCATATAGGTTTAATGATAAACGGTTCTGTAGCAGTCCCTTTAGGTTCTGCAAGTCTATCTTATCAAAAGCCTTTGTCTGCAGGTTTGTATAACATAACTGTTTTTTCTAATCAATCAAATCTGGCAAATCAAACCTACTGGGAGGCAGTAGCTAATATACCTAAAAATGTGAAGGAATTTGTACCGGTATTTATAACAAATCTTCAATCATCTGCAACTCCTAATGTATTCCAGGATAACTTATCAATAAATTCTTTTGATTATAATATCTTTGAAAATAACACCCTTAGTAACGTTGAATTTTTCTCACCAAGTGGAAGTGTTATTCCTTCATGGTTAAGTTCAGGGGACCTGGCTTATTTCAATGGCGCAAATAGCTATGCAAATCTACCAGAGAATTACCCTTTTGGTACAGCAGGTACATTTACTATAAGTGCTTGGTTTAAGACAACCAGTGATGGTGTTGTTCTATGGAATGGTGATTTAAAGCAAGTTTCTTCTGGAGGCTGTTATAGCCCAATTATATATGTAAATAAAAACGGAGATTTGGCAGGTGGTGATTGGGTAGGTTCTCAGCCGTTTAATACGAATCATTTTGTAGCTAATGGAAAGTGGAATTCTGTCACAATTGTACAAACATCCTCACAACAGATTTTGTACTTAAATGGAATAGAAATAGCAACTTATTCTGGTACACCACAAACTTGTTCTCCAACTTACTGGACTATCGGTGAAGGGTATACTAATAATTGGGCAAATACAAATAACAGTAATTTCTATTTCAAGGGGTATATATCAAATGTTCAGTTTTATAATCAGGTATTTTCACCTTCAAAGGTAGCTCTTCTTTATGATGAAGGCGTTGCAGGATCACCTTTAAATAGCTCTGGATTAATTGCATGGTATCTTCTATCTGGAAATGGGAATCAGCAGAATGGTCATAATACTTTATCAATAAACAATATTACATTTAATGGCGTTTCGTCTGCTAGTACTTCAACAAATTATTGGCTGAAGTTAGGTAATCTACAACCTAGAGAATCTTATGTTGCATTCATGGGTTTTGCGTTACCAAATATAAGTCTGTTTAATAAAACTAATGATGGTGAATCTCCTCAATTATCATCAATATATGGGGAATATGATGATGGACAAAATGTATTTTTATCCTATGGAGATTTCCTTAATACTTCTGGTTTTGATGGTTGGACACCTTATGTAACAGGTGGTAGCTTTACTCCTGTAGCTACTCCTAATGGTATAGAGATGACAAATGATACACCAAGTGAGGGGACTCATATACTACCTCCAAATCAATTACCAGAAGAGCCGGTAATTGTTGAATACTCTTGGAATTTCTATGGCGGAGACAGTCCAACCGATGGAGAGATTCTTTCCTTATTTGGTGATACTTCATCAGTTACCGGAGCACCGGTTGTTACATGCGGTGGTGGAAATGTTGCATCTGCTGATTCAGTTATGTTAATGGTAGAACCTGTTGGGATGAATTGTTCAGGTAAATATTTACCGGCAATATTGGACAACGTGAATAATAAAATTATCTCTACAGTTAATAACTTACCTTCAATAACTCCACAAACTTATACTGAAAAATTAATAGTAAGTAGTAGTACAACTGTAGAAGCAGGGGTAATTAATAAATCCTCTTCTATTTCTAATTTCTCTGATATAAACATCCCAATTTCGATGAGTGGCTCTATACCTTCCGCTTTTAATTATCCTACTTTAATGGTTGCAGCCGGAACAGGGGGGGGTTACGATTATAACTATGTTAGGTGGCTTATAGCAAGAGCATATCCTCCTAATGGAATCATGCCCGTTCAAAGTATCGGCCCATTGAATGGACAGGTAAATTAATGTATAAATTCTTGTAGATTTTAAGATAACTATGGTAAGCAGGATTAAAACAGTAGTAACAATTGGTCCAGCATGTGACAGTTACGAAATGCTTAAAAAGATGGTTCTTAAAGGAGTAGACGTATTCAGATTTAATTTATCGCATGGTGATAATGAGTATTTTACAAGAGTAGTTGCGAACGTTAGGAAAGTAGAAGAAGAAACAAAAAGGAACGTTCTAATGCTTTTTGATTTACCAGGGCCTAAACTTAGAACAGGAAAAGTTCATGGGGATAAAATAGAGATAAAGGAAGGAACGGAATACACCTTTGGTAAGAATGGGCAGATACAAGTATCAGACGAAATAATAAAAAGAATAAATATGAAAAGCAAGCTCCTTTTATCGGATGGCAAGATAGAATTTAAGCCAATGAGAAAGGAGATGGGTCTTTTAGTTGCAAAGGCCTTAAATAATGGCGTTTTACTTAATGAGCAGAGTATAAATTTTAAGGGAATTTCCTATCCCGGTAGATATCCAACAAAGAAAGATGAAGAAGGAATAAAATTCGGTCTAAGCTTGGGTATAAATACCTTTGCTTTGTCTTTTATATCAAGTGCAAAAGATATAGAGAATGCTAGGAAAATAGCAGGAGAAAAAAGCGTTTTGATAGCAAAGATAGAAAGGATAGAAGCAGTAAAAAATTTTAAAGAGATAGTAAGAGTAGCCGATGTTATAATGATTGCTAGAGGGGATCTAGGTTTAAATATAGATATTGCGGATTTGCCGGAAGTTCAAAAGAGACTTTTAGCACTATGTAATGAAAATAGCAAGCCTGTTATAACGGCTACGCAAATGCTTGAATCTATGACAAATAACGTAATGCCAACCAGAGCAGAGGCGGATGACGTTTTCACTGCTATAGACGAAGGAACAGATGCTGTTATGCTTTCAGAAGAAACAGCAATAGGGGTTTATCCTTTAAAGGCTGTATCAATGCTAAAAAGAATAATAGAAAAATATCATTATTCTGGTATTATAAAAAGATATAAGATAGAGGATATACATGACGCAATATTAAATTCAGTGATAGACCTAGTCATAAACACTAAGATAAACAAGATAATAACATTTACTCCTTCTGGTAGAAGTGCATTTAGGCTTTCAAGACACCACCTCCAATTGGATATCTTTGCTATTACAAACAACAAAATGGCTTTCTCTAAGTTATCCTTCAGCAAAAATGTTAAAGGTATCTCTGTGGAAAGCCTGGAAAAAGCAGAGGGAAACCTTCTTAAGATAGCTAAGGAGTACGGCATAAAAAAAGCTATAGTTATTTCAGGTCTATCATTGAGTGAAAATTCAACAGAGAACATAAGGATAATAAGTTTTTAAATATAAGATTTTTAATAAAAAAACCTATATAATGGTGAAATTGAAAGAATTTATATGTTAAATGAAATATAAGCTTAAATGTTAATCTATTTAAACGTAAAAAATCTATATCAGTAAATAAAACAATTGCAATTAAATTATGGGACATCAGATAACGAAGAAGAGTACTCCTAGAAGAGGAAGTTTGCAGTATTACCCTATAAGAAAGAGTAAACGACCTTATAATACAGTTAACAATTTTAAGGATCTAGAAAAAGGGGAAATAGGGGGATTTGCCGGCTATAAAGCTGGAATGATACAGCTCGTTTATATTGATTCTAACAAAAGTTCACCTACATTTAAAATGGAAGTAATGACAAATGCAACTGTAATTGAATGTCCACCTTTGTTAGTCTGTGCAGTAAGATTCTACAATAATGGAATAACTGTTGGAGAAAGCTGGGGAACAAATATAAACAAATACGTTCAGAGAAAGGTGAAATTTAAAGAAAATAATAAAAGTGTAGATGATTTTAAAGGAAAAGCCAATGATCTACGTTTACTAGTAGCTACACAGCCATGGTCTATAGGCCTAAAGAAAAAACCAGAGATATTCGAATTGGCAGTAGGCGGAAATTTCGATGAAAAATTAGAGACCGCAAAGAATTTTTTAAGTAAATCAATAGAAGTTTCTTCAGTCATAAAAGATGGTACTTTTGTTGATGTAGGTGCAATAACAAAAGGTAAAGGTTTTCAGGGATCCGTAAAGCGTTACGGTGTAAAGATATATCCTGTGCATGCTAGTAAATCTAGAAGAAAAGCTGGTAACCTGGGTGCAGAAACAATGGCAAAGGTTCAGTATACAGTCCCACAGCATGGTAGATTAGGTTTTAATTCTAGGGTTGAATATAATAAATTTGTATTCAAGGTTGTAAAAGATCCCCAGGAAGTAAATATACCTAGTGGATATAAAAACTATGGCAACTTAAAGGGCAATGCTATAGTCTTAAAGGGTTCAGTTCCAGGAAGTGCTAGCAGACTAATTATAATGAGAAAAGCAATAAGACCTACAAGAAAGGCTGAACCGGTAAAAATAACATTATTGAAGTGATATGGTAAAAGTATTTTCGTCTGACGGTAAGGAAAGTGGAGAGATTAAATTGCCAGAAGTATTCAGCACAGAGTTCAACTATACTACATTTAAAAAAGCATTTCTTGCAGAACAGTCTAAAAAGTTCCAGCTAAAATATACAGATCCGATGGCAGGTAAAAGAAATGTAGCGGAGCTTACAAAAAGAAGAAGAGCTTTTAAAACAAGCTATGGAAGAGGTTTAGATAGAACACCAAGAAAAACTCTTTCTAGGGTAGGTACTAATTTTAGTTATGTAGGTGCAGTTGCTCCAAATACTGTCGGTGGAAGAGAAGCACATCCTCCACAAGCTGATAAAAGACTGGTAAAGGAAATAAATAAGAAGGAAAGAAAACTTGCAATTAAAATGGGCATAGCAGCATCTGCCGATATAAAACAGGTTTCAATGTTTCATTCTATTGATGGAATAAAGGAACTACCAATAGTTGTAGATGATTCTGCAATAACAGTGAAAAAGACAAAAGAAGCAAAAAATCTGCTCTCTTCTATAGGTCTAAGTGCAGAGCTTGATAGAATAATGAAGAAAACTATAAGGAGTGGGAAGGGAAAACTAAGAGGAAGAAAATACAGAAAAAGATTAGGCATAGTTCTTGTTGTGAAAGAAAATGAGAAGGCTCCAAGTGCATTTTCAAATCTAAATATAAAGGTTACAAATCCATCGGCGTTATCAATGATTGATGTTTCACAGGCAGGCAGGCCAGGAAGACTGATTGTATGGACAAAAGGGGCAATTGAAAATCTCAGGTAAATATGGAAGAAAATTTAAAATATCTAATAAGTGTTTTAAGTGGTGAAAAATCTACAAGATTAATGCAGACTGAAAACAAGCTTTCATTTATAGTATCAAAAGATTCAAACAAGATATTAATAAAGAAAGAAGTAGAAGCTTTGCTTAAAGCAAAGGTTGAAAGCATAAACATAATAAATAGGATGGATTCCAGAAAGGTAGCAGTAGTAAAGTTAAAGCCAGAATTCCAGGCCATGGATGTTGCCACACAACTAGGTTTAATTTGATTTATTTGCTGTTTGAAAACATTTTTAAATTTAAATATTTTAAGATAGCTAATGCTGATAGGATTTAAATTGAAAGTAATAGGGAAAAATTTGGAAGGTAAAGTAATAGATGAAACGAAAAATACTTTGCTACTTGAAACAGTAAGTGGTATAAGAAGAGTTATAAAGGATGGAAACAGATTTATAGTACATATGAATAAAAAAGAAATAAAAGTGAATGGAAATGATATAAATATGAGGCCATGGGAATATGCTTTATGAAGATTTGAAGAAGCCAGAGAATAGCTGCAATGATATTCATTGCCCGTATCATGGACAGTTAAGGGTTCATGGTAGAAGGTTTGAAGGAATAGTTACTTCTGCTAAAGCTGATAAAACCGTTACAGTAAGCTGGACGGTTTTTAGAAGGTTAGGAAAATACGATAGATATGTAAAGATAAGAAGTAGAGTGCTTGCTCATAATCCAGAGTGCATATCAGCAAAATTAAATGATAAAGTAGTGATATATGAAACAAGACCAATAAGTAGATGGAAAAGGTTTGTAGTTGTGAGGAAATTAGAGTGATATGGGAACAGGAAGGAAGGGAGCCGGTTTAAAGGCAATAAGAGCAAAGATCTCTAAATCTATAAATGTGGGAAGTTGGATAATGGTAGCTGATAATTCCGGAGCAAAGATAGTAAAGGTCGTAAACATAAGGAATTATCACGGTGTAAAAGACAGGCAGCCAAAGTGCGGAATCGGAGATACAATATTTGTTGTTGTAAAGAAAGGTTCACCTGATACAGTTCATAAGAAGTTTCCAGCAGTAGTCGTAAGACAAAGAAAAGAATATAGAAGGCATGATGGTACGAGAGTTTCGTTTGAGGATAATGCATGTGCAATAGTTAAAGATATAGACAAATATGAACCTCAGGGCACTATTATAAGAGGGCCGATAGCTAGGGAGATTTCTATACGTTTCCCTAATATAACTAAGATAGCTTCGAAGATTGTATGAAAAATAATTTTAGCAGACATTGGGTTTCGAGTACTTCTCCTAAGAAGCAGAGAAAATACAGAACAAATGCTCCTTTGCATATAAAAAGAAAGATGATTTCTGTTCATTTATCAAAGGAGTTAAGAGCAAAATATAAAACAAGGAATGTACTGTTGAAAAAAGGAGATACTGTATTAATTACAAGAGGAAAGTTTAAGGGAAAGGAAGGAAAGGTAGATAAAGTCTATACGAAACAGTTAAAAGTAAGTATTGATTCAGCTAAGAACATAACGAAGAAAGGAAATAAGGTTCCTTTTAAAATTAGACCATCGGCTTTAATAATAACAGATCTTAATCTGTCCGATGCAAGGAGGTTAGAGAAAATAGAGTCTTATGGCAAGACACGGTGAATCGAAACATCTTAAGAGAAGTGCAGTTACCAATTCTTTAGTTATACCTAGGAAAAAATACAAGTATTATGTAAAGCCACTTCCAGGAAAACATAGTTCCAGACAGGGTGTATCTATATTGGGCTTTTTAAGAGATGTGCTAAATATAGCTGGAAATGCAAGAGAAGCTAGGTACTTGATAAAAGCAGGGTTTGTTTCGGTAGACGGTAAAAAAATAAAGGAAGAGAAATATGCTGTAGGTTTCTCCGATATTGTAAACATCAAAGATGATTATTTTCTTGTATGGCTAAATGAAAAAGGAAAAATAATTGCAGTAAAGCAGGATGAAAAGGTAGACAGTAAAAAAGTAAAGATAATGTCAAAGTACAAAGGAAAAGGCTCAAAGGACATACTTTTTACGAGTGATGCAAGGAACATCGTAGCTGAAAAGGGAGGCATAGAAATAAATGACTCTATAGTATTGGACCTCTCTAGTGGTAAGATAAAAGACAGAATACCTTTTGAACAGGGGAAAGAAGTCATAATTTTTAACGGTAAAAATGCGGGAAGAACAGGAAAAATAAAGGAGATTAATGGTTACTTTGTTTTAGTTTCTGGAAAAGATGGTGACTTCGTTTCATCAATTAAATCTTGTATGGTTTTATAATATGGAAAATAAAATGAGAGATATCTTTGTTGAAAAGGTTACGTTGAACATAGGAGTAGGAGAGCCTGGAGAAAGACTTGAAAAAATAAGGAGTTTGTTAGAGCAGATTTCAGGTTCGAAGGTAGTAAAGACAGAGACTAAAAAAAGAATACCTGAATGGGGATTAAGGCCTGGGCTTGAGATAGGAGTAAAGACAACTTTAAGAAAACAGGCTGCTGAGGAAGTATTAAAAAGAATGTTTACTGCGGTTGAGAACTCTATAAAGGACTCTAATTTCGATGAAAAGGGTAATTTATCTTTTGGAATAAAAGAATATATACATATACCTGGGGCTAAATATGATTATACGATAGGTATAGTTGGACTTTCAGTAAATGTTACATTATCTAGAAGAGGATTTGGTATAACTAAAAGAAGGAATAAATCTAATATAGGTAAGTCACATCTAATTAAAAAAGATGAGGCAGTAGAATTCATAAAGAATAAATATAATGTGAAGGTTATTTAAAGAATCATGGAAACTCAATTCGAAAAAATATTAAAGGTACATTCAACCAATCCAGCAAAGAGAGCCAGATTTATAAAATTCAACAAACATAAGATGCAGCCGCATGACAGAAGAGCACATTTATGTATACGTTGTAATAGGGCAGAGGGCCACATAAAGATACATGGCCTTAACTACTGTAGACAGTGCTTTAGAGAGATCGCTCCCGATCTTGGATTTAAAAAGTACGGAAAGGAGGCATAATTATGGTAGATTCACTTTCAACTATATTCAATACTATAAACGTTGCAAGAAAAGTAGGTAAGAAATCCTGCGTTGTGAGTCCAAATAGCAAGCTTTTAATTAATCTCTTGGAACTTATCAAAAAAGGAGGATACATTGACAATTACGAGATAATAAATGATGTAAGAGGCGGATTCGTAAAAATAGATATAAATGAGCACTTAAATGAATGTAAGGCTATAAGGCCTAGAATACCAATAAAAGCAGGAGATATAGTAAAATATGAGAAAAGGTACTTACCTGCTTTGGGCTTTGGCTTAATACTTTTGTCTACAAATAAAGGAGTAATCACAAACGAAGAAGCGAAACGATTAATGATAGGAGGTAGCCTTTTAGCTTATGTCTACTAAATTTAAGGTTGATTTAACAGGAGTAAATCTGGAACTTAACGGAAGTAATATAACTGTTAAAGGAAAGGAAGGAGAATTGCATACCGAAATAGTACATCCTTTTTTGAAAGTAGAGAAGAAAGACAATACCCTTTTCATTGAAGCAGAAAAAGATAATAAGTTTCAGAAATCCATTGCAGGAACATTGGCAGCAAATGTGAGAAATATGATAAAAGGAGTAACTGAAAGATATACAGCAGAATTAGAGTTAGTTTACATGCACTTTCCAGCTTCTTTAAAGCTCAATGGAAATAAAATATCAGTAGAAAATTTTGTAGGAGAAAGAAAACCAAGAGAGATACAGGTACCAGAAGATTTAAAAGTAGAGGTAAAAGGAAACAAAATAATAATATCTGGAATAGACAAATATAAAGTAGGACAATTAGCAGGCACAATAGAATCTAAAATACAGATAAAAAATAAAGACAGAAGGGTATTTAAGGATGGGGTATTTATAACTAAGAAACCTTAATTATGGAATTTACAAAACACGATGCTAGAAAACTTAAAAGAGTTGGTAATTCATGGAGAAAACCAACAGGTAAGAAGAATAAGACAAAAGTAGGTAAGAAAGGACATAAAAAAATGCCTTCAAAAGGTTTTATGTCTCCTGTTTCAAAGAGAGGCAGAATTGCAGGTAAAATACCAGTAAGGATATTCAACTTAAAAGACGTTGAAAAATTAAACGATACAAACATTGCTGTAATCGGAAAATCAGTAGGTGCATTAAAGAGAAAATTAATATATAATAAATGCAAGGAAAAGAAGATAATGGTGATAAATTATGCAAGGGAAATTGAAAACGCAAAGAAGGATAGCCAGTAATGTTTTAAATGTTGGAGAAGCTAGAGTTTGGCTAGATCCATCAAAGTTTAAGGACATAAAGGAAGCTATAACAAGAGCAGATATAGAGAGTCTTATCTCAAAGGGAACAATAAAGAAAAAGGAACTCGTAGGTCAGTCCAGAGCAAGGGCCAGAGTTCTCCATGAAAAGAAGAGAAGAGGACATAGAAAAGGGATAGGTAGTAGGAAAGGAGAAAAATCTGCAAGAATGGACTTTGAATGGATAGATAAAGTAAGGGCGCTTAGAAATGAACTTTTCAAGCAGAGGAAACAGGGAAAGATAGACAAGAAAGAATTCAGACAGCTATATAAAAAGATAAAAGGAAATTCATTTCACAGTGTTAACCACATGAGAAATTATATTGAAGGAATGAAGAAGGTAGGACAATGAAAAATACAAAAAGAACTAATTACAGAAAAAGGCTTGAATTGCTAAAGTCTGGCATACCAAGATTAGTAGTCAGAAAGACAGATAAAGCAGTGATAGCGCATATTGTACAATACAGTGAAGAAGGGGATAAAACGATAGCGATGGTAAGAGGAAATGATTTAAAGAAGTTTGGCTGGAACTTTAGCAGTAAAAATTCATCTGCTTCATATCTAATAGGTTATTTATTAGGTAAAAAATCAAACGTAAAGGAAGCTATACTAGATAAAGGAAATAGAACTTTAAAAGAAAATAGTTTCATATACTACGTAATGAAAGGCCTACATGATTTTGGCGTAGATGTTCATTCAGATGATATAAAAATCGATGAGAAACGTTTATATGGAGAACATATATCCAGTTACTACGATAACAGAAAAGGAAATCAATTCTCAGCAGTAGGAGATAAAATTAAAAATATAAGGGAAGACTTTAATAAAACACTGGAGAATATAAAGAATGGAAAATGAAGAAGTTGTAGATAAAAAAGTTGTTGAGAGCAGAGAGGCAGCTGCAAATCCCGTTTATGCTGGAAGGACTTACGAATTTAAAACTGAACTTGGGAAAGCGGTTAAGAGCGGAGAGATAAAGGATATAGATGAAATACTGGAAAAGCACCTTAAGATTCTTGAGCCACAGATAGTTGATTTCCTTATACCAAATCTTCAGGTAGATTTTCTTTATGTTGGTCAGTCAAAAGGTAAGCTCGGAGGAGGAAAAAGAAGGGTAATAAGGAATACACAGAAGGTAACTGCAAAGGCTAAGAGACAGCATTTTTCTGCAATGGCTGTAATTGGTGATGGAAATGGTCATATAGGTATAGGAAAAGGAAGAGGCCTGGAATCCGTAATTGCAAAGGAGAAAGCACTTAAGAACGCTAAATTAAATATAATAAGTATACTGAGAGGATGTGGTAGCTGGGAGTGTGCATGTCATGGTAGTCATTCAATTCCATTCAAAGTTTCTGGAAAATGTGGTTCTGTAGTTGTAACTCTTCTACCTGCCCCAAAGGGGATAAGTTTTTGCGTTATGGACGATATAAAAACTATAATGAAACTTGCTGGGATAAAAGATGTATGGTCAAAGGTAAATGGACAGACGAATACAAGAATAAATATAGGCTATGCAACTTTTGAGGCATTAAAATCTCTTAATTATTATAGGTTTTTTGATAAGGAAAAAGAAAACTTGGGAATAAAAGGATAAAATGGAAAAACTTGCAGTAATAAAGATAAGAACAGATATAGGAAAGAACAAGGCCATAAAGGACGGCTTAAAGGTATTTGGACTAAAAAAACTTTACTCGTGCGTACTAGTTGATAATTCCCCTCAAAATAAAGGGATACTAAATATAATAGATAGCGTTGTAACCTATGGTGAGATAGATGCTAAGACATTATCTAAATTATTACTTAAGAGAGGAAGGATAAGTAATAAGAAAAGAATAGAGATGAAGGAACCTGAAATAAATTCATTTTCAGAGTCTTTTATAAAAGGAGAGAAAAAAGTAGCAGATTTAGGTATCAAGAATATATTTAATTTACATCCGCCTATAAAAGGCTTTGAGAGAAAGGGCAAAAAAACCCCATTCTCCTTAAAAGGTGTATTTGGCTATAGAGGAGATAAAATAAATGAACTTTTGGATAGGATGATATGAAAAGAAAGCATTTGAGAGGAAGTTCAACTGCTGGAAGAGGATCCGGCAAAAGAACTAGACATGCTGGAAACAGGGGAGGAGTAGGAAAGGCAGGAGGAGGAAAAAGAGGACAACAGAAAATGATCTCTTTCCGTACAAATACCCACACTTATAGTTATTCAAGTATTAAAAAAGTTCCTTTGAATTTAAAAGATGTTGGTAGCTTAATAGAATCACTTAAAAAGAAGGAAAAAATAAAGATGGATAACGATAGATATGAAATAAGGCTTAGAGACCTAGGATATTCTAAGATATGTGGTAAATTTAAGGATGAAAAATTTAAGTTGGCTGTGTATGGAAAGGCCTCCGTAAAGGCTAAGGATGATATATTAGCCAACGGTGGCGAAGTATATGAATGAGAAAGTTAAGAAATTCATCTCGAATCTGCCAGCAGTAACAGTTCCAGAAAAGAAACTGGATCTGAAGACAAAGATGGAGTGGACCTTTGTCATAGTTGTTCTTTTTATAGTAATGTCCTTTGTACCTTTATTTGGTGTAAGCAAATCTTACAGTCTTAATTTTGAGATACTTCAGGTTCTTATAGCTTCACACTTTGGTTCATTGCTTTCTTTGGGTATAGGGCCAATAGTAAGTGCTAGTATTATAATACAGATGCTTCAAGGAACAAAGATAATAAATATAGACACAGCAACTAAGGAAGGCAGAGTCACTTTCCAAGGGATACAGAAGCTTGCCGCCTTTGCTTTTATAGCTATAGAGAATGGCGTTTATGTATTTAGCGGAGCACTTACACCGGCAGGTCCTGGAATATTCTTTCCATTAGTCATGTTTATTCAACTTTTCATAGCAGGTGTGATACTTCTTTTCATGGATGAAGTGGTAAGTAAGTGGGGAATAGGTTCGGGAATAAGTCTTTTCATACTTGCGGGTATATCGTTACAACTAATAAATACCGCATTTAATCCATTTATAACCCCCATAGGAGCAATACCTTCAATAATAGAAGCATTTATTGCTGGTATACCATTGAATGCTGTATTTCCAATAATAACAGTTATATCCACAGTCGCATTGTTTGCAGTTGCTATATGGCTTCAATCAATAAAGGTTGAGCTTCCTCTTTCTTTTGGAAGATTAAGAGGTTACTCCATAAGGTGGCCAGTATCATTGTTTTATACAAGCATAATACCGATTGTATTAATAGTTTCAATGGTTGCAGGTGTGCAGTTTTTCGGTTTGACATTATCTCATGCTGGAATAAATATCCTTGGAACATTTACTACAGAATCAACAGCATTTGGAACACAGGAAGTTGCAACAGGAGGTTTAGCGGCTTATCTTTCACCACCGACAATACAACAGCTTTACACAAGTGCAGTAACTACTGGAATAACAGCACTAGAAATAGAGTCTATGATCATTTACACAGTTATACTAGTTATTGGTGCTGCCGCCTTCTCTTATGTATGGATGTATCTGGGTGGCCAGGATCCAAGATCTGTAGTAAAGCAGCTTATGGAATCAGGTTTATCTATGCCTGGCTTTAGAAGAGATGAGAGGGTGCTCGTGGATATATTCAAGAGGTATATAATTCCCTTGGCTATATTAGGTGGAGCACTTACTGGATTAGTCGCAGCTCTTGCAGCTTTTCTGGATACATTAACAGAAGGCATAGGAATACTTCTTATAGTAATGATAATATACCAGTTCTACTTCTCACTGCAGCAGGACAATGGGGATGAATTCAAACCTATAAAAGACAAGCTAGTCGGCAATACAGTAGAATAGGGATAAGTTTATTTACTATAAGAAAATAAGTTAAAAGATATGAATATAGGAGTTATTGCTGTAATATTAATTTCGATAGCTGTAGGGGCCTCTGGTCAGATAGCTTATCTTCTTATAGTAGATCATGAGATGGTTAGAACTAGCAAAGCAAAAATAAAGGAATTGCAGGTTAAAATGAAGGGAATGAAGCCTGATCATCCAGAATTCAAGCCAACTTACAGTGAATTAATGGCTGAAAATTCGAAAATAATGAAGCAGTCAATGAAACCAACTTTTATAACTTTTGTTCCATTTCTGGTAATTTTCCTTTTAATGTCTTCATATTTTAGTTATGCTCCAGTAGCTATTGGCTCACCGATAACAGCAGTATTCTCTGGAAATATAAACGGAACACTTTTTTCCACAAATAACTGCGTAACATTTAATGGCCATAGTAATGTTTCAATATTCTCGAATGACACGGCACTTAAGATGACCGCAAATGTAACAAAAACTGGCCCGTGTACTCTTTTTCTTTCAACAAACGGAAAAGTATACAACAAATCCTTTTCATTAGTTGGTAAATCAAAAGTACAGACAATAGCTCTTAATTCATCAAAGGTGGAATTTACACCTAATACATTTATAATTACTAAGCTTCCATTTAGCTTGCCATTAATAGGAAACGAACTTAACTGGTATTGGGCTTACCTTATAATAACTTTTATAACATCGATAACACTTAACAGGATACTCGTTCATTTTAAGCTAATAGCTTAAATTAGAGTAGTTTGCGTTTTAAGCATGGTTATTAATTTGCTTCTTTTTTCCAAGTTTGCTGGAAATAAAATTTTAGATTTAGTAATTTCTAAAGCTGTTTGCATATCTGAAACAGAGAGACTTTCATTTTCTAGCACTTTTCTAGCGCCTTCTCTCACTACCCAAACTCCTAAAGGAACAAAGTACTCTGGTAGTATCTCTCTTACAACTAGTACAGAATACTGTTCTTTTAATTGCATAAGCTTTTCGAGAACTGCAAGTCTTATTGCGTAGTATGCTCCAGCAGTGTTCTTTACATATTCTTTTCTTCCATTATAAAACTCATAGTCTCCGTTACCCATAAAAACATTGTTAGAATCTCTATTCCATGTTTCAATAAGTTCAAATGACCAAGGCCCTTTTAAAAACAAAAATGTGAAGTGGTTTCCAAGGAATTGTCCAGTCTGTATACGATAATCCTCTCCTTTCTTAAATTCTTTAATTTTTTCGATTTCTTCTTTTCCTAGCGAATCATCTACTGCGGTTATAGACCATTTTGTTGGAACAAGTTTTCTTTTTACACCCATTGCTCCGACACTTAATATTTTGCTTATTTTATTTTCGTCTATTTCAGAATTGTACAGAAATTTTATTCCGTCCTGCGCTTTCATATCCTTATCATAATAAATTTTTTCTATTCTTTTGTCTATCTTGAAATTGTCATTTATTTTGAACTTTTCTAGTTTGGTTTTTACTCCGTGCTGATAAAAGTCATTGTTATCTATTTTTGGTAGATTTACACTGGATACTTTTAGATCAACATTTAGTTCATTTGAGGATATTACTGCAAGCCTTATTCTTTCAAGTTCCTCTAAATTGGTATTATTTACATTGAAATTTTTAGACGCGTTTATAAGTTTTGTTCTAAGTGAAAAAACATCCTCTACTTTAAAGTTATTAGCGGACCATAATTTAGGTGCATCGTATATCTGTGCTTCATTGTCGTTAGTGAATATTACTCCAACAGATATATTAGGATAATTATATTCTCCGACAAGTGCAGATGGTGGAGTAAATCCGTTGATATCTCCTTTTTTAACGTAATCTACTACCTTTTTAATTTCATTTTTGTGTTTTACTATCTCGTAATATACAGATTTTACATTAGTTACTTTCATGTATATTTAATGACTCCTTTTTTATTCTTCTTCTATAATAAGCAACAGTCTCATCTTTTGAGTATTTCTGTGGCGCATTTATTTCAGTTTGATTACCACATACTGGGCAGATTTTCTTAAGAGTATATCTATTGCAATTGATACAGAATCTTATCCTTTCCATAATTACTGCCTTATTTCTGTGTATTTGAAATCAATGTTTGATGCCTTGCTTTTTTTACTAATAAGTTCAAGGAGCTTTTTATTCTCATTTAATGTCTTTTTAGTATCGTCTAAATCTATTGTCATCATATAAACTGGTGCTTTTATGTACTTTATGGAAACACCTTTATTTTTTGCACACTCGTTTAATACTTCTTTTATCTTCTCCACGCCATTTTCTTCGTATGTTTTCAGTTCAAGCTGGTTTTTTATGATTACTTTCTTTTTGGTTTTTTTCACGAAATCAAGTAGTTCATTGATAACCTCTTTATTTAGTTTTAAGTTTTCTAGTTCATCTTTTCCATTTTTTGAAAGCATTTCATAGAAATTGAAAATAGAACCATATTTTTTGATAATCTGCTCCTTTAGTTTATCATCATCTTTCTTGTAGAATTTTTCAATTAATTTTATAAGTCTGTTCTCTATCGACCATTCTCTTAAAGCTTCTCTCTTTTCACTATCTGTTACTCTCTTTATAGAAAGCTCGGGAGACTGACCTAATGTAATTACTTTGCAGACTAATACATCTCCTTCCTTAGCAATATCTTTAACGTCTCTTACCCATCTCTTGCTTAGCTCTGATATGTGAATAAATCCTTCCTTTTCTTCATTTCCTATTGTTACAATTATACCATGTTGTAGTAGTTTTCTTACTTTGCAAATGTATATATCTCCTTCTTTTATTTCCATGTTTATCAGCTAAATGTTTCTGTTTATATAAATAAATATACTGCTATTATTTATAATACATATGAAAAAAACCAAAGAAAAAGAGACTATTTTTGTGGGTAGCAAAGTTATAATAAATGATCAGGCTTTAGCTTCTACTTTTTCTAATAAAGGTAATTTTGGAGCTTTTGTAAATGGAAAACTAGAATTATCAATAGAAGAAGCAGTTTATTTGAATGAAAGAAAAGAGCTTAAAATATACGACAAGAAAGGAAAAGAATTGAAGTTTCACGAATTGCTAGAAATGGCAAAAAAGAAACAAAAAAGGTTCTGGATAAGATATTTAGTTTTTACAGACCTTAGAAACATGGGTTATCTACCAAAGACAGCATTTAAATACGGTGGCGATTTTAGAGTGTATAATAAAGGTTCTATTCCGGGCAAAGAACATGCGGAATGGATACTGTACTGCTCTGATGAGCATGAGAGCCTGACAATGCTGAATTTTTCGGCAATGAATAGGGTAGCTCACAGTGTAAGAAAAAGACTCCTTATGGGGGTAGTTGACGATGAAGGTTCAGTTACCTACTATGAGGTTAATTGGGTGAGGATGTGATATGGCAAATCTTTTAAGGAAAAAGCTGGCTTTGAAAAGAAAAAGCACGAGAAAAGATAGAAAAGATGAGAATAAATTTAAGACAACACTTTATAGAATAATAAATCAAAAGGCTTAAGCGATTTCTACCTTTATCCTTGATATAAGGTTTAAACCTTCTATCTCTTTTGATTTTATGACTAAGAAAAGAAGGGTAGATCCTATTTTTGCCTTTTCATTGCTTCCTATCTTAAATTTTATTTCTTTAGTTTCATCACTGTCTATTATTCTTTCTTCAGAAAATTCATTGAAATAAGAATCCTGTATTCTATCATATATTATAGGAAGGAAATTATCCCTATCCTCAAGTTTTATTTCAAAAACTAATGGGATATCAAAGTTGTTTTTTATTTTTACTGTTAAAATAAAACTTTCATTTTCCTTTAAGTGTATATCCTTTGCGTTCATTTCTACTGTAAGTTTTGATGAAAGTTCATCATTTATTCTTTCTACTATATCCTTTATTTTTCTGGAATAATCACTTTTTATTAAAATATCATTTAATGCGTGTATTAGGTTACCTGTTCTTTCATTTTTCATTAAAAGATAATTATATACTCTTTCTTTATCTTCTGGTTCAAGATATTTTGAAAGCGTTTCATTTATAATTCTTTTTATGCTTTTGCTATCATTTATTGTTAGATCCATAAGTTTTTCTGGAGCTAAACATATTTAATCCTTTTGTGTATCACTGTCTTGATGGTCGTTTAAGAAATGCAGCTACTCCTCCTAAGTTAAAAAGCTGCTGTCCGTCACTTGAATCTTTTGATATAAGCTCAACATTAATATTCTTTCCTTTCCCAAGATAATAAAATTCATTTCTTTTGTTTTCTTCTATTCCTGTAGAAATTAAAAGAGTATCAACGTTATCACTTTCAAGCTCTTTCCTTACTGCTTCTTCCCCATAAGTTGAAAGGTTATCATTTCTTGCTATACTACTTAATAATTTCTGAACATACTCTTTTTCTATGGTTATCCTTTCATTTGCAAGTATATCCTTGCTTTTTTCAACTAATTCACGCAGTCCACTCTCATCTGTATAGCTTATGCTTCTTACCCCTTTTATCAAGTTTTTAAGGTTTGTTATAAGATAGCCGCTTTCGATAAAATTATCTTTGGCAGGCCCGGGTCCACCTATTATTATCCCCTTAAGATCTTTGTTAAAGAATAAGTCTTTTGCAGTATCAGCTATCTCCTTATAGAAGTCTCTTATTAATCCTTCTCTTTCTCTTGAGAAACGCATTGCTGACTGGCCTCCCTTTGAGAATTTTCCAGGAACCAGAGATTTAATGTGCTTTAGAACATCTATTCTTGATCCTTCAAGTGTACCAAACGTAGCTTCTCTTAAGTCAAGAACTATTAAGGCATATGCATTTTCCTGGTGGTACATCTGTTTTAAAGGTTCTGTTATAAATCTTTGGTCGCAGCGGTAAAGCCTTATGTCCGATTTAACAGGAGGGATTATATCCCAAATCTTTATGTCAGGTTCACCCTCTCTTTCAGATGTATTGCCGCAGAATATTACTAGACCATTCTCAGGAGTACTCTTTATAAGCTTAAGTTCATTCATTATCTTTTCTAGTGCATCTATTACGTTTTTTCTGTTATTTCTGTCCTTTATATTTGTTGCAGTGCTTTTTTCATCTGCCAATTGTGAACGTATTAAATCTAAGTTGAAACCTCCAGGTACGTAAACAGTTACTAGCTCTGTGTGTCTTCCTTTTATACCCTCTAAGTAGTTTATAAGGTTAAGTATCTCAAATTCATCCATAAAAATCAACAAACGCTAAACTTCTCTTCTACTATTTTGTTTGTAATTTCATTTATACCTGACAGTTCTTCGTTTATAAAATTGATTATTTCTTTTTTCTTGTCTTTATCAATTTTTTCTTCTAATATCAGGGAAAATGCTAGAGGTTTGCTTAAGTCGTTGCCTATTCTTCCAACCATCTTTATCTGACTTTTTAATCCAAATCTATCATATATTTTTTTAGCAATATCAAATGAAAAAATACTGTATATTTTTCCTATATGGTTCACAGGGTTCTTACCAGCTGCAGCTTCTAATGTCATGGTTCTATTAGGGGTTATCAGGCCATTTACACGATTTCCTCTGCCTACAGCGCCGTCATCTCCGCTTTCAGCGCTTAATCCTGTAACAGTAAGGTAACAGCCGTTTATGCCTCTACCTTTTTTATCCATACCATTTACTGCAAGTTCTATCTTTCTTTTTTGATTTATAATGTTTTCATTTTCTAATCTTTCATTCAACTGTTTAATGTATGATAATGCTGCTTCGGTAACTTCATTTTTCTTCTTGAAATAATCCTCTTCTGATGAGATAAAACGGTCTACCATTGCCATAGCTATAGTTATTTTTATCTTGTTTTTTAGTCTTACTCCCATTATCTTTATATCTTCGCCAGAAAACTGAAATTTTGATTTGAATTCAGTTGAATTCAAATAGTTCTCTGTTTTCAATACTAAGCTTTCTAGTACACTATATGGGAAATAACCAACCGCAAATGAAGTATCATTCGAACCAGGTTTTCCGTTCCTTTTAAAGGCATCTGTTAGATTAATAGAACCATTGTCTGTTTCAAATAAATATCTTAACTGTTCCGGATCCAAAAATCTTATGTTTTGTTTTATCCAGTCTTTTGCAGATTTTTCGGCAAGTTCTTTTAATGGAACTTTTTCATTGTTTACAACACCTGTTGCTCGTCCGGAAAAAAGGATTGTTATCGGTTTTATTATTTTTCCTCCGTTGAACGCAGGCTGGGTCTCACCGCCTATTACTTCTAATTTGTCAACGTTATGGTGTAATATCCTACCAAAATGCTCAATGTAATACTTAGAAAGATTTACTGAGAATTTCTCTGCTATCGAATCTGCTAAGTAATCTGGATGACCAAGCCCTTTTCTTTCTACTATCTCTATAGCCTGTTTTTCAATGTTTTTTGCAGTGTTTTTTTCTATCGCTATGAAATTCATTTCAATATTAATTTTTCAACTGATTTAAACTTATTTTTATTCAGTTTTAGTTCAAAAATTTGTAAAAAGCCAATAACTAGCATTATTTTGTAGTTGTAATTTAGACTATTGTACTTAAAAAGTGGTCTGGGGGAGATTTGGACTCCCGACCTTTCGATTATCAGTCGAACGCTCCACCGGGCTAAGCTACCAGACCTTAAACTATAATTTATCACTTTATTATTTATATGTTTAAGACTGCTTTGCAAATGATAATTTTATAATTTTATTTATTATCTCTTTGCTTTTCTTGTATCCTTTGAATCTATAGCTTTCGGCTTCCTTAATAGAAAGGCTGTGCTTTCCTATTGAAATTTTTTGTATAGAATTTAGCTTGTCGTAGCAGAATTCATATATTATAAAAATGCCTTTTTTATTCAGTTTTTTTAGCAGATAATTTATGCTCTTCTCTTTTTCTTTCCAGTGATGAAAAGATATTGTTGTAACTATTACATCAAATTTTTCATTAAACGGAATATTACGACTACTTCCAAGCTCATATCTTACGTTTTTTATTCTATCTCTTGTAAATTTCTTTTTAGCTATTCTTTTCATCGAATAGGAAGGGTCAACGCAGTATATCTCTACGTCTTTCATTTTACTTAGAATAATAGCAAGATCTCCAGGTCCAGCTCCTACATCAAGTATTCTTTTTGGCCTGTATCTTTTTATGTCCTTTGCTACAAAAGAATAGAATCCCTTCATTGCTTTTGAAGAACCGATAGAATAAATCCTAGATGAAATAAAACCGAATCTTTCTTCTCCTTTTTTATAGTAATCCATTCATTTTGTAAGCAGTTAACCTTTAAAGTTTTTATCTTTGAAATAAAAGTGGACCGAATGGGATTTGAACCCACAGTCTCTCCCGTGCAAGGGGAGCGCGTTGCCAATTGCGCCATCGGCCCATAAATGATATTTAACAATAGTCTAAAATAAAAGCTTTGCATTTAAACTATTAACTTTTATAATAAGATTGTAATTTTTTAATACAATTATCTTTTATTAGTTAAGAATAAGGTTTCTAGAATTATTATAGGATAAAATTTAATATAAAAATAGAAGTTAGATTTAAGATTAGTTTAATACTATATAAATTAAAGCTTTATAACCTAATACTTTCTTTATATTTTTTGGTATGAAGATTATTAAAGATAAATTCACATTTGATGATGTACTGCTAGTTCCAAAGGTTTCTTCTGTAAATTCAAGATGGCAGGTAGATACTTCCACATATATATCCGATAAAATAAAACTTAGTATACCGTTAATAAGCTCAAATATGGATACTGTTACAGAGCATACAATGGCAATAGCCATGGCTAAAATAGGAGGAGTTGGCATAATACACCGTTTTAATTCCATAGAAAATGAAGTTCTTGAGATAACAAGGGTAAAGAGAGAGCAGAACATAGTCATAGAGAAGCCTTATGTTGTGGATAAGGATTTTCCAATAGGAAAAGTAAGGGAGCTTGTAAACGAAAAAAAGGTTACCAGCTTTCCTGTCGTAGAAAAAGGTAAACTTATTGGAATAATAACAAGAAGAGATTTTGAGTTCGAGGAAGACATGAATAAGAAGGTAAGCGAGCTTATGACAAAAGATGTTATAACCTCACATAAGGGAATTTCATTAGATGATGCAAAGAAATTAATGTATAAAAATAAGATAGAAAAGTTGCCTTTAGTAGACAAAGAAGGTAATTTAACTGGAATGATAACCTCAAAGGATGTAAAGCTTTTGGATGGTTATTCGAAAGCATCAAAGGATAAGAATGGCCGATTAATTGTTGGCGGCTCAATAGGTATAGGAAGTGATTATCTAGATAGAGCAAAGGCATTAGTTGAAGCCGATGCTGACTTTATAGTAGTTGATGTTGCAAACGGCTATTTACAGAAAACTGCAGAAGTAGTGAAAGAAGTTAAGAAATTAGGTATAACCGTAGTGGCAGGAAACGTTGCAACTAAAGAGGGCGTTCTGAACCTTAAAAAAGCAGGCGCTGACTGTGTAAAGGTTGGTATAGGGCCAGGTGGCGCATGTCTTACTAGACCTGTAGCTGGTGTTGGTTACCCACAATTAAGTGCGATAATAGAGTGTGCAAAAAATGGTATTAATATAATAGCAGATGGGGGGGTTAGTAAGTCAGCAGATTTTGCAAAGGCAATCGCTGCAGGTGCAGATAGTGTAATGATTGGAGGGCTGTTCGCTGGAACAGATGAAAGCCCTGGAATAGTAATAACAAAAGAGAATGCAAATTATAAGTTTTATAGGGGTATGGCTTCAATAAACGCTTTTTCAGACAAGGTATTAAGAACAGAGGAAGCGGCCGATTTAGAGGGTTATACACCTGAAGGAACTGAGACCCTTATACCCTATAAAGGGAGTGTTATAAAGATAGTAAACAATCTTATTGGAGGGTTAAGGTCCTCAATGACTTATCTTAATTCTAAAAACTTAGTGGAATTCAGGAGAAATGCAGAATTTGTACTTTTGACAGATGCAAGTAAACGAGAAAGCAAATACAAATGATTTAAATAGCATATAATTATTATTATAATATGCAGAAAAAAACAAAGAAGAAGACAAAAATAAGTAGAAGCAAAGCCACGACTAAGGTTGTTAAAAAGAAAGAGAAAATTCATTCGTTTTTCGAGCTGTATCTGCATGGTCTTGCTGGTGTAATCGGTTTAGGAGTATTAGTTATCCCGCTTTTTATTGCTTTAGTTTATGGAGGAGCTCTCTCAATTTATCTTGTTATTGGCGCAGGATTCCTTGCTCTTTTGATTGGGATGCTGATATATGATATAAGTATAACACATAATCATGATCCTTATAATTTTCTTAAGAATACGGTTACAAAAGAATATTCATTCATATTTGCATTTCTTCTTTTAGTTTCATTTATAATAACTATAACAGCTGCTGGCATAGCTTCTGTTGGCGAACTTTCCCTTTTCTTTAGATTAAGCCCTTTCACTTCAATAGCAATTGTTGATATTATATTTGTTATAATGTGGATATTAATGTTCTATAATAAAGCAAGAAGAACTTTAAATTTTGCTGGAGCATTAAAAATATTCTTCATTCTGCTTCTTATAGCTCTTGGGGTAATAGCTTTCTTATCAAGTAAGACTACTGCTCCTGCAGGAGTGCAAATATCTTATGTTTTACCAGTTTCAACGCCTTTATTCCTGTTTGGTTTACTTCTTATACTGTGGATGTACGGAGGGTTTGAAGGAGCCTCTATTGTTTACAAGGGCGAAAAGAGAACTGACGTTGCTAAGGCTCTATTGGCTATAATAATAACGGCAATAGTACTTTTTGGGCTGGTGCAGACTTTCGTTTATGCGGCAGAAAATTCAGCAGCAGTTGGTAAACTGATTTATCCGATATTATCAAGTGTTCCTACCGCTAATATATTCACAGCAAATATAATATCTGCACCATTTGGAATAGGGGTTGAATACATTATGGTAGCCTTGTCAATAATAGTAATGCTGTTAACAGCATTCGCATTAATTAATGCTTCAAATAGAACATTAGATAATGTATCTAAAGATGGTTTGATGCCTTCTTTTCTTCAGAGAGATGAAAATCTTAAACTTCTTATAACTGCAGCCGTTCCAATAATTTTAATAACTATATTTGCGCCTGTAATTGTTAATTCAGGCGTTTTCAGTTATTTGTCACTCATAATAATAAGTGCACTTGCATTTGCAGCAGCATTCATTTTCTTTGCATTTGGATATGGTTACGTTTATTCAAAGAAGAGGAATTATTCACGAGCATTGTTTGGTTTCTTTGTATTTGCAGTTCTATTAGCAATGATTGCCTTTTCTCCAATTCCCTTTTTAATAGGGTTAATAATAATACTTATAGTTGCGTTTATAGGTTACGCTTTAATCAAATAAATTTTTTATCAAAGTTGAGCGGAAAACCTGTATGCTTTAACTGTGAAATAGAAAGCTAACTGAAAAATTAAAAACATAAATAGCAAGAGAGGTAAAATAACAATATGTTGACATCATACAAATTTAGGGGGCATCTCAATGAGAAGCAGGAACTAGTTCTGCAGCGTACAATACGAGAACCCACATTATAGAATTTTGGATGTCGCAGTAAATAAATTCAAATAAGGTAAATATATGGTAAATGTAAGGTTGAAACAGGCATTAGCATTATTCATAGCGATAGCTTTTGTATCCTCAATCTTTTTTTTCTTTCCACATGTATCGAGTACAGCGCCAATAACTTATGCTATTGCAGTTCCTGCTAGTGTATTAAATCCTAATTCCTCATATCTAGGCAATCCAATATCAGTTCAAAGTGGAGTATCTGATGATCTGATAGCTTATTCATCAGCAGTGCCGGTTTCAAATTTAATAGCAGACAACATCTCAAACATGTTGCAGTTAACAGAAAGTATGTTAACTCAGGAAAATATTACTTATAATATATCAAATGGAAACATACAGTGTATGTTTTCAAAACAGTTTACTGGGCCATTATGTGCTAATTCAAGTGAAGGTACTTCATGGTTTCTTATTCAAGATGGTTCAAATACACCTTTATTACCCTCAGATGTTAAGTTTTCATCTATAGATTCAAATTCTACTTTTATACTAGTATTTTTTACCTCTGGAAATTCTTCAAATAATTCAACTACAATTCCGAGGATTAATTTGAATTAATCTGCGCAATGATGAAATGAACACCTGCTGAGCTTTGCAATGAAGATTAGGGTAGCTTCTGAGCGCTTTTATTTCATAAATAATTTATTAATAACTTTCTATTAACATTTTAAAATCGATTTGTTGTAAACGGAATAGGACTAAATTAAAACTGGAAAACATAAATAGCAGAAGAAATAAAATAACGATATGTTAATTGTATATAGATTCGGATCTTTTCTCAATAAAAAAATAGAAAGAATTAGTTTTAAGATCCTTTCTATACAACAGTTATTTTGTAACAAAGTTATATATCGAGGTATACTTTATTTATATATAAGATATGGCTAAGAAAATTTTAGGAGTAAAGATAAACGACCAGTTGCATGAAATAAATCTTGGATATGTTAAAGTTTTTCTTATAGAATCTAAAGATGGTCTGATATTAGTAGATACAGGTTTGCCAAACAGTGAGAAAAAAATAATTACATATATAAATAGTATAGGCAGATCTGTTAGTGATATAAAATATATCCTGTTAACACATTCTCATATGGACCATTTTGGAAGTGCTTATGTCTTGCAGAAGATGAGTAATGCTCACTTGGGGATAAGTGAAAAAGGTATACCATACGTTGATGGTACTAAAGGTATTTTAATGCCAGTATCAAATTCAAAATCATTTAAGAATAAATTTTTTGTTTATTTGTTACCTATAGTAGCTAAATTCATGAAACCAAAGTATGTAAAGCCTGATATGAAGCTTAAAGAGGGGATATTCCCAAAAGAGCTTGGAATAAGTGCAAAGATAATAGAAACACCAGGGCATACAAAAGATTCTATATCTATATACCTTGTAGATTCAAAGATAGTAATAGTCGGTGATTTATTACAGGGAACTGATAAAAGACTTGAAACACCCCCATTCTTTGAAGATTATGTCTCTCTTATAAATAGTATTAACAGAATAAAGGAATTAACACCAGACTTAATATGTGTTTCTCATGGAAAAGATCACAATGTAAATGATATCTTTGTTTGATTTTATATTATAATTGAAAATCCGTATTTATTTTTGTATAAATTAATTTTATTTATTTCCAGTATTCCTTTGTTTCTATATAATTTTTTTCTGCTTCAATTATCTTATCTATAAGTTCATCTTCGTTTTTGCTGTATGAAGATAAAATTCTACTTGCTGTTTTTGCACCTATTCCATAAGCTGAACTTACTATACATGCCTTTTTGTCATAGCCAAGGTATAATGCGCCATTTTGTTTAACACTTTCAAATAATAACCTCTCCTCTTTATTTAATTTTTTATTTTTAAGCGCCTTCTTTAATGCCTTTTCATAGATATCCTTCTGCTTTATTTTGTAGAACCCAATATATCTTGCTTTACATTTAGGACATTTTATCCCTTCTGTGTTTTTTACTAGCATTCCACCTATCTTATATCCGCAGTTCATGCACTGCATGAATATTTCCGTATTTTCTATTCTTTCAAGAACAAGCTGCCTTAGCACCTTTTTTGCCTCTTCAGGTTTTATTATAGAACCACCGTAACTACTTTCTAGTCCTTCATAAGTAAGAGGCGAGGCTTCACCTTTATTTACAATAATTTCTATCTCTCCTTTATTTATTCTATCAAGTAAATCCTCGGCAGATTTTATATCTATCTTGCTAGAAAAAATCTCTTTAAATGTTTCTTCTTCTACTATGCTGTTATCATACATTTCTACAAGGCTTCTTAATCTCATCTTTGTAAAATCGGCATATTTGTTTATAATTCCGAATCTTTTTGCTACATTAAGAAATCTATATTCATATAGAGATGTTCGCTTTATGCTTTCTTTTATTCTTTTTTCAATATCATCTAAATTTACAAGCATGTTCTTTATTTTTTCTGCAGGTATGAATGTTTTTATCATTATTCTATAAGGATCAACTTTACTTACAACACTTTCACCAATTATCTCTGTTATCTTAGATGTTACTACTTTTGAAATTGCTTCGTTTGTCATATTTCCAAAGGTAGAATGGATTATTATATAGTCATCAACTTTTTCTATAACTATTCTTTTTGAGTTTGGAATAACAAAATTTTCTTTTTGTTCCTTCAAAACAGAAAACTTATCAGAGTATTTTTCTCTTAAATTAGCGGCTTCTTCTGCTACGAATCTATGTACTGGCATTAGCTCTCCTTCCCATGCAGGTATAGCTCCTATGCTGCTGCTTGTTCTTACAACTTCTATTTTTTGATTTTCTATTTTTATTATTTTCCAGTTTTCTCCGCGCATTATAAAATTGTTTCCTTCCTTTCCATTTTCAGCTACGAATTCTTCATCTAATACTCCTATTTTTTTGTTGAGTTGGCTGTCTATAACAATATAGGTTTTTCTATCAGGAATTGATGATATATTGTTTATATAAAAAAGCAGACCCTTCTTGGTTCTTATAAGCCCTTCTCCGTAATATCTAATCATGTAATGTTTTATCAGAAAATCAATTACTTCTTCAAATTTCTCTTTTTTTAGTTCTTTGTAAGCATAGCTTTTTTTTATTACTTTGAATATATCATCTTTTTTTTGTACTCCATCTATTATTAAACCAACTATCTGGTGTGCAAGGATATCAAGGCTTTCAACTGGAAGTGAGATTACTTCAAGCTTTCCTTTTAATCTGCAATTGTCTATTGATTTGCTTTCTAAGTAATCATCTATATTTATTGTAACAAGCTTTCCTTTTGCTATACCCATCTGATTGTGATTTGATCTACCTACTCTTTGTATAAGTTTAACTACTTGTCTTGGGGACATGTATTGTATTACTAAATCAACGTTTCCTATGTCTATACCAAGTTCCAGAGAACTTGTAGCTATCATTACATCTATCTTGCCTAATTTGAATGCATTTTCAATCTCCATTCTAACCTCTTTTGAAAGAGAACTGTGATGCACTTCCATTTTTTTATCTTTAAGAAATTTACTTAATCTAGAACCTAAAAGTTCAGCGGTTTCTCTAGTATTTGTAAATATTATAGTTGATTTTGAGTTTTTTATTTCGTCACTTATGTACCTTAATGAGTTTGCAACAAGTTTGCTTACATTTTCTTTTGAGGCCATCTCCTCATCTTCTTTGTTGAAACTAGGATAAGCAACTTCGATGTCATACTTCTTTTCACCAGTAAATTCAACGCTTTCTTCAGCAGATAGATATTCTTTTGTTTCCTTGAAATCTGCTATTGTTGCACTTATTCCCACCACTTGAAAATTCGAAATTCTACGAAGTCTTTCAAGTCCAACTGAAAATTGAGTTCCTCTCTTGGATTCCATCAAGCTTTGGATTTCATCTACAATAACATACTTTAAATTTTTCAATTTTTCCACTAGTTTTTTGCTAAGCATTATTGATTGAACAGTTTCTGGCGTTGTTATTAGACAATGCGGTGGCATACGCGACTGATTTGCTCTCTCATATGCAGTTGTGTCACCATGTCTTATATCAACTTCTATCCCCATTTTATTGCTTATTGTTATTATATTTTTGAATATGTCTCTGTTTAATGATTTTAATGGTGTTATGTAAAGAAGTTGTATCCCATCTGAGTCAGGATCTAACTTATCAAGTAATGGTAAAAACGCTGCGAGGGTTTTTCCATAGCCAGTAGGTGCTCTAAATATTATATTTTTCCCATTTTTTATTTTGGGGATAACTATTTTTTGTATTTCTGTAAGATCAGTGAATCCAACTTCTTTTAGTACTTTTTCTAATTTTGTTGATATGCTTTCCATTATATGTTTTATTATATGATAACTTTATGCGGTATATAATTTATTAATACCTTTCAAATGATATATTGCTATGGATAAGTTTAAAAAAGTATTTGATAGGGCATATTCTATTTTTGTGTCTTCTCAAAGAGAAAAATCTAGGCTTGATAAAATAGCAGAAGAATTAATGGGCTTATTAAATAAAAATGCAAGCAATAAGAAAGTGAATGTTGAGTTTAGATTTAGTGGTTCTTATGCGAAGGGAACATGGATAAAAAATGAAAGTGATATAGATGTATTTGCAATATTTAATTCCGAAGGCGAAATGAAAAATTTGTCATTTTTAGTCCCAAAAAATTTTATTCCTGCTTTTGGCACAAGGAAATATTTTAAAGGATTATTTAATGGAATAAAAGTAGAAATTGTTCCAGTTCTTCGTTTTTCTGATATAAACTTAGTTGAGAATTCTATAGATCTATCCACCCTCCATTCAAATTATATAAATTCCTCTTTGTCTAATTCACAGAAAAAGGATGTAATAATTTTAAAGGCATTCTGTAAGGCCAATAATTGTTATGGTTCTGAGACGTATATGCATGGTTTTTCAGGTTATTCATTGGAGGTACTTATAAAGGAATTTGGAAGCTTTGCTGCTTTGATGGAAGCAGTTAATTCATGGAAACCTCCTATCTTAATTGGAAAAACTTCTAATAAAAATATTTACCCTATTTTTCTTTCTGATCCAACTAATATAAAAAGGAATATCTGCGCTTCTGTAAATGAAGAAAATCTATCTAAGTTTGTTCTTGCTATGAAGCGTTTTTATCTCTCCCCTTCATTTGACTTTTTTATAAAGAAAAGCATTAAGACAAATGTACTAAAAGAAGTTAAAGAACGTGGAACAAAATTATTTATTTTTAATACAAAGATAATAGAACCAAGAGACGTTTTCCTTTCAAAGTACGTAAAGAATTTAGATAAGCTGATAAAAGAACTTAAAGCAGAAGATATAGAGATATACTCCTTTGATGTCGATTTTAATGAAAAAAGTGCAATTCTGTTTCTTCAAGTTAAAAATGTGCCTAAGACAAAAACTAAAATAGTATATGGCCCAGAAGTTTTTTCCGCTACTGATATAATAAAAAATTTTATTAATGTACATAAAAAGGTATTTATTGTGGGAAAATTCATTTGTTATGATAAAAAATACAATGTTGAAAATTTCAATAAATTTATATTGCTTAAAATAAAAGAATATATGTCTCCAAAATCAATATCTATAAATTGATGCCCGAGTAGCTCAACGGCAGAGCACTTGGCTGTTAACCAAGGCGTTGCAGGTTCGAATCCTGCCCCGGGCGCTTTAAAGTTTTTTTACACTGTTAGAATTAGTACTAATCGAGTAGTGAATATGGGATTATTTGATTTGATAAACTTTGCAGCAGATAAAGCATATCATAAATACAAAGATTCTAAATTAGAAAGTGCAATGGATGCTATTTTAGATTCCTTAGATTCAACAGCGATAAATATAGAAGTTTTACCTATTCTGAAGGCCAGGATACGCACAAAATAAAAGGGAAGGTTTATAGATTAAGTAAAGACGAGTTAATTAAATCAAATCCAACTTATTTTTTAACAACATCTGATTGTCTTTTAAAATCAGGGATACCTGTAAATTATGATAAAGTATATGAAGCAGCTTTACATCAAAAGTCTGGTTATCTATATCAAAATATTATTAAAGAATATCCAGATCCTGCTAAAAATTACAAAGCAAAATACAGTTCAAGTCCAGCTATAACTGCTTTATTTTTGTATATACCTAAAGAGAAGGCAATGCTGGCTATCCCAAGATTTATAAAAGATGAGAAAACTTGGAAAAGTCTATTATCAAAGAGGGCAAATTCTGAAGAGTTCAATAAAATCGAAAGATAAAAGTTGATAATCTGGAAAAATTTGAACAGATTCTTTCAAATTTTTATTATAGAGCAAAAATGTTTTCACATAAAGTTGCAGAAGAACTAAAAAGCTACTATAAAAATAATCTAGAAAATGCATTTAAACAATTTCAGGAAAAATGTGGCTCTAAAAGTGAGATAGAATACACTTTCTAATTTTTATAAAACTAATTAATATCTAAAAAAGGATAAATATTAAACATAATTATAATTCTTTATGTTGACTAAGAAGGCGCAGATAGTTATAGGTATAGGAGTTATTATCTTATCTGCTGCCTTTCTTTTAGTAGGAGTTTATTTTGCTAATTTGCAGGGGCTTTTCTTTCAAAATGGCGCAAGATCTTTGCAGTTATTCGCTAATAATATAGGTTTTTCAATAAATTCTTTGTATAGTGCCCCTTCCTCAATGTCTATTACTCTAGCTGGAAACAGTTCATTGTGTACTTGGGATCCATCAATATCCGCTTATACCTGTGCAGGCGGGTCTAAAGTATATAATGTATCATACACTAATGGCCCTACTCTGGATTCGGGTAAAAATGTTTTTAGTGTTGCTCTTTGTTTCATGATAGGATACGGTTTTGGGGGGGTTGGCGGGTCTGAAGATGCCGCAAAAGAAGCTACCGATGAAGCTGCGCAGATCACAAAAGATGAGGCGACAACGGAAGCAGATTCGATCTTGCAGGAACAGGCTCAATTATCAGACGCGGCCTTACGTGGAGAACTTTCAGACGACTTAAAAAGCTCCGGACTTACAAAATTTGGTATTTTATCATATAAGATAAAAAGTGCATTATCTGATGGGTTGATAGCTGTAGGTAGTAAAGCAAACGAAATGGTTTTTCAAGACCTTCCAGAGGATTCTCTTCTTTCTAGTAGTCTTTCAAATATAAGAGATGCTTTGCCAAGTATGAAAATACTTATACCAACCGCTGTAGCATCTCTTTCTGTAGCTTTAGTATCTATTCCTATAATAGAGGCTTGGTTTGGTACTAATAGTAGAAACCTAAATACCTTTGTTACTAAAGGAATTTATGTAAATGGACATCAAATCGGGGCTTTGACAGGGCCATCTGTATCAATAAGTCAACAGATAGCTTCAGCATATCTTACACAGGCACCATTACCGTTTAAGTACGCAGCAGCAGATTATGTATTACAGCAATACTCTCAGTTGTTATCAAGCGAGCAGACATTAAATTCTTTGCCTTCAGGTATTGGAAAGGATACTTTAATTCTCTTTACTTCAAAGCAGGTTACTGTAAAGCAGAATGTCTTATCAGAACTTTCTAATGCAGCAGTTACAGCTTCTTCAAATAATCTTTATGGAACTCCAATTTCTGGTGTTTCAGCCCCAGGTTCTTTAAGTTCTTCAAGTTCATTAATAGGTTCAGTCGCGTTGTCATCAAGTGGAAAAGATCCATTACTTTCTATCCCATTTTTCCTTGCACAGAATGCATTTCTAGTTTATGCTAGAACCGCTAGTTGCTTAAGTCTTCCATCCCAGCCTTTAAATTTAAAGACTTATACCTCAAATGGAGTTGGATCTGCATTTTCTTCGATATCATCTGAGCTAGGTGCAGCTACCACGCTTATAAATTTATATACAAAAGTGAATAGCGTTCTTCCTTTGGGGACATATTTTGTAGGATATGGCGGGGAGGTATACCTTAACGGCCAGTCAAGCGGTAGACCAACACAAGTTACTACTCCTTTGATAACAGATATGAATGATATGTGTGAACTGGCACAGACTGCAGCAGACTCAGGGCAGAATTTAAGGACTCTTATACAGCCAAGTGGTAACGGTTCTATCTCATTTTCTATATCTCAAGGGCTTTACAATACCCTTTGCTCAAAAAATAATGCCTTATTTCCACATACACTTCAAACAGAACTCAACAATCTTTTTAATTCAAAAGCAAGCAGTAAAAACATAACAATTTTATTGCCACCAGGAGAATCATTAGCTATCTCTAATCAGAAAAACGATGTAAATCTTTGTATATACAGGATGCTTATTGATTCTTTCGGCTCTCCAATAATAGATACAAACAATTTCAATAATCCCTCATTTAATGTTACTGAATATGGTGCACCAATATCATGTGTTAATATTACAAATTTAAGCGATGGAAAAGTTAATATAAACTTAACCCAAAATGAATTATCAGAATTGGAAAATATGGGAGATAACTCGGATTTCTATATAAACAATGGTTCATTATTTGGTTTTTCTGTTCCTGTAATGGATTTTCCAAATCAGTTAACTGCAACTAACCTTCTAGGGCAAAACAGCTTTCTATCTGCAGGTAATTTCATAGGTGGCGGTCAACCAAAACTGAAAGTTGATTTCGGTGTAGATTTTCCAGTGGCTTCCTTAATTGCATCTTTTATTGGAAAAAGTATCCCCAAACTTCAAGTTGGTACATCGACATCTTTAGATAATTTCTTAATTTCTCCCATGATAGCTATATCTGCATATGATACGAATCTTTCATACTACGAAACAGATTATTCAAATGTAACATTAGAATTTACAAAAACACAACAAGCTAATACAACAGATTATAATATAAGAAATGTTTATAATAGTTTAGTTTTCGGGGTTTATCCGAACAATCCAAATTCATCCGGAGGAACTTACTTTTCAAGGAGTTGAGCAAAAATGGCATTAGTTGAGATGATGGCTTTTTTGAATGCAGGTATACTAATAGTTGCATTTGCTCTCTTATTAGTGGTATTATCTTTTAGCGTTTCTCAGATAAATAGCACAAGTGTTTTTGCAAACTCGGAATCTGTTGCGGCAGGTATAGGTACAAGGTTAATAACTTCTCCAAATTGCTTTGCTTATAAAAATACGATATCTTATTATAATTCAAGTCTTGATGCTCCAGGCGGACCATTATATTCATCTTCATACACCGAACCTGGAGTAGTAAATATAAATAAATTCATTGAAAATTATTTTCTTTCTTGCATGCAATACATTTATTTTGGAGGAGCGACAGATATACCTGCCTTACAGTCAGACCTTGAGGCTGCAACGGGCGTTTCATTAACTTTGTTTGATACTCAAAATCCAAACGAGCTTGGTCCAACTGGTTCTTTGTATCTTTCTAATTATAATCAATTTAACTTTGGAGAAAGCTTTCAGCAGACAGAAGCTTTAATAGAAAAATATGCAAAAAATGCAGAATACGCTGCGATGGGTGCAAGCTTAGCTTCTAGTTTGGCAATTATGATTGCTACGGGAGGAGCTATTCAGTTTAATATAATCCTTGCAGTAGGCCAACATTCTACTACAGAAATAGCTCCACAGTATGCTTTAGCGTCTATATTCTACGCTGAAAATACATATACCGAAAGTTTTCCCGTAGAAATACAATTTACTAATGCACAAGGACAGCCGACTTTTCAAAACAGCGGCGTATTACAGGTTCAGGTTACTTATGGAATTCCACCTTACAGTTAGAGTGAGCAAAAAAGGCCAGCTTACTATGCTGGACCTAGTTTTAGCACCATTAGCTGCAGTAGTGTTAGCAGTAATAGCATCTGCTTTATTGCACAGTGCTACTGCAAATCTGTTAACGGCAGTAAGTCAACAGCCAGTCTCATTTTCATGTAATTTTGCTTTGGATACAATGTACAGTACATACTATGTTCATAATGCGTTTGCTTTGTCTCAGTTGGCATTACATGCCTCAAGTCAGTACGCTCTTGCAAATTCAAATAAAGAGCAGTATCTTTCAACAAATTGCAGTGGGGCATGCGATTCAAATTACAATTATATTCAAACCTCTCTTTATAATTCTTCTTCTCTTTATAGCGATTTTATAGGTTATTTTTCTGGGTTTTCTCTAAGTAATTTTAAGGTTTTGACAGGACAGGAATCTGCTACATTAAAAGCACTCGGGATGCAGGTCTTCTTAAATCAAATACCTGCAGGTGTTACAGGTAGTTCAAAGTGTAGTATGCAGGTTTATAACCCTGCAGATCCTTCGAAGCCTTATACTATTTATGGGGTGATAAATTAAATGCTAAATACTAAAGGACAGGCAAACATGATTGTGGTTCTTGGGATGGTCGCTGCTACAATATATATAACACTTAATGCCTTTGGTTATATAGGAAATGTTGGACTTAGCTCAAAAATAGAGATAACCGCTCAAAATAGTATCTATCAAACACTCGCTTTAAAAGATTATCTTATGCAAGAAGCGAATTATAATTTTCAGAAAGCAGAGCTTTTTGATGGCTTGACATTGCAACCGAGTACTCTGGACTGTGGCTATATAAATACTTCTCAATCATTACCGTTTGTGCCTATCCCCAAAGTTTATTATTGGAGAAATTTGGCAGGCCAAATCTGTCTTCCAAATAACAATTTAATAGAATACGGCCTTGAAACGCTGCTGAGTGAAAATTCATTTGAAATTGTAAATTCATCTAATATAACTATACAGTCTAATCTTGTGCTTAATCTTTCTAATCATAATAATACTATTTTTTTCAGTAATCTCTCTGCTCCGTTTTTGAGCAATAAATATCAATTTCAGTATAATACTTCATCGGCTACCTTTTCAGTATGTAAATGGATATTTAGTAGTTGTGTTTATGTTAGTCATAATGTTCCTTTAGGAGTTAATTTTAACCTATCAAATATGGAATTTACTTCTATGCCTTTGCAGGATGTTCTTTCTGGAGTAATAAGTCAGGCAACTGCGGTTAGCGCTTTTTTCAAAGGATCTGGACTTTCCCCATCAAGCCAATATAGCCTACTTACATTTCCAAATGGAAATGTGGCAATAATCTACACAAATACAATATCTGGTATTACTTCATTTTATCTAACTCCTATGCCAAATGAAAATTTATACACATTTAACAGTGTTATATCCTATGATAAAGCAAATAATATACCTAGTAAAATACAACTTTTTAATGATTCAAAGAGCGGATTTATTTTTGATGGTACAAACTATACTTTTTCAGTAACTTCAAATACAAGTGGGATATTTACAATAAAACCTACAAATTATGTTATGTTTGGGATACAGCCTCAGTTCGTTTATTATAAATATATCCTAAATAGTATACAGAATTCAGGCACACAGAATCTTTTATTCCCAAATGATCAGAATCTCTATGTTTCGTATTCTTTGTTTCCATTGTACTCACCGCAAGTTTGTGTAAATTATAATGAAGGACAGTACAATTTACAAAATTGCCTTACGCTTTCTGATTCTATAACTGGTGATAATTATCTTAGCCAGTTAATGCAGTTGGGGATATCATTTGTAAATCAAAGTTTTCCAATTGGCAACCAGAAAATAGAAGGTTTTGCCCAATATGAAATAGACAATTATATATCAAATGCTATAAATGCTGTAAATCTTAAAACTGTGTCAGTAAATGGTAAACCAAAATATGACTGGTATTCTGCATTAATTCTGCAGCTTGGATCTCCGCAGGGAACAAGTTATCTCTTGAATAAATTAAACAGAGTAAAGGAGCCGTATTATGGAACTTATATATATAATTGTGAGCAAAATAGCTCGGATTTAACTTATTGTAGGAATTTGCTCTCTTCTACTTTATCTCAAGATATTATTGCTTTGTTACAGCAGCAGATGCCACAGGAATTAACTTTTCTTTCGGGCGTTAATTTTAACATAAATGTTTTAAACTTATCTATAAATGCAAGTGAGGTAAGTTCCTGTGCAAATGCGAGTAATTACACTGTAAAATCAAATTATTCATATTCAGTAAAGAGTTTACCTATAAGTGGAAATTTCTCCGAAGAAATACTCGGAATACCCATCTCATTAGATTTTGGCTATCAAAATGATCTAAGTTTAACACCAACTGAAGCATGCGGTATACAAAAATCACCTTATTCTACCGGATATCCAGGGTTTTCCGAGGCTCTGATAACGAATAACTTAACTTATATTAATTGTGCTCCCATTATCTCTCAGTTATTCTTAAATCATACTTGTATTACTAGTCTACAGACAAGTAATTATACAATGGAAAAATACCTAAATTCCACTAGTTCAGCTCCAAGAGGAGAATACTGCACTAAAATGTCAAATGGTCAATATTTTTGCCCATACTATAAAGTTTCTAGCTTTTCTTATAAGAACTGGATAACGAGTAGTAATACCTGCCCAGATTACTTTGTAATAAACAACAAAAATTTCACAACTTCTCAAAGCAGTAACTATAGACTTGTTTCAGTTTATGGGGGTGGGGCAGATTTAGCTAAATTTTCATTTTATAATAGAACATTTGTATTGTATAATGGATCTTTAAATCTACCTATAAATTTCAGTTTTAATGTTGGATTTAATTCAACTGGCCCTTACGCAGGCATAAGTGCTTTCTTTTCTAACGGAGAGGATTTATCAAATAATGTTATTTCAGCATCATTTAATTCAGTACAAAATCCGGATGGATTATATAACTATTCTATAAGGGCCGATTCGGCAACTTTACTAGGCGGTTCTAATGATCATATCTCACCTAATACACAAAATGAATTAAGTTTTAATCGTTATTGCATTGATAACAACGGTTGTAATCTTACTGCATACCTAGATTCTAATCTTCAAAGTAACTTTTATAGTAATTCTACTCAGATTACCTCTGCTATTAATCTATTAGGTATATCAACCACTTCTAAGTCTTCTTCTGATCTTATAAATTATGCCTTTGTTAGTAATTATATCCCATTTTATAAACCTATAGAAAAGGAATTAGCTTATGCACCATCATCAGAACTTAATCCTTCTTTAAATAGTTCATTTGGACTTAAAACTAATAATAACACCTACTTTAATGAGATTATTCTAAATCAATCTTCCTTTTCTAATAGTTTTCAGCTCGAGATTAATCTCAATAGTAATTTTAATTTTGGTTATTTAATCCCGGGTTACTTAAAGATATTTGGTGTCTATTCAAATAATAATGTTTCACAGCTTTACTGGTGGAATCAAACAGCACTAATAGATGGCGGTTTATTGTGGATTAACCTTACAAAAAATGTACCTAATGAATTGTACATAGTTTATGGACAAGGCGCTTCTTATAACGGAAAGTTCTCTGATAATGGCTCTTCAGTTTTTCCCTTCTTTTATGCTTTAAACACAAATAGTCAGCCTTTTACATTTTTTTATCCAAATAATGAACAGCATAATTTCAATGCACATTACTCTAGTTTAGGATTAAATCTTTCAAATACAGAACCTATACCACCTTATATCTATAATTCATCTTTAAATCTTTATTCCGAGGAATTTGCGTGTATAAATATTAATCCATTTAAGCTAACACTTCTTAATGGAACTTATTCAGCTTATCCTCCAAGCTTTAATATAAATGAATTATATAATGATTTTAGTACATTATACCCTAATTTAACTATAATAGGAAAGAAAACTTATACAAATTGGCCATGATTTATGGATAAAAGAAAAGTGTATGCTGAAGTTTTGATGATTTGCTTAATAGTTGTTTTATCTATACTTATTGCGCATAGATGGATAATCATTTTATCAAATAACAATTTGTCTATTAATCCCTCTCAAAATTTAAATTTAATAAATATATCAAGCGTTCCTAATCCTTTATTGAATTTAGCATCTAGTTACAATGGCCCTTACCTATCTAGTTCTATAATAGATAATGAGTATGTCTTCTCTACTTCTATTTACTATAAAAGTAATTTCTGGTTTAATGAGAAATTTTATCCTGGAAATATATCAGATAATTCAGGTAGTTATTCCTGTAGTGCAGTTAATAAGATAACAGCCGCTACTCATTTATGTCTAAGTTTGTTTACTTTATTTTCATGTGGAGGCGGTCCAAAGACTTCTACATTTAATAACTTAGTAGGTTACCTTGGTTTTCCACAGGCTGATAACAATTTTCCAAAGAATGGTGGTGTAAACTTTTCAAATCTTTATTCAGCAACAAGTAATGGTAGCTCGCAGAATATCTATCAATTGCCTTCACCAAAATTTCCTTATCAAAACTTTATAGATTGGAGCAGCTCAACTATACATTCTTATGATGGAACTGACTTTATTTATGCTATAAATAATTCTTTTACAGGTTATCCTGATATCGCTGGCAGTATACCAAAAAGTACATTGATAATACCTGCAGTTTCATGCGGTTCCACTTTCATAAACAATTATATACCTTTCCTAGGTTTTGTAGGGACTTTATATAATATATCAACTCTAAGTGGCTTTACTCCTTCTGTTTTTCTAGCGTCTTCTAATCAGAATGCCTATGGCGCAGATTATGCTCTTGGATATCTCCTTAACTTAGGAAATGATCCATGGGTGGATTCATTTAATTCGCTTTTGGCATACCAAGTTCAGTCAATAAGCCCTGCTTTTAGGTATACTATGCCATCTGTTGATTATGCTCAGTTTCCTAAAGGAAATAACGGAGATATCCAATACCTAAACGTTTCTACAGATTTTTTAACCCCGCTATCTCTATCTTATTATGGAGGTAACTCTACAAATGTTGAAATTTATGTCTCAAATAAAGGTATTTCCTCATTATTAAATACCTCTAGATCTCAAACTATATGTACTGAAGAAGGCCCACACGGTGCATGTTTAAGATATGGACAAGATGTAATAACCACTCAAACTGCAGATACTTTTACCTCTCCAGATCTGGAAGGAGTTTACTATCCTAATTATGACAATGGTATCTACCTTCAGTTTAGGACTGATGGTATATTCCCTATATGTGCCTGGAATTCTAGTACTGGTAATACATTAAGTAGCTGCACTTTTGAAAATCCATCGACAATAAATAATATTTCTTATGAGAGGTTATGGTTATCAAATAATCTAAAGAATAATCAGTTGTATAACGCTTCATTTACTCCGGGTTATTCAAGTTCTTCTCCTGAGAATAGTTTTACATTGACTGCTTTGAATAGTTTTTGCTTTTATGGAGAAAACTTTAATACTAATAGTGGAGTTTATACTTCACCAAGTTATACTAGAATAATACCCTCAACTGTATCTGAAAATTACACAACTGCAATTGGAACTTGTAATGCTTTTTTCAACAATACAAACTGTTTTAGTAAAAGTGCAAGTCAGTATCTAAATTTTGAGGATGGAATATTTGCAAATAACATAAAATGTACTTCAACAGGAATACATGCACAGAACGTTACAGATGCTTGGATTAATTCAATCTACGTAGCTAATAATGCTGGTGATTACTGTGGTTTATTTAAGGGACAGAAAAATCCATCTAATCCAGAAGCCGATTCTACTCTTTTCCTTCAGGATATAGGTACAAATTGTCCAGAATTTAATGCAAATTCTTCTTCGGTTAATCTTGTTATAACTGTTAAAAATGTAGGTAACACAAAAATAAAAGATCCATATCTTGTTGCATTATATGGAAATAATAATTTAAGCACTATCTTTTATAACTCTGAAAATAGTGAAAGTATAACCTATGAGTTATATCAGGACTTTCTTTCTTCTATGTCAGCCACTACTGGAGTAATACAGGTAAATTACAATAATAATTTTGATACCAACATGTATGTATTTGATAAGGGTTACCCTTTAAATCCTATCCCTATAGAATCTCTTTTCTCATCAGCTCAAGGCTATGAAAATGGTCCTTTTAATAATTCTTTATTGGGAATGTGGATATATGATCCTGGATCTGGTATTCCAAACAATGTTGTAAGAACTTCTAATGCTTTGCTTGTACATTCTGATTCTGGTAATTCAAATGTTCCAGTAATTGAACCAAACGGTTCGGCAACATTTACTTTACAAGTTCCAATGTCTCTTTTCAGAGCGTTGCTTTCTGGGAAATATAATCTAAGCGTTTTCTTTGGAAATACTTTTAATGTTACTTGGGATGGTTCAGCTTCTCCAAGTGGTTCATTAGCAAGTAATATACCTGTACAAGTTAATCCTTTGGTTTCATCTTCTACACAAAGTGTCTCTGAGACACATAACAATGAGATAATAACTAACGGAAGTGGAGCTATTTCTCCTATATGGCAGTACATCGTTAGCTATAATTTTGACCTTTCAAAATCACCTATGAAAGGAATCGGTATATACAGTGATAATCTCTCAATTAATGTAAATGCTGTAAATTCTACTTCTAATGCATTAAATATAACGGTTAATCCTTCTGTTTCTGTTACAAATGGCAGTGGTAGTTACAAATTAGGGCTTAATCAGCTGAAAGGCTCCTCTATATCTTGTTTTGCTTCACCTGACAATGTTCAGGACTTTGGCGTTTTTTGGTCTAAGCAGATAGTTTCTCCGTCTAATTTGAATTATGCTTTATCAAATAGCCTGTATTATGGAAATGCGAAGCAGGCTAGTAATGTACTTATAACAAGCTGGACAGGAATTCTATTCATGCCTTACTCAGACCAAGTGGCATTAAATTACAATAATCTACCAAAATATTCATCTTCTATATCTTCATTTCAGTTAGAAAAGCCGACTCTTAATCAGACCTCTGGTAATTTCAACTATGAAGCATTTGCTTATTTTGGGATTGGAAGTGAAAATAATGTGTTTAGTAATCTTTCTAAACTTTATGGATCTCTTAATTCAACGGTGTCTTCTTTTCCAGTGTCTCTTCCAAATAGTTCTCTTCCATTCAATCTATTTTCGAATTCAATAGTAAGCGATCCATCAATATTAAGAATAGTAGGTACAGACACCTTGGTAAATTATTCAAACTTTTCGAATAAGTCATTTACATTTTCATTGTTTAACAAAGGCTCAATTAACTGTTCTGTAAGTGAATCAACTTCTACTAATGCAACATTTGAATCAGACTCTTCATCTTCAGTTTCATCCTGTTTAAGCAATGCGATTATAAACAATTCATATATAAATATATCCTCTAAATATGGTCCTTTCTTCGTTGATATGTACAACAATTCTAATTTAAACATGTCAAATGAAACTTACAATGGAACAGTTCTTATGGCAGCTAATGAAACTTTGTCCGCCCCTTCTAAAAATGGACTATTTGTTGTGAAATTACCAATAAACGCAACAATTAAAAACGGAATAGCTTTGGTTTTTTCAGTTATTCCATTGAGCAGGCAACTTTATAATTCAACACTTTATCTTTATAATGTAAACGGAACTCCTTTTAACTGTAATATAGTTAATGATTATAATAATACTGGTAATTTAGGAGTTACTAAAATAAATGATGGAGAATATTTCCTGCCGAATGGCACAATAATGTGCAATTTAAACAATGATTTTACATATTTAAGAGCAGTATTTATTAATAAGTCTAATAACGCTTACTTGGGTAGCGGTGATATACAATCCGGTTTATCAATACAAAATATAAGTGGTAACAGTAAGAAAGGAATTTTAAATCTTAGTATAGATGGAGTTCCTGTAAATGCGCAGGATCTAAGTATAATACCTCATAATAATAATTGCAATGCAATAGAAGATAATGTAATCTATAATGGAATAGTTCAATATAACCCAGGATGTAATCTATCAGACGCATTAATAACATTTGATTATAACAATAACGGAAATTTAATTCCAGAGTCTGCATTTATATCACCTGCCAATTATAATTCAAATTCTAAAAAGTTTTTATTCATGAATCCTTCCTCTATACCAGATTTTCCTATCGCAGAGTATAATCTAACAATTCCAAGTAGTGGTATTGGAAATGAACCAATTCAGTTTGTTCTCTCAAACAATTTTGGAGGATGTAATAATATTAGAGTTATAACCCAGAGTCCATATCCATATGCTGAGGTTCCTTTCCAGATAATCTCTTCTAGCTCACAGTCATGCGATTATATATTTATAGGAAACAGTAATAATAAGTATTCAGTATTTGAAAGCAATTATCCATCTATTCCGTATAATTCGAATTGGATAAGTTATAATAGTACTCAATACAGTGTACAAATGTCTACAAACTTATTTAATGCAGATCTTATAAGTAACTGTCAGTCTGGTTTTGGTCCATGTCTAGACTCCTTCTCCTTAAATGGAAAAATGATGGGCAATTTACTGTTTAATAATGTCTCTACTTCATCTGCTAAGATATACCAAACGACATCTGGTCCAGTTGAAGACTGCTTTACCGTAAGTTACTCATCTTCACAAACCATCGAATTCCCCGAAACTGGATTTGGAAATATAAACTATGATAACAATAAAATTTATCAGACTGCTACTCCTTCACAGTCTATAAGCAGTATGTATTGTTTCTATGCCAATTCTCCGATAATTACCGATTCTATATCTGCACAAGGCTCCCCAATAAATTTCAAAGTACAAAATCAGTTAATATCTAATTTCTCTTATTTACAAGATAGTAATAATCAGGTCTTCTATGTTCCACCAGCAATAAAAGTGGGTTATAATGCATATGGCAAAGTAAATATCAGTACTTTAAGTCCAGTATACTATAATATAACAACTTTGGACAACATACTGACCAAATGCATAAATTACACTTCTATAAGTTCTAAGGTTATGGATTTGACTAACAGCCAGATAAGTGCGATAAATATATCCTCTACCAACATATTAACCCCAGAAAATCTTTATTGTATCTATGGGGGTACACCCTCTTATACTCCGCAAGCTTCACTTAGTTCAACTAATAACATGAATTCTACATCATTAATTGGATTTGCGTATCAGCCTGGAAATTATACAAATGGAAAGGGTACTTTCTATGATTCTTGCTCAGTCCGTCCAGACCTTACTGTATCAGGTTCTCCTACTTTTTATTTAAATGGAAAAGAAGAACCATATGATTTTTCAAGCACTGAAAATTATACTATGAATCTTTCTGCAACAAATAATGGTTTAGAAATGCTTTATAGCCCAACTGGCGGTGTGCTAATAGACAATTGTCCTTCTAATAGTACAATATTAAGTTATAGTACGTGTACAAAACCTGTAACAGTTATTCCTTCAAATGGCTCTTACGATAGCCTTGAAGCTATACCTACAGGTGAAGATGGAAATCTTTCGTTTGGTGGTGGTTGTTATATAGGCACGTTAAATGGCAATTCATATAGTTGTACTCCAACAGATGGGGCCATTAATTATTATTATAAATCTAAATCTGCACATGCATTTAACGTTTCTATTTCAAAAATAGTACTTAATTCTACAGAGGCACCAACTTCAACATTTTCACTTTCATTTGATTGTAGTACAGATGCAACCAATAGTTCTAAATTACAGTTCTCATCATGTAGTTACCCAAACAACAAAAATTCAGGATTATGTGCTGCAAGTGTTTCTTACAAAACTATAAACTCAACAGCATATAATATAACCGCAATGTGCTATTCGGTTTCAAATAGTTCATTCAAAATAACTTCTGCTGTAACAAATATAAGTAATCTTAATATTAATGGTTCTCAATCTGAGAAGACTGGTTTGATATCAAATTACATCTGTGGAAATGAAACTAATGTTATTGAACACAACGTATTTAATGGGTGGACTTGGAAGCCTTATTCAACCACTGGAAGCATAAATCCAGTTACTACAACAAATTCGGTGGGAATTGCAGAGGTGGGTGGATGTGAAGCTGGTAGAGATACATTTGTAACTTCAAATCCAACTATAACTCTAAAGAGAAATGGAGATAGTTTTGAGGATTCTTATTCTTGTCAAAGTGGGTACACTGGCACTATAACTGCTTGTAGCCAAAAGATGTCTTTGTCTGGAGTATCTAGTTTGGTTAATCCTAATTCTGCGTGTTCTTATACAAATACTACTTTAATAAATACTACAATTAAAACAACCACAATAAATGGAAATGGAACAGGAGGCCAGGCAACAGCTTGTAATCCATTTAATAAACCTGGATACATTCAACCCACTTTGCAGAATAATTGTATCGCTTACCATAATCCTGTAATAAATTCAACAACAGCTTCGTATGTACTTCAATACATTAATTCAAGCAATTTAGGCATAGGGTTAGGTGTTATAGAAAGTAAATACGCTTTAAATATTTCAATTCCAGATAATAAACAACAGAATTTAGTAAAAGATGCTTACTTTGCAGGCTTATCAGAATCCCAGATAGAAGGGCCTAATGATATATTTACTAATATCCTACCGACTTCCTTACTAGAATCTAATTTACCAAGCAAAGCACTGTCAATATCTGCGGCTTACTCTTATGATATGCTTAATATATTAATGCTTCAGAATCCTTCACTCGGTGTAAGTGGAATACCTGGCTTTGTTAATGGAAGTATATTGGATTATGCTTTGAGTTTATTTACAGGAGGTACATCGGGTAATTGTGCTCCTCCTTATAATGTAAGTGGTGATGGCATTTTTAGATTAGGTGAAGGAGAGCTTTGCTCTGGTAAAACTCTTCCTGCAAGTTATAAAGAAGGGATTTTCCTATCATTGGGAACTTTAAATGAAGGTCTTCATTCATTGCAATTTTACAGCATCGGAAATGCAACAAATGAGGCTCAGCCGTCTGCTTCTATATTTGATAGCGTTGGAACGGCCGTTAATTTAAATAGCGCTTGTACAAATGGTAATAATAGAGTATTCACTTCAACTTATAGCAGTGGAAAATGGAGCTTTAATATAACATCTGATCAGCAATGCAATCCAATAAATAGTCAATTGTACGGCTATATAGTTAATTGCCTGTATCAAACACCTGGAAATGAAACTTATACAATAGCTTCTCAGTATTATCTTGCATATAATCTTCCAACAATATGGAATATAAGTTATTCTTTGCTTGTTTCTCCAAAGAGTTATCAAGTTGTTCCTACTCCTGTATATCAGATAAACTATTCAACTGGTTCTATACTTACATTACAGCAGCCGAATAAGACTACATTCATTGAAAAGGGATTGCCAAAAGGGTATAAATGGTATTTATCTTACAATGGAGTTAATAGGAGTTCTACTGTAAACAACATTTACTTTTATTCTATTGGTAAACATAACTTCAATGTATATACATTATCAAACAGTTCTGTAATACCTGACTGTTATACAACTTACACTCCAACACCTTCTTCTGGGAGTGTAACATCCGGAACAATTACATATATACAATTTACAGGTATTACGACGTGTTACTCTTACTTCAAACAAAGTGGCCTACCTAAAGGATTAAATTGGAACGTTACTTATAATAAGATAATCGGAAGCACTTATATGTCAAGGCCTTTAACTCCTAATTCTGGAGGATCTTTAAATCATAATAACAATTCAGAGATAGAGTTTATAACAAACAATACAGGAGGTTTTGGAGGTAACTTCTCATTTTCTGTCCCTAATATCAAAACTACATCAGCTGCCTGTACAAAAGTATATGAACCCGCTCCTTCTTCAGGATATCTTCTAGCAGGAACAAATGAAAGCATAATATTTTCACTTTATTCTGATACGTGTATCACTACATTTAAAGAGACAGGTTTACCAACTAATAAAAAATGGGATGTTGATTATAATGGGAGCACAAAGAATAGTACTACCTCTAATGTAATATTTGCAACTGGTCCAGGTTCATTACCTTACTTTGTATCTGCTCCTTCAAATTCTTCTTTAGGATGTACTACTAATTACGTCGCTTCCCCTTCCTCTGGTAATCTAAATGCAGGTGCTTCGTTGTCAATATCTTTCTCCTCAACGACCTCATGTATTACAACGTTTACCGAAAGTGGCTTGCCTTCAGGTTATAATTGGAAGGTAACCTATGATTCAATGACAAATAATACAAAGGCACCATCCAACATAAAATTTTTAACTAATACTATTGGTAACAGTATACCTAGTTTCTCTTATTCTATTTCAACTTTAACAAATTCCTCTTCAACATTAGACTGTACAACTAATTATACTCCTTCCCCTTCATCTGGTAACGTTCCGGCTAGCTCTACTGTAAGTATATCTTTCAGTTCATCAACTTCATGTATAACCACGTTTTATAACTCGCAGTTGAATTCAGGTTATAATTGGGAAGTAATAGATGCAGCTAGTGGACAGTCAGCTAGTAATCCTACAAATAGTAATATTCAATTAACTACTGGAGCGGGCTCTTTTTCATATTCTGCTTCTATAACCACAAGTGGAATTGATTGTTCTTCCTCTGGTACCGTAACTGCAGGTTCAACTATTACACCTGGATTTACTTGTTACACTACTTTTCAGGTCATATCCTACCATTCTGGTAACAACGGTTGGTCTGTTACTTACGATGGTACAAAAGAGAGTGCTCCACATGACTATGATAATATAATATTTTCAACAACCTCATCATCTAGTCAATCGGTTCCTTTTTCAGCATCTTATAGTATAAGTAATCAAGGATTTGCCACTGAGTGTCCAAGTAAAAGCTCAGGAAGTTTAATTACGGGGGGGACAGATTCATTCTGGTATGGTTATAGCCCATGCGTTTAAGTATATCTTGTTAGTGTTGGTTATAATAGCCGTAATATTCTTATTTTTATACTTATACAGCCAACATACTACGACAATACCAATCGTTAAAAATATTACACAAGCAGGGGTATTTAATGAACATGGGATTTATTTTGATTATCCATTAAATTGGACCTTAGTTAATTATTCTTATTACAGTCCTAATAATTCATCAAAGCTTCTTTTCACTGCCCTGCTTGTGCCTAATGGACTTGTAGGCAAGCTTGTATATCCTAATGATACTTTTATACAAAAAACAAATGTAACTAACTTTTCGGACGTGTCAATAACCATTTTTGATAATATAACGTTAAATAGCCTATACAAGACATTCATCTTTAATGTTTCTTATATTAACAATAATACATTTTTAGCAGGTTATCCCGCAATAGAGGGAGTAATAGATATAAATGCTTATCCTGTTCCGTCTTCTACAAATAAGTCCATAACGTATATATTCCCTAAAAGTGAATCCGTGACATATATATCCGATAATAATCTTATAGGCTATGTGCTAGGTGGCTTCTTTTCTGTTAATTTAAATAAGAGTACAAACTTGGCGTTAAGTAAGATAGCAAAAACGTTAAAATATAGTGGATAATCTGAATTTTTATAGATTCAAATAAAATACAGCAAGTCGCATTTAATTTTGAAAATGTATTGTAATATAAACATATACTTATAAATTTATTTAATATGTAAGATCTATGATAAATTATGGATAAAGTCTCTGAAATAGAAATAAGCTTGGATAAAGACTTGAATATAATAATAGGACAAGCTCATTTCATAAAGACCGTGGAAGATTTATATGAAGCCTTGGTAACTTCATTTTCAGGCATAGAATTTGGTATTGCATTTAATGAAGCATCAGGTGATAGGTTAATAAGAAATGATGGAAATGATCAAGAATTGATCAAAAAATCAACGGAATTGGCTGAAAAGATAGGCGCAGGTCATTCTTTTGTAATTTTGTTGAAAAATGCATATCCAATAAATGTTTTAAATAGAATTAAGCAGGTAATGGAAGTAGTAAATATCTATGTTGCTACTGCCAATCCTTTGAAAGTTTTAGTGTATGACGATGGTAAAGAAGGCAGAGCCATAATAAGTGTAATAGACGGAAAGAAGCCATTGGGAATAGAAAAAGAAGAAGATAAAGAAAAAAGGCGTAAGTTTTTAAGGGATATTGGTTATAAGCGATAAAAATATTATATTTGCAGTTTAGATATTAACAATAAAGTCGGGGTAGTACAGCGGTAGTACGCCGCCCTCATGAGGCGGAGGTCGTGGGTTCAAATCCCATCCCCGACATTTTTTTTATTATCATATTTTATTATCATATTATTATATTTTTCGCGATTTATATTCTTTCTTCATTCCAGACATTTTTATTCTTTCAATGGTATTAATTTATATGGAATATGCATTTTTTTGGGGATTGATAACTGGATTAGTTATAATTTCAATAGCTTCTTTTTTTATATTAAAATATCTATTAAATAAAAAAATAGAACAGTGGGAAAAATACGAAATGCAGAAAGCATTGGAAAAGACCGTTAATATACAAAGACCGATACTAAAAGGAAAGATAAGCGAGCAGCTCTTTCCAGTTTTATATGAAAAGGAAGGGGATTTATCCGATTTGAGATTTTTAGGTAATCCAGTAGACTACATAAAGTTTGAGGGACTTTCAAATTTAAATGAAACACAGAAAATAAAGATAAAATTCATAGAGATAAAGACTGGTAATGCAAAATTAAATACTAATGAAGAAGCAGTTAAAAAGGCGGTACAGGACAAGGAGGTATACTGGGAGGAAATAACTATCTAATAATGGTTATTAATAAGCAAAATTTTGAATTTATAAGCGTTTAAATTTTATAACTTGCATAATATAGTATGGATATTAAAAGATTTTTCGATCCCAACAGTATTGCAGTAATCGGTGCATCAAGAGATCCCAATAAAGTGGGTAGTGCTGTTCTGAAAAATTTAATAATAACATTTCATGGGAAAATATTTCCAATTAATCCCTTTGTCGATGAACTTCAAGGATTAAAAGCTTATAAATCTGTCTTGAACGTAAAGGAAAAAATAGACATAGCAGTGATTGCAATTCCAGCAGAAATGGTTCTTGGAATATTAAAAGAGTGTGAAAAAGCTAAGATACCCTTGGCAGTAATACTAAGTGCGGGATTCAATGAGATAGGCGGAGAAGGTACAAAAAGAGAAGAAGAGATAAAGAAATTCATGTCAAAGGCAAAAATAAGGATAATAGGCCCGAATTGTTTAGGGATAATAAATACGGATCCCAATTTTAATGCTACATTTCTTGATCCAAACTCAAAGGTCATAAAAGGTCATGCGGGCTTTATTTCGCAAAGCGGTGCATTGTTAAGTGCGGTAGTTGATGATGCTTCTACGAATAACATTGGCTTCAGCAAAATAATAAGTATAGGTAACGCTACTGATATAAGCGAGGCAGATGTAATAGAAAGCTTTAAAACAGATGAAAAGACAAAAGTTCTTGCGCTTTATCTTGAAGGATTAAACAACGGAAAAGAGTTTTTAAAAGCAGGTCAGTCATTCTCACAAGAAAAGCCATTACTTATATTGAAAGGTGGAAAATTCAAATCTACTTCAGGGGCGGTTTCTTCTCATACAGGATCTATGGCTGGAGACTATAAAGCATATGAACTTGCTTTCAACAGGATAGGAGCAATTTCTGTAGAAAACATAGATGATTTGTTTAATTTTATGAGAGACGCTCCAAATATAAAAGTAAATTCAGACGAAGTTATAATAGCAACAAATGCAGGTGGAGCTGGAGTAATTACAACAGATCATATTTCTAGCAGCGGATTGAAGCTTGCAAAGTTCAATGATAAGATTTTGAACGGATTAGCCAAAGCTCTTCCAAAAGAGGCAAATATACATAATCCTGTTGATATGGTTGGTGATGCAACCCCTGAAAGATATAGAGATACACTGGAAATACTTGTTCAGATGAATAAACCAATAATAATACTTTTTTCTCCACAAGAGATGTCACAGCCATTGGAAACAGCAAAACAGATATATGAGACACATCTAAGACATCCTTCAGTGCCTTTCCTATCAGTTTTTCTAGGAGGAGCAAGAGTGGAAAAAGCAAGAAGGTTTCTTCTGGAAAGGGGCATGCCAATATATGAGTATCCAAACGAAGCAGTCTTCATGATTAAGGGTCTTTTCACGTATTATTCCCATAGAGCACAGACATTCAAGATGATAGCTAAAGAAAAGGCAAAGTATAGAGACTTTAAAATAAAGACAGATATTTTTGGTATGGATGCAAAAAAGATTTTCGATTCGATTGGGATAAAAAGCGCAGAAGGGATAAAGTTTACTTCCTATAAAGAACTGGAAAAGGGCATAGAAAAGATAGGTTATCCCTGTGTTTTAAAGATAGAATCTAATTTTCTTGCACATAAAAATAAAGTAGGCGCTGTAATAGTCGGTATAAAAGATAGGAAAGCATTAGAGGATGCATTTACGAAACTTTCAAAGATAGTAAAGGAGGAGAAGATAAACAAGGCAGCGTTTGGGCTTTATGAAGATGTAAGTAAATTTGGAGAAGATAAGATGGAGATATTAGTAGGTACACACAGAGATCCGCAGTTCGGCCCTATGATTGCAATAGGTTTAGGAGGTATATTCGCTAATGAATTAAATGAAACAACATTTCTTCTATCTCCGATTTCTGATCAGGATATAGACGAATTAAAGGCTTCAAAGATAGGAAGGATAATAAGTGAATTTGCAAGTGAAAGTATTTTTAACGAATTAATAGAATACCTGTTTAAATTGGATAAATTTATGACCGCAAACAGCAACATAAAGGATATAGATTTAAATCCGATAATACTGTTAAAAGACAAATTGTTTGCAACAGATTTTAAGATATTCGTTTAAAAATCTTTCCATTGTTTAAAACTATTTAAGCTAAAAATACTAATCTAAGTTATGGTTTTAAAATTGAAAAGCGTTGGTTCGACTTATGGTTTAAAGGTATACACTGACAATGGGACTTATTTCGGAGAGATAGAAGAGGCAATTCTTCAGGATAATAGGATAGTTAGCTGGAGAATAAAAGCTAGTTCATCTTCTAACTTGTCAAAAATGATAAAAGGAGCAAAGGGCGCAATAATACAACATAGCTTAGTAAGAGCAATTGGAGATATATTTATAATATCAAATATAGTGACTTCGCAATCCGAGCAAGAGACTTCAGATGCAGAATAAGCTTTTAAATCAAGAAAGGCTTAACTTTAAAGTTTAGTAGAATGTAATATTGTTTATGGATAATAATTTTAGTATCTCTTTTAAAACTACAGATGATATAAAGATACCACCAAAGATAGTGGATCAAGTGATTGGACAAGAAGCCGCGGTAGAGATAATAAAGAAAGCAGCAATACAAAGAAGGAATGTTCTTTTAGTTGGAGCACCCGGTACTGGTAAAAGCATGTTAGGGCAGGCTTTGTCACAATTATTGCCTGCTGAAAAGCTTGTAGATATACTTGCATTTCCTAATCCAAAAGATGAAAATGAGCCTGTTGTAAAGACTGTTCCTTCTGGAGAAGGAAAAAGAATAGTTAATCAGGCAAAAGCCAGAAACATGTCTGCATTGGGTAGTGGCAATAACATGATAGTTTTCCTGGGCTTTATAGTTGCTTTCTTTATCGCCACATACATAGTTAGTATTCTAGTTTCCGATCAAAAAAATCCAATACTTGCGGCTGCAAATCAAATTTCAGGTACCTTGTTCATAATAACCATGCTTATTGGTTTCCTTTTCGTTCTTTTAATGTATAGATTAGGAAGGACATCTTTAAGGGCCAACGTGCCAACACCAAAACTTCTTCTTGACAATTCAAATGCAAAGTACGCACCTTTTATAGATGCCACAGGTGCAAAAGAAGGAGCATTGCTTGGCGATGTTCAACATGATCCATTTCAATCCGGTGGGCTAGGTACACCTGCTCATGAGAGAGTAGTTCTTGGGGATATACACAAAGCCAATGGAGGAGTTCTTTTCATAGATGAAATAGCAAATGTTTCTCCAGAAACACAGATTCAACTACTTACTGCAATGCAGGAAAAGAAATTAAGTATTACTGGAAGAAGTGAAAGAAGTGCGGGTGCGATGGTAAAAACAAATCCAGTTCCATGTGATTTCATACTAGTAGGAGCAGGTAATCCAAACACTTTAAGCGAGATGAGCCCAGCTCTACGTTCAAGAATAAGAGGTTACGGTTATGAAATCTATATGAATGAAACAATGCCGGATACTATAGAAAATAGAGACAAAATAGCGAGATTCGTTGCACAAGAAATCAGCAAGGACACTAAAATACCTCCTTTTTCAAGAGACGCTGTTATTGAAATATTAAATGAGGCTAGAAGAAAATCTAATAGAAAAGAATCTTTAACTTTGAAGCTAAGAGAATTAGGTGGGGTTATAAGGGTAGCTGGAGATATCGCTATAGAGAACAAGCATGCTGTTGTAAGTAGGGATGATGTATTAAAAGCAAAGAATTATGCAGGTTCGTTTGAGCAGCAGATCGCTGCGAGATACATAAAAGAAAAGAAAGATTACGACGTTATACAAATAAGTGGATCTAGAGTAGGTAGGGTAAATGGCTTAGCTGTAATAGAGAATTCAGATTCAGGTTTGATGCTGCCAATAGAAGCGATAGTCACAAAAAGTATGAGAAGAGGGTTAGGAGAGATAATAGCTACAGGTAAACTCGGAGAGATAGCGCAGGAAGCAGTTAAGAATGTATCAGCAATTGTTAAGTTGTATGCAAACAAACCCTTAACAGACTATGACATTCACATACAATTTTTACAGGCCTATTCTGGTGTTGAAGGAGATAGTGCAAGTGTAAGCGTTGCCGTAAGCATATTGTCTGCTCTTACTAATATCCCTATAAAGCAGTCCGTAGCAATGACAGGCTCTTTGTCGATATGGGGAGAGGTTCTGCCCGTAGGTGGGGTGTCAGCAAAGGTAGAAGCTGCCATAAATGCTGGAATAAAAGAAGTTATAATCCCTGCTTCTAATATAGATGATTTAGTTCTTTCTGATCCTAAGGCAATAAAGATAACATCAGCAGATTCAATAATAGATGTAATAGAACATGCAATGGTTGACAATGCTCAGAAGACAAAGCTGCTTAATACAATAAAGAAGTCACTAAAAATAAAGCATGACAAAAAGTAAGGTATTCTCACACGTGTTTGATGAGGAAACTCTTAGAAATGTCAATAAATTGCAGGGAGATGGATATATAAGTAATCTTCTCGGACCAATAGGAACAGGAAAAGAATCATATGTTTTCTATAGCAGAGACTTTCATGATAGAATAGTTGCAGTTAAGATACATAGGCACAATATAGATGCGTTCAAGAGTATACCTGCCTATATACGTTTAAGAGGCAGAAAAAGTGGGGGTTTTATAAAACAGATAAATGACTGGACAAGATTTGAATATAATTTTCTTTCAAAGGCACATAACCTTGGGATAAACACTCCCGAACCTATTCGTTGTTATGAGAATATAATAGTAATGCAATTCCTAGGTAGAGATGAAAATCCTGCCGAACTTGCAATAAAAGACAGCGACTTCAATATAGAAAGATGGTATGTATTATTAACTAATTTTATAGTTAGCATGGCAAAAAATGGAATTATACACGGGGATCTAAGTCCATACAATATATTAAACTACAATGGAGAGCCTTTCATTATAGATTTCTCTCAAGCGTTAAAACTTTCTTCTTTAACCATTAATTTTTTGGTTAGAGATATAACCAATGTAAATAACTGGTTTTT
>JAJZWM010000028.1 GCA_021846665.1 Nanobdellota archaeon | reverse complement strand
ATAAGTATCACTATTTATATGGCAATTAGTGTATATATGTTCAAAGAAGAGAATTATTATAAACAAATTTATAAAATTATAAAAGAAAATAGCAATAAGAATATAATAATAGTTACCACAAACAAGCCAGCAGACATGATATTAAATGAGATTAAGGAAGAAAAAATAGAAACACAGAATCTATTCTTTATAGACACTATATCTAAGTACATAGGAAAAAATGAATTGACTCAAAGTGATAGTATAGTCTATATTGACGATCCTGCTAATTTAACAGAGATAGGAATTGTAACTAAATTGGGAATAGAAAAAATAAGTGGAGAAAAAGTATTAATATTTGATTCTTTAACAACACTGTCTTTATATAATTCCTCTAAGAATATAGCTAGATTCTATAATTTTTTCTTCCAACTTGCAAGAGTAAATAATATTGAAACAATAATAATTGCTTTAGAATCAGATATGGATAAAAAAGCATTAAGTAGCATATATGGATTAGTTGACCAGGTGAAAAACATATGATAAATGATATTTTAGTTATTTTGTCAGTTTCTTTTATAGTTCTTGCAATACAGATTTTCTCATCTTTTGTAGCCTACGATATATACAAATTCAATAGAAACAGAAAAGGGTGGATAGGTGTTATACTAGGAAATGCATTTATAGCCTCACAGGATTTTATATTTATATTATATATAAAATACGCAAATATACAAAATTTAGGATTGCTATCTGGGTTTATATTTATATTATTTCCATTAGCAATATCGATATTCTTGCTTATAGGGTTTATAAGTATGAGAAAGGGCTTCATACAATTCGATTTATTAAGCAAAGAAACTTTATCTAAAATAAAAAATATTAATAAAACAAAAAATAGAAAAAGAAAATAAAAATTAAACGATAGATTAACTAAAAGTATGAAATTAATGTTTACTTTAAACCGTATTCGCTATTTATTTTTTAAACTTAAGAACATTTTGCGTTCCCATATAAACCGTATATAGATATTTTATATTTTCCTAAGAAAAATAGTTTATAAAATTTGATTTATTAAATTAGAAAACTCTATAAAAATATGAAATAAACAAAAAGCAAAGTAGAAAAAATAAAATTTAAAATAAAAAAGTATTTAAAAAGAATTAGTCAATAATACTTATGAAATTAGAAGATATTTTTAATGCGGTTAAGAAAGAAGGAGTAGAGATGTGGGATATAACTGATCTTTTACAAGGACCACTTATTTTTTGGGGTGTCATGATTGATAATAAACAAGTAGCAAAGGAATTAAAAAGACTGTACAAAAATGATAAAGAAAGCCTAAATACATTATATGAAAAAATAAACGCACCACTAATTGTCTTAGAAAAATATGATGGTAAGCCAAGGTTAAGTTATGATTCTTTTGCAATATATCAAAATGGAAAAGAAATACAATATATAGATACGGATGACATGTTGGGAGCTAAAGTATATACTCTATCAAAAAATAAAACAGTAACATTAAAGAAAACGGATGAATATTCCAATTATATATATGAATCTTTCAAAAAGGACATAAATTCAAATGGTTTTAAGTGTCTGCATAAAGATAAATGCCCTGTATCCTATTTAGATAAATGGCATAAGGGGTATTAAACCTTATTTGCTATTTCCTTCCCAACTTCAGAGCATTTTGCGTTTCCGCCTAAATCATAAGTTAGTACCTTTCCTTCTTCAAGAACTTTATAAACTGCATCTTCAATTGCTTTGCCTGCTTCTTTGTAATTCATCCAATCAAGCATCATCTTTACTGACATTATTGTTCCTATTGGATTAACTTTATCCATGCCGGTATACTTTGGAACTGAACCATGTATAGGCTCAAACATTGCATATTTATCTCCAATGTTTGCCGATGCACCTGTACCTATTCCACCAACGATCATGGCGGCCTCATCGGATATTATATCTCCGAAAAGGTTTTCAGTGACAAGTACATCATAAAATTCTGGTTGCTTTATAAACCATTGTGTTATAGCATCAACATGTGCATCGTCCGCTTTTATATCAGAATGTTTCTTTGCTTCTTCATAAAATATGTCTTTAAACATGCCATCCGAAACCTTAAGGACATTGCCTTTATGTACCAAAGTAACGTGCTTTTTCCTGCTCTCTGCCAATTGAAATGCATATTTCACTATCCTTTCGCATGCTTTTCTTGTTATTACTCTTATTCCAATAGTGGTTTCCTGATTTACTCTAAAATCTAAACCAGAATACATACCTTCAGTATTCTCCCGTACAATGACCATGTCAACATTAGGCTTAATACTTGGAACGTTAGGTAAAGTTTTATTTGGTCTAACATCTGCGTATAAATCAAAATATTTTCTTATCCCAACATTTGCGCTTGGAAATGAATTTGCACCTTCTGGTGTAGTAGTCGGGCCTTTAATTACACAATCAGTATTTTTTAGTATTTCAAGCGTTTCTTTGGGTAGGTTAGTACCATATTTTTCTACACAATTTAATCCCGCTTCTGCTGGTACATACTCTATATCGAGATTAAACTTCTTTTTTACGGCATCCAATACGAGAATAGCTGCATTCACTACGTCAGGACCTACTCCATCTCCTTTTATAACTGCTACTTTCCATTTTTTATTTTCCATCGTTCAATATCCTCCTTATAACATAATTTAATACTCCTCTTTCTCTGTAGTAATCAAGCTCTATATCTGAATCTATTCTTGCGATAACATCCGTTTCTTTTTTGACTCCATCTTGTGTATAATAAACCATTTTTAATTTATCTCTCGGCTTAAAAGTAGCAGGCATTTCTATACTTACTGGCTTTGAAAAGTCTATTTTAAGAGAAAAGGCATCCTCTCCATCTTTAAACTGTAATGGAAGAACACCCATTCCAACTAAATTGCTACGATGTATTCTTTCAAAGCTTTTTGCGATAACTGCTTTTACTCCCAAAAGCATAGGACCCTTTGCGGCCCAGTCTCTTGAGCTACCACTTCCATATTCTATACCAGCAAAGACTATCAAAGGAGTATTGCTTTCCTTGTATTTCATAGCAGCATCATAAATTGACATCTTTTCCTTTGAAGGCATATAAATTGTATAACCTCCTTCCGTGCCTTCAACAAGAAGATTTTTAATCCTTGTGTTTGCAAATGTACCTCTCATCATAACTTCATGATTTCCACGCCTAGAACCATAAGTATTAAAATCTTCAAGCTGTACTCCTTCTTTTAGTAAATATTGACCGGCTGGGCTGTTCTTTGGTATACTGCCAGCTGGGGATATATGATCAGTTGATATAGAATCACCAAAAACTGCTAAAACAGAAGCATTTTCTATAGAATTTATCTTATTTTCCTTCTCAAGATCTAAGTTATCAAAGAAAGGAGGCAAGCGTATGTATGTACTTTCTTCTTCCCATTTATACAATAAACCAGTTGCAGATGGCAATTCATTCCAGTAAGGATTAACATCCCTTAAATTGTCTTTATATTTCTCTTTAAATTCTTCTGGTGATAATACAGATTTAACTACCTTATTTACCTCATCATTTGAAGGCCATATATCTTTCAAGTAAATATCATCTCCGTCAACGTCTTTGCCTAAAGGTTCTCTACTCAAATCCTTTAATATAGAACCTGCTATCCCAAAAGCAACAACAAGTGGAGGAGACATAAGATAATTACCCTTAACTTCATTGTGTATTCTTGCTTCATAATTTCTATTACCTGAAAGTACACTAGCTGTCATTATCCCATTTTCTTTTATTGCATTTGAAACTTCTTGTATTAAAGGACCGCTATTTCCTATACAAGTAGTACATCCATAACCCACCAAAGAATACCCTAATTGATCAAGATACTTGTCTAAACCTGCTTTTTCTAAATATTCGGTGACAACCCTTGAACCTGGAGCTAGACTCGTTTTAACTTTATGGTTTACCTTTAGACCTTTTTGCAATGCATTCCTTGCAAGTAATCCTGCTGCAATCATAGCAACTGGGTTACTAGTATTAGTACAGCTAGTTATTGCAGATATAACTATATCGCCGTCTGAAAACTCTTCTTCTTTACCATCATCAAACTTTATTTTTACTTTTTTGATTTCTTTTTTATCGCTATTGAAATTTATTTTTTCTGGCTCAACAATATTACTTTCGGTTCCCAATCTAATCTCTTCTTTAACCATACCTTGTGTTTTTCCACCATTTATGAAAGCATTTATAAACGTGGAAGGAACTTCTGAAAGAGAAACTGCCTGCTTTGGATTACTTGGCCCTGAAACCGAAGGTTGAACTGTACTTAAATCCAATTCAAGAATGTCTGAAAAATTTATCTTTGAATAATCAAGATTAAACATTTTCTGGCTTTCATAGTATTTTTTAACAAGCTGTATCTGACTTTCAGGTCTACCTGTTGCTTTAAGATAATTAAGAGTTTCGTCATCAACGGGGAAAAATGAGATAGTCGCACCATACTCCGGGCACATATTAGAGATTGTTGCTCTATCCGGAAGCGAAAGTGAATTTAAACCCTCTCCATAAAATTCTATAAACCAACCAACGACACCTTTTTCTCTGAACTTCCTTGTAAGCGTAAGCGCTAGATCCATAGCTGTAACGCCTTCATTCAATTTTCCAGTTAAATGAACTCCTAAAACCTTTGGTGTTGTAAATGAGACTGGTTGATTAAGAAGAGCTGCTTCTGCTTCTATGCCTCCTACTCCGAAGCCGACTATACCCAAACCATCAATCATTGTTGTGTGCGAATCGGTCCCTACTAGTGTATCTGGATAAGCAAAACCTGATTTACCATCTAGATGTACGACCTCACCTAGATATTCCAAATTAACTTGATGGCATATACCTGCAGACGGAGGAAATACGTTAAAGGATTTAAAAGCCTGACTAGCCCATTTCAACAGTTTGTATCTTTCTTTATTTCTCTCTACTTCCTTTTCTTGGTTTATCTTAAATGAATCCTCTGTCCCAAAAGAATCTATCTGAACTGAGTGGTCAATTACAAGATCTACTTTCATTAATGGTTCTACTAAAGCAGGATCCTTTCCTTTTTTTGATACGTAATCCCGGATAGCTGCTATATCAACTACAGCAGGAACTCCTGTAAAATCTTGCATCAGAACTCTTGAAACCTTAAAAGGAACATCATTATCATTTAGATTTGAAGGATCCCAACTTGCAATGTTTTCTATGTCTTTTTCTTTGACACTTTTACCATCTAAATTTCTAACAAGAGACTCTAAAACAACTCTAATAGAAAAAGGTAATTTAGAAATGTTGTAACCT
>JAJZWM010000010.1 GCA_021846665.1 Nanobdellota archaeon | reverse complement strand
AGGTTTTCGACCATTATTAATCTAGGTAAATATCATTTTTATATCTATATCTTAGCAGAATTTCAAATTTTTTGAATAATTTACATCTTATGTATAAATCATTCTTCTAGATATAAAATCAATTACCTAATACTCTTATGATACTTATGGCAACCTATAAGCTAAATGCCACTTTCCTATTATAAGTATTTATGGATCGGTTGGAGAACCTGCTCCACCGTTATTTGTTATCATAAATAGTAATGGAATCGAATCTATAAATATGTTTGGACTGCTTATTAATTACCTAATTTTTCTATCATTCTTATCTCTGCAGCCCTGGTTGGGTAGATTTTACTTAGTTTCTTATGCAGCTGGTTTTGTATCTTCCCCGCGAGTATCTCCAAAACCAATTCTTTAAGGGTCTTTTTTTCTCCCAAACTATCTATAAACTCATTTGCTTCAGCCCTTACAAACTTTTTATATTTGTTTTCTGCCTTGTTTATTAGTATAACCGCTTTTATCGCGTATTCCTTTTCGTCTATTTTAATCTTTCTTACTACATCAATTTTTGAGGAATTATGTCTAACCATCCTACCCACCTGTTCTCTTGATAGTACAAGAGCTTCAAGCTGAGCGTTTGCCGTGTTTTCAGTTGAGGAAATCAGCCTAAAACCTAGTTTAAAGCCAGGTTTTGTTTTTACCTCAGGCAGGTTGTTTGCATTTATTAACAATACTCTTTTTTGTATGTTTGCTTCATTTCCATAGATATTACCTATCTCTGCGTTATCAAAATCAACAGCTTTTACCTTATACCAAGAATTAGGCTGATTCATATCTTTACTACCAACCTTGCAGATTCAAGTGAATATTGATAATCTTTAGGTAATCTATTAGTTTGTTTATAATATTTAATTAGTTTTTTTATTCTGTTCTCAAGAACAACCAAGCTTCTTATGGAATGTTTGTCTTTTTTCATTTTATCAACGTGCATATGTAGTTTTACAGCCTTTTTATAGAGAGCTATTAAATCTTCTGGCAATGGTTCCTGTATACCTCTACTTTTAAGTATTGCGCTTATACTCTTCTTTGTTATATCTTTTACAGAAGGTATCCCATATTGATCTTTTAATACAGTTCCTATCTCAGATTTTGTAAGGCCCTTCTGTGATTTATTTATTATAAGCTGTTCTACTTCCTCCTGCTTATAATTAAGCCAGTGAGGCACGAACCTGTTCTTAACATTAATAACTTTCATTATATCTCCTCCTTTCTTCTATATCTTTAAGATGAGTATCTATTCCTTTAAATTCTTTTCTAATTTTAGATTTATAAGCATTTAAGAAGGAGCGATAAGCTTCTTTATATAAGTCATTGTGTTTTGATTTTAATGCATTTTTAAATAGGAAAATGTCACTTGCGAAATCTTCATCCTTTGACGAATGATAACTTAAGCCGAAATCTATAATGTAAAGTTTCTTGTCGTTCTTTATGATATTTGCAGTTGTAAGGTCTCCGTGTATTATGCCAAAGTTATGCATTTCTGCAACTAATATACCTATACTATTTGCATCATTAACTGAAAATTCTTCTGCCAATCTTTTTCCTTCTATCTTTTCCATCCATATCTCTTTTTTACTTTCAATATATTTTAGTGGTCTTGGAACATTTAGACCGCTTTCATAAAGAAAACGCATTATATTAAATTCTGCCTTGCTTCTATTCCTTCTAAGTTTTTCGTCTATTTCTCTTATTCTGTAGCTTTTCTTTATCCTTCTTTTTATTATTACGTTGTTTTTTTCATACACAACTGCTTCTGATCCAAATGCAAGAACTTTCATGTTTTTATGAAGATCCTATCTCCATCCTCCAATCTGTGCGAAAGTGCAACCCTCTGGCCCTGGAATTTTGCGCTTTTACCGAATATAACTGCATATGTGTTCTTTTCAATCTTTAGGTGCAGCTTTTTAACTAGGTCTTTAACTGTTTCACCTCTTTCCATTGCAACAGCATCCCTTGAGTTTTCAGTGTATACTCCTATAACACCAAAGTCTTCAAGTGCCTTTTCTACATCTATATTATCGCTTATTACCTGAAATTTGCAGTACCTGTCAATTTTTTCTTTAGATATTATTATTTCGCTTTGTAAAAGCAAATCTTTATTTTTTTCCGGGTCTTTAATAGAGATCATCTGAACTTGCACGTTGTTTATCTTTACTATACCATAAAGTAGGTTATCTATTCTCGTTAAATTGAATAGTTTTAAAATCGTTTCATTGCTGTAACCTACAAGTGAAACTCTTGGCCATCTTTTTCTTATAGCTGTAGTCTTATGAATCAAAGGTTTTCTGCTTGCCTCTTTTTTTAGCAGAGAAAGTCTTCTTTTTAGTGATCCGAATTCTCTGTCTGTTCCTTTGTGCTTTGGCAGTATAACCATCATCCTTTTCAGTATCTTTTCCTTTTCTTCTATGTCTTTTTCTTTGCTGTACCGTTCTTCCAATTCATAATATTCCTGAGGTGCATTCATTGGCATATTTATCTATATTTTATCTCCACCGTATCGGTTCTAAATTTTGGCTTTATTGCAAGGTCATTTTGTTTATAATCTTTCATAAGGTAGCCTGTATAAGCAATCATTGCGCCATTGTCTCCTGCAAATTCCAATGGTATAGCTTTAAATGCAGCTTTTCTATCTTTGCACATTTTTTCTCCCATTTCATTTAATCGTTTGTTTGCTGCAACTCCTCCCGTAATTACCAAGCTGTCTTTTAAGCAATAAGCCATTGCTCTCTCACTGGCTTCTACAAGCATTGAAAAGACAGTTTCCTGCAGTGAAAATGCTATATCCTCTACTTTTTCTTTGCCTATTAACTTGGATACAAACGTTTCTATGCCGGAAAAACTTACATCCATACCTTTTATGCTGTATGGCATTTCAATGTAGTGTTTGCTTTTTTTTGCAAGTTCTTCTATTTTAGGGCCTGCAGGAAAAGGTATACTTAATCTTCTTCCTATCTTATCTATAAGATTTCCAACTCCTATATCCTGCGTTTCACCGAAAACTATGTAAGTTCCGTTGTAATATGTTATTACCTGGGTATTTCCTCCGCTTGCATAAAGCATTACAGGGTCGTTTAATCTGGTATAAAGTCTAGCTATCTCAAGGTGAGCTATGCAATGATTTACTCCTATCAGTTTTTTGCCGTATTTTTTTGATAAAAAAGTAGAAAGCTGTGCTCCTACTTTAAGGGCAGGTATTATTCCTGGGCCCTGTGAAAATGCGAAGAGATCTATATCCTCTAGCTTTAATCCACTTTTGTCAAGGGCTCTTTTAAGTATCTCTGGAGCAAATTTAAAGTGATGCATTGCTGCCTCTCTTGGTATTATTCCACCAGAAGAAGGTTTAAGCGTATCTCTTTCATTTGCTATTATCTTTTCATTATCGGAGATGCCGATTCCAAAAGTATGCGCAGTGCTTTCTATACCTAATGTGTACATTTATAGAATAAGCAATAGTACTTATTTAATTTTTATCCTTTCTTTTAAATTCAGTATAACCGCATCTACCGCAGGTATACCTGTTGTCATGTTCAGCAAGAAAAGTACCTTCACCGCACTTTGGACAAGTACGGTTAACTCTAGTTATAGAGTCTCCTTCTATCTTATACATTTTCCAGATTTCACTTTCCTTCTGCTTCTTCTTTTCCATTCTTTATACCATTCTTTTCAAGTATATATTTTGGCAGTATCTTCTTTGCCATCTCTTCGTTTTTGTAAACATGTGCTATTCCTTTTACTTCATTTTTGCCGTATGTGCTTTTCATTGTGTAAATAGCAAGAAAACCATCTTTGCTTTCGCTCTCTAAAGCTTTTTTAATTTCAGATATCTTTGCAGTTTCTCCGCTTTTTAATTTTATCGTAAAGTTAATTATATCTCTATCAAGATACTTATTATCACTCTTTGAATCTATTTTAATTTCCATATTCATTCGACAGAAATTGCATATTTGCCATTCTTTGTTATATTCATTGTATTTGCTATTACTGAGCGTTCGCTATCAGAAATTATAACAATACCTTTCCATTTAAGTGAAAGGTCTTCACCACCACACATAGGACATTTTTTCTCATCAGTTAAAAAATTACAAACTCTACATGCTTTTAATGCCATAATTATTTCTTAGCGACCTCCCTTTTCTTTGAACCTAGTTTTCCAAGACCTGTAGAACGCATTGTTAATCCAACTTTCATTATGCCTTTAGTGCTTACTGCTATTATACTTGCTATAACTGTGTCCCCTGTTTTTATGGACATTTTTGTTCTTCTACCTGTAAGTGCATTTTTGGAGAAATCCACAAAGTCATCCATTGTTTGTGATATGTGAACTAATCCATCTATTGGGCCTATATTTACTATTGCACCAATTTCGCTTACTTCCACAACTTGTCCTTTAACCGTTTCATGCAATGTTGGCAGATAAGCAAGCATTCTGAATATAGTATCATAGTATATAGAAGCATCATTTGGTATTATTATCCCTTCTTCTATGCTGTCTATACCTATTAATCCAATTAGCAAAGCTTTGTCTTCTATCATCTTTCCTATATAGTCTTTTCTTATTATCTCTGTAACGGCTTCTTTCTTGTCTCCTTCCAGCTTGCTCGGCTCGACCCTTACCTTATCTCTTAACGTTATGATTTCGTACATACACTTTAATAAAATTTTATATCCTATAAATATATTTATTTATCACATTAAGAGATACTATGTATTTAAATAAGTTTATTTTTTGCTTATAACCGATCAAATAAAATGGAAAATAAATCAATTCTTGTTATAGGGGCAGGAGCGGTAGGTTCAGCTTTTCTTGAAAGTTCTATAGGGCTGTTTAAAAAAGTTGGCATTTTTGATGGAGATATAGTTACAAAAGGCAATCTCATAACACAACCATTCTACAAGGAATGTGATTTTTCTTCCCCAATTTCAAAAACTGCTTTTGCAATAAAAAAGCTTAATTCTTTAGATAGCGGCACTGAATACAAGGGATATGAAAGGTATTTCACCGAAAAAGACTTTGAAGTCATGAAAGAATATGATCTGATAGTAGATTTTACGGATAATATAAAAAGTAGAATGATAATAAATGAGGGCTGTGTAAATGGGGGAAAAGCAGCAGTTTTTGTATCCTTAAATGAGAAAGAAGCATTTCTGTATTTTTATAGGGACAGTGCTTGTTTTAACTGCTTGTTAAGAAATTCAATAGGCCACGTAAAAGAAGGCTGCGAATCAGTTATCTCTGCGCCGGAAAAAGAGTTTGTTTCATTTTTGAAGGAAAATATACTAGAATTTGCTTTGGATAGGGTAGAAGGAGGTAGAATACTTCTGTTTAACCTTAAGAATAAAAGCATTTTTAGTAGCATGCTAAAAAAAGATAATGAATGTGAAGTATGCGTTAAACACGTGGGAAAAAGGATTGAAGACGGCTTTCTTCAAGTATGTTCATCAGGCATAAAATTTTCATACGGAAAACCCATCGACCTTAAAAAGTTAAGTAGTGTCTTTGCAGATAGTAAGTTATACAGCGAATTTCTTATCTTTAATCAAAATAATAAATCAGTACTTATATCACTAGATGGCGATTTTCTATTTACTGGCTATACAAAGGAAGAAGCTAAAGAGCTAATAATCTCGCTTGTTTCTTAAGACTTTAAATAAAAGGAAAAGACTGGAAGCTACTAAGGCAGAAGCTATTATAAGCAGATATATATCAGAATCCATCTCATGTGAAAGTAAGCTCCCACCTATCTTTACATTTCCATAATAGAAGTTATTAGCATAAAGACTAGAATAATTTGATGCTACTATATATATTATTACAATGCCGACCACCGAACCTATAACTGCTATGGAAAGCAGCATTTTCTTTCCGGGCTTCGTTTTCTTATATTTTTTCTTATTAGCCATAAGTACAATATTTAAATACCTCCCAGTCATAATATTAATATGTTAGGAAATATAGCCGCATTTGCTATTGATTTTGCAAAGAATAATTCTACAAATATTACTGCGCCATTAACTTCTCCTGCTCCAGGTGTTTCATTGCTGTTTTCAGGCGTAGAATCGTTCCTTTTTCCTTTTCTTTTGGTTTTTGCAATAGTCTATGGTGTTCTGCAGAGAAGCGAAATCTTCAAGGGGAAAAGTGATATAGATGCAATAATTGCGTTTGTTCTTGGAATAATATTTGCAACTACAAATTATACATTAAAGTTAACATATCTTATACTGCCAATCGTTGGCATAGTCGCAATAGTTATTTTCATGCTTTTAGTTGTAGGATCTATGCTTTATGGCAGCAGCTCCGAGCTTTTGAAAAGCAACTCTGGTAGAAAGATAATAGTAATTATAGCGGTTCTAATTTCGATAGGGTTAATAATCTGGGTTCTTTTAACTGCCAATTTGGCATTTGCAGGGGTTTCATCTAAATCTGTATATCAATCTCTTTATACTTACGCTCCTTACATACTGGTGTTCATAGCGCTTATACTTGGTGCGTATTTTCTATTCAAATAATTGAATACTTAGAAGTGAATATATTTAAAGAAAAGTTTAAATACTGAAACCATCTATAATTACTTATGGCAGCAGCAGGAGTTTTGTATTCTCAGATAGATAAAGCATTAAGTCTTATAACTCCTCCAAATGTTACAAATCCGATAGAGTTTTGGCTTGCTTTTCTTCTTATTCTTGCAATTTTAACTACTGTTCTTAAGAATGTAAGCTACTTTGCAGACAATAAAAATAAGGGGGCTAGAGGCTTAGTGGCTCTTATAATATCTTATTTTGCAGTAACCGTTGCATGGGTAAGTCCTGTTCTTATTTATATGTCTTCTACGCTTGCAGTGACTGCTCTTATACTAGTGGCTATGCTTATAGTTGCAAGCCTACTCAAGTTTGATATAACCGGAAACAGTGCAAAATGGCTTTTTGTTGTAGCGATAGGTATATTATTTTTAGGAGGAGGTGTGTTCTCAAATGCACTTGTACCATCTAGTACGGGAGTAGGCAGTGAACTATCTAACATAGGCGCTTCATTAATAGGGCCTAATCTTGCATACCTAATCTTAGGTATAATAATAATTTTTGTTATAGCCTTTACTTTTGGTAGTGGTACTGGTGGTTCAGGTAAGAACCCTTAGGAGGAAAAAATGATAAATTTACCGGCCTTTGGTTTGTATGATTTAGCGATATTTGTCTTAGTCTTTGCTTTAGTATACGGTTTGCTTACTCGTTCAAGATTCTTTTCAAGCTCCGACATTCCTGCGATTATAGCGGTTGCAATAGGCTTAATCACTTTAATGTCATCTTTTTTCGTCAGCTTTTTGATAACATTTCTACCTTACGTTCTAGCTATAATGTTCTTTATCTTTCTTGTGATATTCCTGCTTTCTACGGCCTTAGTACCACAGAGTTCGATAATAGATTACTTAAAGAAGAGCTCACTTGTTCCTGCCTTGGTTATTTTAGTAATGTTTATCTTCGGATTGATAGCCTTTGGAACAGTTTCAAGTTATTATCCAGGGGTTTTGGGTATCACAAATTCTACAACTAGTACAACAACTGCAAATAGTACTGCGGTAATTTCAACTTCTTCTTTTCCAGGCGATCTTAATTCAGTGTATATACTGTCGATATTAACAAGTCCTTCGTTCCTTACCACCTTGCTTACTTTGATAGCAATGACAATAGCTGTTTTTGCATTGACAAGGCAGTCTACTGGGAAAAAATAATTTATAGTATCTTATAATAATTCGCAAAGTCACTGTTGAAAAGATGAAGAGAATCTGCAGTGAAATTAAACTCCTTTGATTTGAATTCATTTTCGTCTATTTTTCCAATAAATTTTTTTGCTCTGCAGAGAGTAACATGGGGAATAAACTCTTTTTCATTTCCCATTTTTAAAAAAGAATTTAGCTTGTCAAACTCAGATTTAATATCCCCGTATACCTTTGTATATATTACCTTTGGATTTTGAGTCGACGGGAATGCGTCTAAATCCTTTATTTTTATCTCTTTCGAAAACTTAATTTCTTTCAAAAAATCCAGAAGAGCCGGTTCTACTTCAATATCTCCAAGGAAAAGAACAGTAATATGTAGCTTTTCTGGAGATACAAATTTTCCTACGACTTTTTGTGCGAGTATAGGATAAAAAAATGCAGTTATCTCTTTTTTTGTTTCTTCTGGTATTTCTATGGCTATAAAATAACGGTTCATTTTACGGTTTCTATAGAATCTATCTGTCCGTCTCCATCTATGTCATAACCCCTTACCATTAGGCTCCAGGGTACTTCTCCGTTATATCCCTTGAAAGTTATATTTGAAAATCTAGTTGCAGCAAGCATTGCTGACAGTGTCCCTATGTTTCTTATACCTCCTATGAGTATTATATCCTTGTCTTTATCAAAAGGATTCTTTATTTTCTCTATTGTTCCTTCGTAGTCTCTTATATGTATTCCATTTCTGTCCTTTAATCCCCATCCTTCTTCTTTTATGAATTTTATTGGAAGAAAATTGTTTATGTCTCTTGTTACAAGGTTAGTTACAGGCCCGCCGATTAATATGAGATTATTTTTGAAAAGGTTTTTTGATATAACATCTGTGTCAAGTACAATAGGCATTGATTGTGGCAGGTTTATAAACTGTCCAAAGAACATGCCTAAATACGCAGTATAATGCGAATCTCTAGCTACCGCCTTGTACTCTCCATGTGGATCAGATGCTCCAACGCATATGTATCCGTCAAACTTTTCGTTATTTATAAATTTACTGAAAAAATTAATAGAATACTGGTTTTCCTTTGTTTTCATTTTAGGGTCGAATTTTATCTTGTTACTATTTATTTCATATGAAAAAGAATTATACACAGCTTTTACCACTTCCCCTTTTTTCTGTGGCTCTATGCTTATTAATCCGGCTTTTTCAAGCTTTCCAATGTAGAATGCAATGGTTTTCTTATCAAACTTTAATTCCTTTGCTAGTGACGTAGAATTATAAGGTTTTTTTGATAGTTTTTTCATTATCGAGACAGCTTTTTCATCAGCTATTGGCTTGATGTCATTTATATCTTCAACTATCTTAGTATCATTTACAAAATATTCTTCACCGTCATTTTTAAGAATGTAACTTTTCATAGTAAACCTTATTTCACTTCTTCTTTATAACTAGATTAATTTAAGTATTTAACTCTTTTTAGTTCCTTTTTAAGCTATAAATAGTGTTATAAAAGCTTTAAATATAAGTTTCCTTCTTACAAAAGCTTAGATTACTTTTATGTGCGGCATTATAGGTTATAACGGAAATGAGAATTCTATACCCTTTGTTTTGGAAGGTATAAAGAACTTAGAATACAGAGGTTACGATAGTTTCGGATGCGCTTTTGAGGGTAAAGATAACAATATCGAAGTAAGGAAAGACACTGGGAGAATAAATAATATCATAGAAAACTATAGCATAAATAATGAACGTTCGAATAAAAGCATAGCACACACTAGATGGGCTACTCATGGCGGCGTTACAAAGGAAAATTCTCATCCTTTACTGGATTGCAGTGGGAAAATAGCAGTCGTTCATAATGGTATAATAGAAAACTTTCAGGAACTTAAAGATAGTTTAAAAGATCATACGTTTTATTCTGAGACAGATACAGAAGTTCTTCCTCATCTTATAGAAGAAGAAATGAAAAATGGAAAAAGCTTTGAGGATTCAGTTATCTCAACAGCAGAAAAGATAAAAGGTTTTTCTTCTTTTGTTGTCATGAACTCTTTAACTGATAATATAATTGCGGTAAAAAATGGTTCTCCGCTTGTTCTAGGTGTAAAGGAAAATGGCGTGTTTGTTTCAAGTGATGTACCGTCTTTTATAAAGCATACTAATAAAGTAGTCTATCTCTTTGATGGAGATGTTATATCAATAAACAAAACAGGCTTCAAGGTTCTCAAATCCAATAACCTAGGAAAACATAAAATAAGAGAAGTGAATTTTTCGATTTCAGATGTAGACAAAGGAAAATACAAGCATTTTATGCTTAAGGAAATAATGGAGCAGCAGACTCTTGTTTCTAAGCTTGTCAATTCTGATCTTTCGTATCTTAAAAATGCAGCATTGGCCGTTTCATTGTCTAAAAATATATTCATTGTTGGATCCGGCTCTTCATTTCATGCTGCGCTTCTCGTTGCTAGTCTTTTCAGAGAACTTGGTAAAGATGCGGTTGCTGTTCAGCCTCAAGACCTACTAAATTATTCAAAGATAATAGGAAAAGAAGACATCTTTATAATAATTTCACAGAGCGGTGAAACTATGGACATAATAGAAGCGTTGCCTATAATAAAGGAAAACAAGAAAATAGGTATAATAAATACTGAAGGTTCAACGCTGGCTAATGCCGTTGATTATTTCATAAATATAAATGCTGGACATGAAAAAGGCGTTGCAGCAACAAAAACATTTACTATGTCGGCAATACTTTCTTGTATTATAGCCATGTTTTCTGCAGGAGAGGAAAAGGAAGCATTGAACGATTTAAATCTCTTGAATATAAATCTCTATAATCTTTTTGTGCCCTCAGTTTACAATGCGATAAAAGAAGCGGCATCCGCTATAAAGGGAGAAAAGAATCTTTTCTTCCTTGGAAGGGGAAGCGATTATATATCAGCGATGGAGGCCGCACTGAAGATGAAAGAAATAACATACATACATGCAGAGGCTATTGATTCAGCAACATTTAAGCATGGGCCACTTGCTCTCATATCAAAGGAAACATATTCAATAGCATTTGTATCAGACAGATTCAAAGACAGAGAAATAAATAATTTAAAAGAGATAAAGGCAAGAAATGGGAAAATAATCGGAATAGCAAATGAGAAACTGGATGTATTTGATTTTCTTGTAAGATCTCAGCCAGCAGGTATATTTAGTTTTGTTCCTCAGATAATAATATCACAGCTTCTCTCGTACTATGTCTCTACATCAAAGCATATAGACCCGGATCATCCAAGAAACCTCGCGAAGGCGGTAACTACAAAATAAGTTAACCTTTTTTACACATACCTGCTATAATTATTATGATTGACAATTATTTTCTTATAGATGCTGATTACATTGTTATAGAAAATTCTCCAGCAGTAAGACTTTTCTGCATCGATGAAAAATTAGAAAGGAGGATATTTTATGATAAAAATTTTAAGCCTTACTGTTACGTTGATGCAGAAGAAGAAGCATTCAAAAAAACAATTGGCGGTTTATCTTTCATAGACTCTTTCAGAGAAGTAGAAAAATATAGGCTTGGAGAAAAAGTAAAGCTATTGCAAGTATTTACAAAATTACCAGAGGATGTACCGAAGATAAAACAACTTAGTTTTCCTACATATGAAGCAGATATCCCGTTTTATAAGAGATATTTACTTGATAAAGGAATAGGCACTTTTAATCGCTTAAGCATAGATTCAGAAGGGGATTATGTTAACAGTATAAAAGATGAAGGAATTGGTAATTTTCCAATGAAAGTAGCTTCTTTGGATATAGAGACTTTTTCAAAGAGGTCTTTTCCTAATGCAAAATTCGATCCAATAATTGCAGTTTCAGTGGTGAGTGCAGGTTCAAAAAAATGCATCACATGGCTTAACGCTGAGGGGGATAACATAATAAAGGTAAAGGATGAAAAAGAACTGCTTTTGAAGCTTTCCGAATTACTTTCTTCAAATGATTTTAATGTGATTATAGGCTATAACTCCGATTCTTTTGACATGCCTTACATTTCAGAGAGAGCAAAGATACTTGGGACAAAGTTCATGATAAAAGGTTTCGAGCTAAAGATAAAAGGAGAAAAAAGAAAGATAGCAGAGATAAATGGAATTTCACACATAGATATACTGAATTTCATAAGAAACATATATTCAATATACAACCTTAAGACGGAAGTTCTTACTCTTAGGGAAGTAGCAGCTGAAATGACTGGAGAGAGAAAGGGGGAGTTTGATTGGGATAAGGTAAATGAAGTTCTTACCGACGGCAAACTAGCAACCGAATTGTGTAATTACTGTATACAGGATTCAAATGTTACACTTTTGATTTTTGATAATATATTACCGCTTATATCTGAACTGAATAAATTAATTGGACAGACATTTGCTGACGTTTCAAGGATGACAACAGGTTCAGTTGTAGAGAATTTGATAATGAAAAAAGCTATACAAAAAAACGAATTAATACCAAATAAGCCATCCGATTTCCAGGTTAATAACAGAATAAAAAAGGCAAATGTTGGCGCATTTGTTTTTCAACCTACCGCTGGTCTATATGAAAATATTGCTGTAGTAGATTTTCGTAGTCTTTATCCGAGTATAATTGTATCTCATAATATTTGTCCTTCTACTATACAGTATAATAACGGAGAAAAAACATTTTTACCGAAAGAAGAAAAACTTGGTTTGATACCGTCTGTACTTGATGAGGTTATAAAGTTAAGATTTGAGGCAAAAGACAGGCTTAAAATTGAAAAAGATAACAAACAATTGAATGCTAGAGTATTGGTTTTAAAATTGATAGCAAATGGATTTTATGGATACTTGGGATACTATAATTCAAGGTGGTACTGTTTTGATTGTGCAGGTGCTACGACTTCACTCGGAAGGAAATACGTGCAGGAGGTAATATCCTCTGCTTCTTCTTATAAATTTAAAGTACTTTATGCTGACACAGATTCCGCTTTTATACAGTTCGGTGAAAACAAGCAAAAAGTAAATGACTTCATAGCTGATATAAATAGTAAACTTCCAAAGCCGATGGAACTGGAGTTACAGGGATTTTATGCCCGTGCAATATTTGTAAGTTCAAAAGTAGGTATAGGCGCAAAGAAAAAATATGCAATGTCGGATTTTGACGGCAATTTGACAATAAAAGGCTTTCAATCTGTTAGAAGAGACTGGGCCAGTATCGCAAAGAACCTGCAGAAGGAAGTGCTTAGAAAGATTCTCTTAGAAAATGATAAAGAAGGTGCGATTTCAACCGTAAAAAACACTATAGAAAGAATAAAACAAGGAAAAGCAGATTTGGAAGAATTAATTATTCTTACTAGGTTAAGAAAAGATCCTTCTTCTTATCAGCAGACAAATAGACATATTTCAGCAGTGGAAAAAAGCGGTATGAAATTCGTAAGCGGTGATACTATAAAATATATAATAGCGAAGGGAAAAAGCAATGAAAGTGTGTCTGAAAAAGCTGTGCTTTATGATATCGCAAGAAAGAATGGTATAAAGTACGATCCAGATTATTATATATATAAGCAGGTTTTACCCTCGGTTCTTCAGATACTAGAGGTTATAGGTTACTCAGCTGATGATATCCTTGGGAAGAAGAATAATTCACTTGAGGGATTTTTATAAAGGATAATACTATTAATATTATGATTATCTATTATATATTTACTATAATCTAAATGGAACACAAGTTTGATAATGACTTTATAGAGAGAATCACCAATGACGGAGTAGGTCTGCTTTTCGTAAAAGAGAGGTATAAACTGGATGAAGCAGCAGTTGATCTTCTTTCTAGAATAAAGAATAAGGGATTCAAACTAATTTATGTTACATCTAGTCTCCCTTTTAAGTCTATAGAGGAAAAGTTTGAAACAGCAAAGTTGGATAATTACTTTATTATAGACTCGGTTACTACTTCTATAATTCAAGACGCAATTCCAAATGATAAATGTATATTTATAAAATCTCCTGGTGATTTAACAGAGATAAGTATAAATATTGAAAGATTGCTGAAGAAAGAGGGCGAAACATTTGTAATAATAGATTCTATAACTTCTTTCCTCATTTATAATTCAGAGAACGAAATATTAAGATTCATACATTTTGCTTCTTCAATAGCAAGAGAGAAAAAGAGCAAGCTCGTTTTTATAGTAATAGAAAATAACGGGATAAGCAGAAACTTCTTGGACAAGATAAGAAGCTTTATAGACGAAGAAGCAGTATTAAATTAGGTATCTAATGGAAACTGAAGAAAGAGAAAAATGGTTATTAGCAGGTAGGATAGGCAAGGAAATACGAGAGCTAGGAATATCTCTGTGTGTACCAGGTGCAAAGATTCTTGACATTGCAGAAGCCATCGAAAAAAGAACATTAGATAGAGGAGCGAAACCTTCTTTTCCGCCGAATATATCGATAAATCAGATAGCAGCACATTATACACCTAAATATGATGATAAAACGGAACTTAAAAAAGGAGATATAGTTAAAATTGACGTTGGGGCAAGTGTTGATGGTTATCTTTCTGATACGGCGGCTTCGGTTGCAGTAGGCGAAGAGGGAAATAAACTAGTTAGTTCTACTAAAGAAGCATTGGACGCTGTGATTAATATGATAAAACCGGGAATAGCTGTAAGCGAGATAAGCAATGTGATTGAAGATAAAATAAGCAGTTTCGGTTTTTCTCCCATAGTTAATCTTGGAGGACATGGAATAGGCAGGTACAGTTTGCATGAAGGAGAATTTATCTCTAATTCAAAGAATTATGCAGGGTCTTTTTTAAGAAAAGAAGGAGTAGTTGCAGTTGAGCCTTTCGCAACGAATGGCGGTGGATATGTAATAGACAGTGCAGAAGTACAGATTTATCAGTTGGCATCTAATAAAAACGTGAGAAGCTCTCTTGGAAGAGAAATTCTGAAATACATCGCAGAGGAATATAAGGAACTTCCGTTTGCAAAAAGATGGATAATAAATAAATTCGGAAGGTTAGCAGAAATAGAAATAAGAAATTTAGTAGCTATAGGATCGTTGCATGAATTTAACGTGTTAAAGGAGAAGGACAATGGTTTAGTATCCCAGTTTGAGCATTCATTCCTTTTTGATGAAGGTAAAGTTGTAGTGACAACTTTGTAATAAAGCAAAAAAGCATTAATCATTGTATTTTCTAGTAAAATAATGGGTGTTAAGTTAAATGGTTTGTTTGAATCTAAAAAAATTAAGATAACGGAGCTTTCCGGTAAGATAATAGCAATAGATGCTTTTAACTGGATATTTCAATTTTTGACGACTATAAGAATGGCAGATGGTTCTTATCTTACTGATTCAAACGGTAGAGTGACTACACATTTAAATGGCCTGTTTTACCGTTCAGTTTCTCTCCTGGAAAACAGGATAAAACCTGTTTTTGTATTTGATGGGAAAGCGCCAAAGTTTAAGAAAGAAACTTTATTAGAAAGAGAAAAGACAAAGGAAGAAGCAATGGAAAAGATGGAGCACGCTATAACACAAGAAGAAAAAGCAATGTACATGCGTAGAATTGCAAAGATAGATGATTACATAATAGATTCTTCAAAAGAGCTTCTTGGTTATCTAGGAATACCTTATATACAGGCACCAGCGGAAGGAGAAGCGCAGGCTGCATTTCTAAGTCAGCAAGGGAAAGTGTTCGTAGCAGCTTCGCAGGACTATGATACCTTACTTTTTGGTGCAAAGCGCGTAGTTAGAAATCTTAATATAACGAATAAGAAAAAAGTAAACGGAAAGGGAATAACAACGGCAGTTTATCCTGAATTAATAGATGCAAACTATAATTTAAATAAGCTAGGGATAAATAGAGAGCAGCTTATAGTTTTATCGCTTTTTGTTGGAACAGATTATAATAAGGGAGTTGATGGCATCGGCCCTAAAAAAGCTCTTAAATTAGTTAAAGAGAAAAACAGAAATGAGCTATTTAATACGTATGATTTTAGAGCAGATTACGATATAAGAGAAATATATGATTATTTTATATCTCCAAACACTATAACGGTTGATAGAGATCTAAATCCAGGTAAAATTGAAAAGAATAAACTTATAAAATTTCTATGCGATGAACACAGTTTTTCAAGAGATAGAGTAAATCAATATTTGGAAAAGCTGAAAACAGAATCTAATTCGCTTTCTTTTTATGGATGATGATTTGAAAGAAAGAACAGAAAGAGAAATAAGCATGATGGAAAAGGTTTTTAGAGCTCTATCAGTAAAAGACGATGAAAATAAGCTTTCTTCTGAGTTCTTTGATATGTCATCCAATTATTTTAATGACAGCAAGTTTTTTATGGAGAAGAAAGATTATATAAGGGCATTTGAAGCAGTAGTTATAAGCTGGGCTTATATTGATGCTGGTATCAAAATAGGCTTATTTGAGGTCCCTGTTGATCTAAGAGAATATTTCACTTCTTAGTTAAAAAGGGATATTTTAATTAATAGAAATATTTATATATTATAACGTAGTAAAGATTTTATGGCAGTGGAAAGGGAAAGAATTCCCGCCGTTGTAGTGTTGATGCTTATACTAATTGGTTCTATTGTAATTTATCTGCTTCTTGTTCCACCACCGGTAGCATATAAGCTTTTAGGTATAAACAATACTAGTGTAACGACACCGTCAATACCAGTAGGAGAGTACTACCAAAACATTACTACATATATCGGTGGAAATAGCCAGCCAATCAATACTTCATATGTTTTAGGTACATTTGGTGTAAGTTACCCAATTATTAATTCGACAATATTTAATGCTAGTCAAGTATCTATAGGCTCAAGTATATTTGGTTCTTCATCTTATGATATAAGTTTAAATCTCTCCCAGTCTTATACATACTTCATCAAAGTAACTGTTCAATCAGTATCCGGTACTCCGAAACTTAGTTTTTCATTGAATGGTAATTCATTCTTTTCTACGCTGCCAGCAAGCAATGAAACTATAACAGAGAAGATACCTGCGAGTAAATCGAGTAAAGATATTATAACAATCACAGATAGCCTGAATGGTTTTGCATTATCCCAGTCGTTTAAGCTTGCAAAGGTAGAGATTATAAAAGAATATGGTAAAAGCAATGCAAATACAATTCCTATTAAAGTTCTAACTTTTAGTGGCGTCGGTGATTACTCAATAGTTTACACTCCAATAGGTTACGGAGATTTGAACGTTTCTGTCAATAATGAAGTTATATCTGGTATAACTAGAGGTAACGATTCACAGATGACAGCGAATATTCCATCTATAATAATATCAAGAGCCATCAGGTCATCGAATATTTCAAGTTCTTCAATAGTGCTTCCATTGCTATTTAATGTTGGTTTTCAGCCTGCGCATAATGCTTCTTATGAAATAGCAAATGCTTATCTGGACTATACAATACCATATATAGCTGCGAACTCGCCAACAGTTTATTATTCAGTTAATGCAACTAAGGAAAACTATATGCTTACACTTTACGTTTCTAGTATAATCAGAAAAGGGAATATCTACCTTTACTTTACACCTAGCGGCGCAAATTTGACTATTGCTGGAAATACGCTTTCTGATGGTGAAAATGTGCTTCTTATTCCTTCGGATTTAATTGGAGTTACTGCAATAAATGGGAATTATAGTGGTACGATAAAATTATCGACAAATGGTTTGGTTATTCCCTCTTATATTTCTATAAAATCAATTAAGGGTTGAAATTTATATATAGCAATGTCTTATATTTCTTATTATGATGCTTAAAATAAATAGAAAAGGACAGGCAGCTGCAGGTGGGAATGCATCAACTCCTTCTTCACCTTCACCTCCCCCTCCCCCTACACCTACTATACCACCATCTAATCCAAATAATAAAAATTATGGCAAAAAAGGCAGGTATGTGTGTGAGATCTGTGGAAAGCGTTTTAAAACTAAGACTGCACTTCAATACCACCAGATGCATGATGAGGGAGTATCAGCAGATTTTATAAGATTAGAAGAAGAGAGTAAAGCGAAGACTAAACTACTTAATACAAGCACAATAATTAGAAGCGCAAAGAAACATTCACTTATTCTTGCGCCGTTTATTATACTTTTAGTAATCATTGTTGTATACTTTATATTTATTGCACCTACTAATGTTGGTATAGTTTATACTGAAGTTACTTACGGTTCAATTTTCTCAAAGGTAGGAAGTCTTATTTCCTCCGGCATTTCATCAATTTCAACTTTTATTGCAGAGGTGCAAAATCCTAATCTTCTAGTTAGCCAACCACAGGTTACCTCTGTAAATTCAACACCTACATTTTTATCTTTTCTTACTTTTAGTTATCCTTCAGATCAAGAGGTAGTACTTACAACAAATCCACAGCAGGGAACTATTTTCTACTCAGTTTACAACAATGGAAATATTCCATTAGGGCCTGATACTCCAAATAACTTGGAAGTTAATATCTCCTGCGGAAGTACTATCTCTCCAGGTGCTGCCAAATTCTGTCAGGACATGCTGACTAAATTTATAACTCCTACAGAAACACAAAGTTCTCCGCCTGCTATAAAAGATTCAAGTTTAATTAATATACTGGCTCAAGGCGAAACAAAGGAAAACACAACAACATTTGAATTGTCCTGTCCATCTCCTAAAGACAAGCTTACCTTTCCTTTATCCATGTCTTTTTTAGCAAGTTTTCTAGTTAAGAACTATACCGCAGCGGTTATTCTGCCGCTAGAATTTATGTCTAATTCTTTTCAATCTCAGTTAGTTTCATCTGCGCAGGCATTTGTACCTTCAGCGCCATCCTTTAATTTCTATTCATCCGGTCCTGTTCAGATAGAGGTATACACCGTGGTTAGGCAACCGGTAATAACGAAAATAGATTCCGTTCCATTAGAAGTAACCTTAAAAAACAATGGTAATTATCCGTATGAGATAAACAATCTGTCCTTATACATAAGCAAGGCTTTCTATCCATCAAATCCTGCAACAAGCTACTGGAATTGTGTAACTGCAAGTCCTATTCAAAGACAAGGTTTTCAATTTCCTGGTTCCGGTTATTGGGATTGTTATATAAGCAACAGCAAAGTATTAAGTTCTGGGTCAACCTTTTATCTTGATCTTAGCCCAGTTAGCTCATTGAATGGTATGCACTTCAATACAATGACTGTAATCGGCTATGTAAATTACAATTATAATGAGAGCTTAAACATGCCTGTTGTGATATCAAATCAAACGTGTACTTAATATGGTAAATAAAAAAGGATCAAGTGGAAGCGGAATTGCAGCCGGAGTAGTCGTACTTGTTATTATAGTAATATTGTTTTTATACGGCCCGTATCTCTTGAACAGTATAGGTATTTCTCCTGTTCCAACTGCAACTTCATTGAATCATACTATTGCAGTCGGCGTACTATCAGTAAATGCGCCTGCGAAAGTTTCTCCTTCGTCAACATTTGGTACAACTTTTCTTATAGCAAATAATCTAAATGGGAAGGCCGCGAAGGATATTTATTTTTGCCTTGATAATCTGGGCTTATTTTCTATTTTATCTAGTCCGGAAACTTCTTCTCCAAATCCAAATGGCAATGCAATAACAAGTGGAAGGTGTGTAAGTATATCATCACTTGCAACCGGAGATATCTTATCAGAAGCATTTACTCTTTCCGCTCCTCCTGCAAATACATATGGAAACATAGAATACTCGCAAAACGTAGGCTACTATCTTAATTTTTCATATGTTTCTACAGCTTTACAGCAGCTTGAATTCGTTTCACAGAGTGCAAGTACAAGTGGGAATTATCCACCTCCCACAACACAGCCTTCTGGCGTTACTGCAGGGCCTGTAGAGATCTCTTCTTCATCTTCTCAGCCAGTAGTTTACGGACAAGACATGCAGCTGGGAATATCCCTTAACAATGCAGGCACAGGTATACCAATAGGGAATACATATATAACAATTTCTATGAATAGTTCAATAATAAATATAACCGCTGCCAATGACTTGGGTTTTTCAATCAAATCTTTTCCAAATGGAACTGCAGTGTTTTCAAAGTCTATAACTATAAGTCCAACAGGGGCTTCTATAGAACTACCGATATCTTTAAGTGCAAGTGAAGAAAGTAAACTTTCAAGCTTGAATATCCCCTACATACAGGCAGATATAAAGTTTACTGTTTCATATTCCTATGAACAAGAAGGTTATTTCCCTATTGGATTATATATAGAGCCATATTCAACTTAATAAATTAAAAGTTTTTATAGCTAATTCACGTTTTATTATTATATGAATAATCATGGCGCAAGCGGAGCTGCGATTGCGGGAGTTCTAATAATAGTTATAATATTAATTGTAGTGATTTACGGCTTTAATAGTGGAGTTCTAAATCTTGGAAAATCTTCTTCTTCAAAACTACCAAGTACATTTAGCATATCTGCAGCTTCGAATATATCTCAGCTTTATTCTGGTAAATCATCTCCATTATATGTGACTGTGTTTAATCCTTTTAATCAGTCCCTAAATGCAAATCTCTTTGTACTTACTGCACCACCTGTTTCCATCTCTCCTTCTTCAAAAACTATCACTGTACCTGCAAATATGAAAACACAATCAGCTATACTCTTTAATGCATCATGCACCAGCTCAACTGGATCAGTCATTCCTTATTTTGCATTAGAAGTGCATAATTTTTGGCAGAATCTTACGACCTCAGTAATTACTTATCCTTATGGAACAAAGCCAAGCTTAGTGCCTAAATTAGTTTCCTTCAATCCAAATCAAGGTTTCATGACTCTATCCGCATCTCCGGTATCAGTCGAAACACAGATACCTGGTGGTGCATTATCAACAACTATTACCTTTGATGCATCTTCAGATTATAATTCTGGTAACTATAAATCTGGAAATCCTTATACAAGCATTTCGAATAATAATCCTAATGGTTACATAAGCACTATAAACCTTACTATAAGTAATTCAACAGGTGGAATTGCAAGCGCTCTTGTATATTATAATGGCCAAAATTATCCTTTCTCCATTTCAGGTAAGACTCTTTCTTTGACCTTGCATAATATAAATCTTGCTTTAATAACATCTGGTTCAGGTTTACCTCTAGAAATAACTGTTACAAATGATAACTCAAGCTCACAGAATGTAATAAATATAGACACTAACTATAACTATTACATTGCATTCAATAGTAATCAAATATCTTGTATATAATCATGAAAAATAAAGGACAGTCTGGAGTTATAATAATAATTGTAGTACTTATAATAATAGTTGGAGTTTTCTTTCTTTACAAGTCAGGCTATATTAATTTTAACGTTACTAGCACTACAACAACTAAACAAAGCGTAAATCCTTACCTCCCAATATCTTTTAATGTTTCCGCTTCTACTTCTCTGTCGCATCTTTATACCGGACAAAACATAAACTTCATTTCAAATGTCTTTAATCATGGTAAAAATTATCTTAATGTTGTTTTAACTGCTTATGGTTGTCCTTTTATATCAATACAAAATAAAAGCTTTTCAATACCTCCAAATTCACCTTCTTCAACTACTTGGACGTTTTCAAGCAGTAGTTCTGGAACATGTACGTTGACTTTCAGTGCATGTTTTAATGCAGTTTCATACACAAATTATCCTTTGACAATAGAAAACTACAATTTTAGTGGCTCTGCCCCTATTTCTTCACAGACCTATTCTTCAGGTCTTCCGATACGTTTATCACTATATTCATTTAACACAACAATAGTTGCAGCGCCTGTTTCAATAAACAAGACAGAATACGTTGAAGGAAGCATTTTAACATCATCAGGTTCAACATCAAAGTTTAACTGGTTAAACATAAAAATAAATAATGGAGAAGGCTATTTAGTTTCATCTACAGGTAATACATATACTATAAACCCAAGCCTGAATATATCCTCTCCACAAGAATATCCGCTTACATTTCAGTTAGGTAGAGCACCGCAAGTGCCTTTCTTATTTACTGTAAATCCAGTTTCTAATCCCATTGGTTATAGTTCAGACACTTCAATAAATATCAGTGCTGGTTATACATATTGTTTAACGTCAGTTGGAACACCGATAACGATAAGTTCTACTTAGAATTAGTTTATAGTTTTTAGTGCTTCTTTCTCATTTTCATTTAATTTACCTGTTATAATAAGAGAACATGGCGGTTCAAGGTTTTTAATTTCATTATTATTGGCCTTTAATATCTTCTGTTCGTCGCTTCCTATCTTTGATATTACAATTACATTTTTCCAGTCTATTATTTTTATTTCTTTTTTTCTTTCTATCCCCTTTAGTATTTCAATAGCTTTATATGGCTCTACAAACTCCTCTTTATTCTTTACTTCTAATAAAACAAGAGAGTGGTAGCCACACTCTATATTTTTTTCTATAACATCAAAAAAGCTTTCAGGATGGAAATGTTCGCTGTAAATAGGTATACTAGTAGTTCCACCAAATTTATAAAGAGATAAACCTGTTTCTCCCGCTGCCGTAAATATACTTGAAGAATGAAATATCCTAGTTGTTATCCCTCTTTTTTTGCATTCTTGTATAAGTGAAAAGTGGGTTGTTGCAGCAAGCGGATCTCCTGGTATTAATACCGCTAGCTTTTCTTTTGCTGCTTTTTCTAGGATAATATCACTTTCCATTACCTCTCTTCCCACAACTTCTATTTTTTTACCAATATCTTTTTCAAGTTCTTTAAGAAAGCTTATATCATTTAGGTTAGTATATCTTTCCAGTAAAACTTCATCACATTCTTTCATTTCGTTTATGGCTCTTAATGGCAAATCATTTAAATAATATAATCCTGTACCAATTAAGTATAACATGGTATATCAAATGGATTATCTGATATTTATCTTTGTCCTTTTAATGTTACTTATAGCTTCGATACAGGATTTCAGGAAAAGAGAAGTTCCCGATTCTATAAGCTACATACTTATAGTTGGTACACTTCTTCTTTCATTTACTTATTCTATCGCTTACAATACGATTTCGAATCTTATTTACATACCTCTTTCTATATTACTGCTTTTTGGATTTTCTTATTTTATGTATCTTCTAGGTCAATGGGGGGGAGGAGATGTAAAACTCATGCTAGGATTGAGCTTTGCTTTTACATCTTTAAATATTTTTTCTGATAAATCTTTTATTGCGCTTTTTATAAATATTCTTCTTTTTGGGGGGATTTATGGATTAATAGGCACAATAATCTTCGGAATAATAAAGATAAATAAGCTTAGAAAGTACCTTAAAAAATATGATGCCCCATTTTTCATTGCATCAGCTGCTATTATAATTCTTTCTGTTATTTTAGTTCCATTCCCAATAAATGTCTTCATTGCAGTTGGTATGTTTATGATATTCTCTATTAGATTTGTATTTCTAGTGGCAAATAATCTCATGTATATACAGGAAAAAGTTTCAAAGCTTACACAAGGAGACTGGCTTGCAGAATCTCCGAAAGATGAAAACGGGAAAAAAATAATACCTGAAAGAAATACTGGATTAACAAATACAGACATTCAAAAGCTAAAGGAGAAAGGAATAAAAGAAGTTATAATCAAGATAGGTTTACCCTTTGTTCCAGGTATATTCTTTGCAGTTCTTATAACGGTTTTACTCGGGAATCCCTTTCTTCAGCTTTTTTCTGTTTTGTAATGATTAACTCTCGAGTAGATTTTCATCTTTCTCAATATCATAATCTTCATCAGGGTCTTCAGTTTCTTCATCAGTTATAGAAAATTCCTTTCTTTTCATAAATACACTACAATATAGTAATATACATTGGTATATTTAAGCTTTTTCAATAATGTTTTTGGTAGTAAACTTATTTAATAAGATATTGTTTATTAACTTTAGTGTATGCAGATTAATAAAAGCAAAAAAGCACAGTCAGCAATAGAATCTCTAATGACCTACGGTTGGGCCATAATTTTAGTTGTTGCTGTTATTGTTGTATTATTCCTTTTAGGTGTGTTCTCTCCATTACATTTTATATCTCCTTCCCCAACAGTAAGTGGGTTTACGGGTGTTAAGGTAACAACTGTAGTTGCAAATTATACTTATATAGAATTTTATCTCACAAATGATCTTTCAATTACTGTAAATTTAAACAAATTTTTATTAGCTTATAACAGTACTGATTTTTCGGATATACACTGTCAATACTTAACGTTGTCATCAGGGCAGAATTCAATCTGTTTTGGAAAGCTAAATCTTGCAAACACAAGAGATACAGTTTCTTTAGGAATTGACTTTGCTATCTCTAACCGTATAAACGCTTCTTCTAATGGAACGATGTCTTTTGTACCAGCAGATATAACTCTACCTTTGCCTTCAATTATAACTCAATTTTCTGAAGAGGGTTTGCCTTCAGGTTTGCAATGGTGGGTAGATTATAAGGGAATAAATCATTCCTCAACAGGTACTCAGGTATCATTTGCTACTATACCAGGCAATTATTCGTTTATTGTGGGGAATGCATCATTTAATGGCTGTATTTTTACAGCTTTACCTTCATCAGGATATGTTGAAGCAGGGCTTGTTAAAAATATAATATTTATAAATTCATGTGCAGCGACCTTTATTGAGAAAGAGCTACCAACAGGTACAAAATGGCAAGTTGTTTATGCGGGGTTAGATAACACATCAAATAGTAATCTAATGGTATTTACAAATGAAAAAAGTGGTACATACTCCTTTTCGGTTTATAATTCCGTAGTTGGTGGTTGCATTTATTATCCTTCTCCATCTTCAGGATCTTTATCTGTGGGGAAGTATCAGTACATACGTTTTCTTGGAGAATGTACAACAACATTCAGTGAAACAGGTTTACCCCCAGGGTATAATTGGAAAGTAACTTATGATGGTGTGCAAGAGAGCAATACTACTTCTGTAATATATTATTTCGGCGCTCCAGGAAATTATTCTTATTCAGTTAATACGTTATCAAATTCTACTTCAAATCCAGACTGTAGTACAACATATACACCATCACCTTCCACTGGAACAGTGGCAGAAGGTTCTACAGTATCAATTATTTTTTCAGCACAAACAACATGTACAACAACATTTACTGAAAGCAATTTGCCTTCAGGTTATAATTGGAAAGTAACTTATGATTCAATAACAAACAATGCAAATGCACCTTCAGATATAACATTTGTGACTAAGACTAGTGGTAGTAACATACCTACTTTTTCTTATTCAGTTAATACATTATCAAATTCTTCTTCAACATTAGATTGTACAACTACTTATACACCATCACCTTCCTCTGGAACTGCAGAAGCAGGTACTACAAACACAATTTCGTTTTCTGGTTCTACATCTTGTATAACTACTTTTAAAGAAACAGGGTTAAGCTCTGGAACAACCTGGTCTGTGACTTATAATGGGGTTGATAACAGCAGCACTGCACCTTCTGATATAACTTTCCATACAACTACAAGTGGCGGAAGTATACCAAGTTACTCTTATACAATAAATTCAGTTTCTCCAAATTCTTCTTCAACATTAAATTGTACAACTAGTTATACACCATCACCTTCCTCTGGAACTGCAGAAGCGGGTTCACTTGTAGCAGTTTCTTTCTCAGAAAAAACAAATTGTACAACTACATTTGATGAATCTAATCTTCCAACAAGTTATCCATGGAACGTTACTTTTAATAACGTTGAGAAAACTTCTACTTCTTCTAGTATGCAGTTTACAACAATTAATAGTGGTGGTAGTATACCCTCTTATTCATATTCCGTTCCTACCATATCGGCAGCAACTGTTGAGTGGAATTTCGGTACTTCAAGTTATCAAGGAGGTATTCATCAAGGTATGCCTACACTACCATTTCCTTTATCATTAAGTGACTTGAATAACAACAACGTAGCATGCAGCTCACCATACGATTCGCAAGGTTATACGGCAGTAGGTTACATGTACTTTACTTCTTCTATTACTGTAACTATAACTTCAGACGATGCAATGGCAGTTTTCTATGCTCCTGCTGGAAGTTCTTCATGGTCCAGTGTATTTGGGTCAGATGCTTGGCAGGGTGAAGGGGCTACACAATACGGCCCAACAACTGTTTCGGTAACTCCAGGTTGGTATGAAGTAGCGGTAGACTGGACAAATATTTGTGGTCCTGGGATGAGCGCCTTCGAAATTAATGGCGCATACATGACCTCAAATCAGTTCAACGTAATAGGATGGACTCCTTCTAGTAATAGTGTAAAGTTGTTACCGTATTCGGATGTTACAGCTAATCCTGCAGATCCTTCTGGTATCACAGTGGAGCAAACAGGTTCTTGGGCGCATCAGTTTAATGGTTACTTTACTTATACTTATACACCTTCGCCGTCCTCAAATACAGTATCGGCTGGATCTACTAATTCAATATCTTATTCAACAAGTGGAACTGCAAGCACAGAATTTTATCAAACAAATCTTCCATCATCGCCTTCTAGTTGGTCAGTAACTTATGATGGTAGCAGCGGATCTAATTCAGATGGGTCTTCAATAACTTTATCGCAAGGAGGTCAATCTTCACCAAGTAATTATACTGCAACTGCAACAGCAAATGTAACAGATGGAGTAATTTGTACAGCTTCGGCTTCAGTCCTTCAAGGCACTACATACACTTTCACAAGTTGGATATGTCAAATTCCTTTGTCGGTTAATAACTTGGCATCTTCCTCTACTCCTTCTACTTTTCAGGAAGGAGTTTACTTAGATACAAATACTTATTCAACTTTTCTTAATAGCACCATGCAGAATGTTGAATTTACATATTCAAATGGAACAGTGATACCAAGCTGGTATGAAGGGACATATACAAATTCAGTTGATGGTGTAAATCAACCTCAGGCGTTGTTCTGGTTGAAGTTAACTGGAATTGCAGGTAGTAGCTCTGAGAATATATACTTGAATTTTGCTTATCCTACTTCGAATAATCTTTTCAACGGAAACACAGTGGGAGAAGCTCCTCAGCTTTCTTCTACATACGCAGAATATGATGATGGAGCAAATGTGTTTAATGATTACTGGAATTTTGCAGGGACAAGCCTACCGAGTGGTTGGGTTTCAAGCAATCAGAATTTTGTGGTGAATAATGGATTAACAATAAGTCCTGCTTCCTCTGCAAGCGCCGGTTATATAGGATATTCTACCTCAACATCTGTTCCTTTTATATTAGATAGCTATATAACAAAATGGTCTGCATATTCAGGAACATCTTGGGGAGAAGTTTGGTGGGGAGCAGGAACTAGTTTCAATAACCCATTTGATGCTTGGTACGGTGGAATACAAGAACCAGATTCTGCGCAATGGGACTATGATGTTTCCACTGGGACGTCTGTAGACATTGGTACTCCTTCTCCAGGTGTATTTTCAGAATTTTATACTTCGTCTGTAAGTGGTTTTTATACTAATTATACCAATCCAGTATCTACAAGCGTAAGTTCTGTTGGTTCATCCTTAGTTATAGGGGGTCAAGTTCAAAATTCGGCAAGTGGAGATACTGTAATTCAATGGGCTCGTGTCCGTTCTGATGTACCAAATGGAATAAGTTCTCCTTCTTTTTCAAATCCAGGTGGTATATCTAGTGGTTATTCTTATTCCGCTACAAATTATTTACCTGGTTCTCTAGCATTAGGCTTTTCGACTTATTCAAATTCTTCTGCTCCTTCTTGTAAGGGATACGAGCTTGCAAGTAGTGGTACTAATTTGCAGCTTAATGGTCAATGTAATTGGGGAGGAGGTTACATGGATATTTACTACGCAGGTGGAAATGCAGGATATGTTGGCTTTTACATTTATGGGGCGTCAGATGGTCAGACATACGCAGATGGGTCAAGTGACGATAGTTGTTTAAATACAAATGGTGGAAGTGCGGAAATACTTAATTTATATGTTCCTGCTCAAACAATAAATATACATGCAGGATTGGGAAATGGTGGTGGTACCTGTAATAACGGAGGAGTAATAATAAATTAAATATGGGATATAAAAACAAAATGCTTATTTTTTTCATAGTAGTTATAATATCTGTAGTTGTATTGTTATCAGTTTTCTTTTTTTTGCATAGTAAGCCAATAACTTACAATAGTTTGTTAGTACATCAGCTTAAGTCGTTGATGTTGTCTCCTAAAAATATAAACATAACCTACAATGGTACATTTCAGACAAATCAACCTGCTGTTATAACTTATCCAAAAATAGGTATAACAGTTCCATTCAATTATTCATTTTATAGAGACGGCTCATTGAATGATACACGTTTCCAGGAATACTTTAATATGGAAATTTATAATATTCTTTATTCTTATTTCGGTCCATTTTCAAGTGGCATACCAAATACAAATGTAAGTTATAACAAAAGTAATTTCACAAATTTTTTATCGAAGTTTAAATCAATTAGATATATAGCTCCTAACATAGCATTTTCTAATGCAAGTGGATTTTATTTGTGCACGACAAAGCCGTATTATGTTAACAGCAGTAAAGCTTATAATCTTCCATTCATGTGTGGAAAATTATCCAAATCAGATTATATAGGATTGCATTTTCTTGTTTATAACCTGTCACAAGTTATGCCTATAGGTATTGGATATAAGCTCTCGACTCTAAATTTATCAGTTAAATATCTTGGGGCTTCATCTTTTCTTGGTAATAGATGTTATAATTATAGCTTATCTTCTAAGGTGAACAGTTCTCTAGTGAGTGTAATTTATCGTAATTCTTTGGCTTATGTAAATGGCACAGAGTGTTTAATGGAGCAGAATTATTTGCCATTACATCTTAAAATAAATGTGATAATTCCAAGTCAAAAGGTTTATTTAAATATATCTTTAGCCGCTACAGCCATATCAAATCAAGTAAATGGAAGTTATATTGATTCTGTGCCGAATGGATCAGAATTTAATCTTATCTACGGAAATATAACAAGTTCTTAATCTTATTTCTCAGCGGTAATGAAAAGCTTTATAAACCATTTCTACTTATTAGATATTTATCGGTTAAACAATAATATGCACTTCTTTATTTGATAATAAAGAAGGAAGTGTCGAGCTGTTAAAAACAGCAATGTGACTGTGTGATTTGCTAATCCAAGCTATTAGATGGATGACTTGGTTCAGGAGCCGAAGAAGGACGCAGCAAGTTGCGATAATGATGCGGTAGG
>JAJZWM010000009.1:23163-29433 GCA_021846665.1 Nanobdellota archaeon | reverse complement strand
TGTCTTATCTTATCGGGAGAAGGCGGAACAATCTTGGGAGATAACTTCTTAAGTTTTTTATCAATCTTTGCTAATTCTTTATGTCTTGTTGAATTTGATAGGTTAAGATTTGGATCTAAAATTTTATTTCTTTCATTTAGCAAACTTGTAACGTCTTTCTGCCTTGCCTCTTTAGATATCCTCTTTTCAAATATTTTCTTTGCCGCTTTATCTGTTGGGACTGGTCCTAATGTTCCTTGATTAGTTGCATTTGCTAGATCAAAAAGATCTCCTGCTTGGTTATTTCCAGTATTACTTATAAACTTACTTTTATTATTAAGATTTGTCTGCTGTTTCTTTAAGGCTCTTTTCTGCGACCAGGATAGCTTATAATTGCTTTTTGCCCTTGATTTTAAATCTCTTAAGGCCTGGTCTCTTGAAAAGAAGCCAGTTACCCTCTGCAAATCCTTATTATTTGAAAGCTGGCCTTTGGAGTACTGCACTTTTGTAAGCTTTGACCTATCAGCAACATTCTGCCAGGCTTCATTTGCCAGTTTATTTTTAAGCTGTGCCATCCTTAATTGCTCCTCGGGAGTAAGATTGCCTTTTTTCATTAAATCCCGGTATTCCTGAAGAACACTAGCATTGGCTTGCTTTCTATCAGCTATTGAAGAAAGCGCATTATGCTTAACTTTTTCCTCTTTTTGAAGGCGTTTATCCGCTCTTGAAGGTCTTGGGCCATGTCTTGGTTTTAGAATAAAGAATATCACTAAAAGTATGGCAGCAAACAATGGAATAAGAACTATCGGACTAAATAAAAAGCTTGCAAATCCTGGTATCAATAATGCAATCAAAAGAAATACCACAAATAGGAGAATAACTCTTAAAACTATATTGTTGTGATTTTTTACCCCTCTTAAAAGTAAAATTATGAACACAGCAACTGCAATTATCCCAAAAATAAGCGGTAATATATTAAGTATATTTATGTGAAAAGTTGCATTTACAAAGTTTGTAAGACTTGAATCATTTTCAAACAGTATTATAATTAAGAAAAGTGCAACTACTAAGCCGATTAACCTTATAGACCTTGGAGATTTAACCGCTGCAAGCATACCTAAAATCAATGCTATGAAAGCTAGAACTATAAAGGAGTTTAGAAAGAAATGCAGTAAAGCATTATCTGTATAAAGTAGAAAGAAAGTTATAAGCGCAAAAATAAAGGAAATTGCAATTCTACCACTAGAAAGCTGCGTCCTATCCAAAGCTATTGCAAATACTATGAACATTACTATAGCAAAAAAGCCGGCATAAATGTAGGAATTTCCTGATGTTAATCCTGAAAGAAATGACGCGCTTGAGGAAGTTGGAGTACTTATTGGTATGCCTACCTGTGCATGAACTAATGACACTGAAAACACAGATAACAAGAGCAATATCACTGCAACATGACTTATTTTCATATTTTAATATAACTTTTTTAGATTATAAATATAGTTTTGAAAAGATTTTTAAAGCAAAGGAAGATTTAAGAATTGTAGATTACTATATTATAAAATGAAAGAAGAAGACATGGAACTAAAAGGAAAGACAAAAAAGCTTAAGAAAAAAACCGTGGAAGAAGCCCCATCAGAGGAAGAAAGCATGGCGGAGATGGAGTTTGAAACAAACACCGAATGCCCTAAATGTGGTCAGAAAAAGATAATATCCTGGACCGAACAAACTAGAAGTTCTGATGAGCCACCAACTAGATTCTACAAGTGCGTAAACTGTGGTTATACTTGGAGAGAGTACAGCTAATGAGTATTATGGAAGAAACTGACCTTATAATAATAGGTGCAGGACCGACAGGGATGTTCGCTACTTTCTGTGCAGGTTTAAGAGAAATAAATAGTATAACGCTTGAAAGTTTAAGCACACATGGTGGTCAGATGCTGGAGCTTTATCCTGAGAAAATAGTATACGATGTGCAGGCAGTGCCTAAAATGAAATCAATGGACCTATCAGATAAGATGTATGAACAGAGTATGCTCTTCAAAAAAAGAATTGAATTTAATTCGAAAGTTACGGACATAATACCTGAAAATAATAGATTCACAATAGAAGTTAACAATTTAAAAAAGTATAGTAGCAAAGCTGTCCTTATATGTGGCGGAGTAGGAGATTTTCATCCAAACAAATTGAATGTAGACGGTGAAGATCAATATAAAGGAAAGGGTCTGTATTACGCAGTTAAATCTGTAGATGATTTCAAGGATAAAACAGTTGCCATCATTGGCGGCGGAGATTCTGCTTTTGATTATCAAATGCAGATTTCTTCAGTATGTAAAAAAACTTACATAATACAGCATAACAATACTTTTAAAGCCGCTGAATCAAGCGTAGATGCTGTAAAAAGAGACAGCAAGGCAGAGATAATAATGAATACAGACATCAAAAAAATAAATGGAGATGAAAATACGGTTAAAAGCATAGAACTATTCGATAACGCAAATAAAACAAGCAGAACCCTTGAAGTTGATGCAGTAATTGTAGCAATAGGCTATAAAGTCAACCCCTCAGTTTTTAAATCCCTTAAAATAGAAACAACAAACAGGTATATAAAAGTAGATCACAACTATAAAACAAGTATTGATGGAGTTTACGCAGCTGGAGACATAGCAAATGTGACAGATGAGAATAAATTTGCGCTAATAGCAGTAGGAGGGGCAGAAGCGTACATTGCAATAAACAACATAAAGAAGTATATATCTCCAAATGCATCTCTTTTCGGAGGACACAGTTCTTCACTAAACCTATGATTTACACGACTCTAAATGAAAAAATCATAAAAACAGTATATAAAAAGAGGAATAACTGGTCACACAAGGGAAACTTCGGTAAAGTTCTTGTAGTTGGTGGATCTTATGATTATACAGGTTCTCCTGCAATAGTAGCCCTTTCTGCATTAAGAGCGGGGGTTGATCTTACGGAGATAATTGCACCGAAAAGGGCGGCAGATATATGTGCTGGTTTCTCTCCTGAAATGATAACTAAAGGGATAGAAAGCACAGAATTAAATTCGAACGCTTTCCATATAATTAAAACAGAATCAGAGAAATACAACGTAATGACACTGGGAAATGGTATGAAAACTGGATATGAACAAACTGTTCTTGTAAACAAAATACTTAAAGAAGTAGACATGAAAATAGTATTAGATGCGGATGCAATAAAGGTAGCTGATGCTAACCAGCTTGGAAAAAATATAGTCATAACTCCTAATTCAAACGAATTCAAAATACTTTTCAAAGAAGAACCTTCAAAAGATTTGGAAAAAAGAATAAAGCAGGTTTATGAGAAAGCGAAGCAGTTCAACACCACTATATTATTAAAGGGGCATATAGATATAATATCGAACGGTGAGAAAACATTTGTAAACAAAACAAATTCAGTTTATATGACTAAAGGAGGAACTGGTGATTCACTCGCAGGGATAACAGCTGCGATGCTTTGCCAGAATAATAATTTTGTAGAATCTGCTGCAGCTGCCGCTTTTGTAAATGGTTATACTGGAAGAACTGTTGCAAAAAAGGAGAGAGAAGCATTTTCAGTAATACACTTAATAGATAATATAGGAAACACAATTAATAAATGGAGATATCAGTGATACTCGTACTTTTTCCTAAGCTCCTCAAAATCATTTGAATCTGAATCAAAAATAACCAAGTCAATTTTGTCAGCATCTATTCTAAACTGTTTCATTGAATCGCTATCCCTTACTGTTATTGTATTATCCTCAATCGTATCGTAATCTACTGTGAAAGCAAGCTTAATTCCAACTTCTTCTGCTCTTCTGTATCTTTTTCCTATGCTCCCAGTATCGCTGTATAATATATTATGTTTATATCTTGAACTATTGAAAAGTGAATTCGCTTTTACATCTAGATTGTCCTTTGGTACTAAGGGAAATATCGCAGCTTTAAAAGGGGAAATAACACTATTCATAGAAAGCCATGTTCTCTGCTCATCTTTTCTTAAGGAAGAAAATAATAGAAGATAAAATAGTCTGTCGGTTCCCATAGATATTTCAAATATCTGCGGAATCTTTCCATCTACTCTTAATCCCTTTGCGCCAAATTCTTCATATGCTGAAAGATCATGCTCTCCACGATTATTGCATGCAACTAGCTCTACCCATATATCTTGTTTTCTTATTTCAATGTCAAAAGATTCTTTTGAGTAAAATGCTTTGTCTTCATAAAGTTTTCTGTATCTTATGTCTTCATTTTTAAAGCCTACTCTAAGCAGAAATTCATGCACTTTTTCAATTCCATATGCAGTTACAGTATTTTTTATTACTCCATTTGAAAGTGCATCATTAACAGATATTTGACTCAATCCGCTGTCATTTTTGTCGTATATATTTATTTTATAGTCTTTATCTAGTTTAAAATTATCCTCTGTAAAGAATATCTCTATATCATTCTGGTAGAACTCTCTTTGCCTTAGAAGATTATTTCTTGGTGATATCTCATTTCTAAAAGCCTTACCTACTTGAGCTATAGTCATCGGAAGTTTCTTGCCGTAAGATTCAAAGACTCTTTTGAAATCAAGAAATATTGCCTGACATGCCTCAGGCCTAAGGTAAGCAGGAACATCCTCTCCAATTTTTATGGAAAACATGGTTCCAAATTTCTTTATGCTGTCTAATTCTCCCCCGCACTTGCTGCACTTTACCGAATATTCTCTTATGTACTTTAGATATTCCTCTTCTGTCAAGCCTTCGAAGTTTTTACTGCTATCCTTTTCTTCTAAAAGCTTGTCTACTCTGTAAACTGTGCCGCACTTGCTGCACTTTATTTCCATATCAAAAAAGTTAGCTTCATGCCCAGAAGCCTGAAGCACTATTTTAGGAAGAATAACACTACCTGATATCTCAAAACCATTCATTGAATAAACAGTCTGTCTCCATTGATCTAGTAGATTGTTTAGTATTCTTACTCCTATAGGCCCATAGTCCCAAAATCCGGAAATATTATCACTAAATACTTCTGCAGAATGAAAGAATATTCCCCTTGAAAGTGCTATTCTTAAAAGTTCATCGTCTTTGTCTTCTTTTGTATCCATCTAATCAAATGAAGTTAGTAACTTAAATTTATTATCTTCTTGTTTTCCTACTTCTTTTCTTCTTAGTTGATCTCTTTTCTGTTATTTTTCTGCTATTTTTAATGTTTTTGGAGTATAATCTATATTCAAATATTATACCTGCAAGAACTATTCCTATTGCTATTCCCAAAACTATAAAACTTATCTCTTCAAATAGCGGAGCTACTGGAGTTGAAACTGGTATTGGCTGAAGTGAAGGAGTATGTGGTATTAAACTAGCATTTGAAACAAGCAACCCAAGCTGCGTAAAACCTCTTGCCTCGGTTTCGAAAAGCAAATATTCTGGGAAATCTGAATTGCTTATATTTGAATAGTTATAAAACTGCTTTCCAAAGTAGTAATAGCTTATTCCTAAGAATGGAGTAATTCCACTTGATTCTGCAGAATTTATTGAATTAATGGTTGCAATTGCACTTTGATTACCTATCTGTGATAATACTGAGACATTAATAAGACTGTTTTCTTCTATAAGCATCTGTGCTACACTCATTGATTCAATAGATGCAAATATTGAGGAAACATAATTCCCACTATAATATCTTGACTGTGCAGAACTCAGGTAGGATTGCATTTCAGATATTTCTGGTGGAAGATCTACACCTAGTAAATTCGCATAATCATTGTAAGAAGATGCTTTATAAAGATAATAATTACTTAATTCTTCATACTGAGACTGTGAGAAATTTGAGCTTCCCTTTGGAAGAATAGAAACCCAGAAATAAGCGGTTTCTGCTTTTACTGCTGCAAGTGAATAGTAATATATTCCATTTTGTAAATTTCCTGAAGATAGACTTTGCATTGAATCATTTAAGTAATCCCTTGCCTGCATAAGCCTATCAAGGGCTATGAACTTGAGTATCAATGTTGAAGAGTTTGAAACATAATCGTGCGAGATGTTATTTTCTATTCCTGTTATTGTAGAGTTTTCCTTTGATATTAAATTATTTAGAAATGACTCTTGGTTTGAATTCGGCAAAGTTTCAAGAACTTTTGCCTGCAATAAATCTGAAGAGGATGTTATCATATTACTAGCTGCAATGTAGTAGCTGCCATTTGCAGCCTCGGCTTTCTGTACTGACATTTCTGAAGTCGCTTCACTTATAAGTAACTGTATAGAAGAGTTGCTACTATTAACACTTGGCA
>JAJZWM010000009.1:7582-22654 GCA_021846665.1 Nanobdellota archaeon | reverse complement strand
GTATCTGTTTGGGTTAAAGGAGTTGATCCTAAAAAAACCTTACCAGTTCCATTTGTTATTGTCAAATTAAGCAGAGCTGGAACTCCAACTAAGGTACCGTTTGACGAGTTTGTAACCCCAAATATGTAAAGACTTGTAGATCCTATTATCTTTTGAGTACCTTGAGCGTGCACTGCTCCAACTAATAAAAATGAAATCACAAGTAACGAAACAAGTAAACGTTTTGAATCCATTTATTTAATAATAATCTAATCATTTATAAATTTATAGGAAAAAGTATTATTTAATTTATAAAAAGTTATACAATTAATTATAATTAACAAAAATGTAAGGAGCTACTTCCAAATAAAACTAATAAGCCGCTTAATACATGCTTAGGAAAAGCTGCCGGATTCAAGTTTATTCTTGAAGTTCTGCAATGCTTCTATAAGTAGCGGTAATTCATCAAAATTAACGGTTAAGCTAGTCTTTATTCTTTCTTCTTCCTTTCCGTCTTTATCTGTAGTATAACCTTTTTTTATGCTTATAAAAGTTATTTCCTTTTCTCCTTCTATTCCTTTAGTAAGTCCTATCTTTATAAAATTTCTTGAACCCTCTCTTGTTATTTTTTCTACTGGTTCTGCAACATCTTTGAATTCCATAGAGAGAATATAGTAAATGTAAGATTTAAGCATTTCTGTACATTAAAAATAAATAAAAGAAACTACTTTTCAAAAATTTTCTTTGCTGTTTCAATGTCTTCCTTTGTCTTTACGCTCAGCCATGCACCATTGTATATATAACCGAAAAGCAGGCCGTCTTTTGCAAGTAAAGGCAAAAGATCAGTTTTTATGTTCCACTCTAAATCACCAGGTGGGATATATTTAAAAACATCCTGATCCAATAAGAAGATAGAAGTTGGTATTAGCTTCGAATTTACTGGCTCAGATAATTTTTCATAAGTAAGTATCTTGCTTCCTTTTAATGTGACTCTATCCTTTGTAGGAAATGAAATGTCAGTAGGCATGTATATCGCCATAGAAGCAGGACTGTTATGGGCCATGTGAAATTTAAGCATGTCCCTTAAGTCAATGTCAAATACTGAATCGCCAGTTACAAACAAAGTGGTTGTGCCAACGTACTGCTTTACTCTTTCAAGAGCCTTAGCGCTTCCTTTTAAGTTATTGTCATCTATGTACTTTATATCAACTCCGTATCCCTCTCCATTTTTCAGTATAGAAAACATCTGCTTCAAAAGCTCAGTCTTCCCTGATATCATTATATTTCTGAAGTTGTTTACCCTCAAATTTGAAATAATTCTTTCTATAATAGTAGACTCGCCTATCTTTACTAAAGGCCTGTAATAGTTTGTACCATTAACAGTAAATTCCCCACCACAGAGAATTATTGCAGTGTTCTGTTTCTCAAAGTATTTCCTTAATATGTCTTCAACTGCTTCACTCTTTGATCTGTAATAGATATTGTCAACTAAAGAATCTAGCTTTGCAACTACATCCGCATCAATTGTAAAAGAAGTTCTTGCTTTCATATTATTACTTAATAGCTTCTCAGTTTAATACTTAGCTTGATACATCTATATAAAAGTAACTATTTAAGAAAAGTTTAAATACTAATAAAATCATTAGGAGATGTAAATAAAATACTAAGATTCTTATATGAGCATAGTAAAAACAGGAACAACAACATTGGGATTAATATACAAAGAAGGAGTAATCCTAGCAGCGGATAGAAGAGCGACCGCGGATCATATAGTTGCTAGCAAAAATGCAGAAAAGGTAATGGCTATAAGCGATAAAATAGGAATAACTACCGCAGGTATGGTCGCTGATTTACAGGCCATGGTAAGACTAATGAGATCTGAGCTTACACTTTATGAAATAAGATCTGGTTCAAAATTAGATACTGATGGAGCAGTAAGTTTATTGAGTGCAATACTTTTTAATAAAAGATTATCCTTAAATTTAATTTACGGTGAATTCATAATAGGAGGATATGACAATGAGCCGAAACTTTTCTCAATAGACGAAGCAGGCGGACAGGGTAAAGACAAATTCACTGTAACTGGCAGTGGTGGAATTTTCGCTTTGGGTGTACTTGAAGGAGATTATAAGGATAATATGACCGAAGAAGAAGCAATCAAGCTGGCATATAAAGCAATCTCTTCCTCAATAAAAAGAGACGTTTACACTGGAGAAGGAATAGACATAGCAGTAATAAACAAGAAAGGCTACAAGAAACTTTTAGATGAAGAAATACAGAAAGTAGTAAGTAAGTAAATATACCTTTTCATTTATCTTATGGGATAAACAGATTACACTTGAATTTTAGCCTATGGTAAATATTTTAAACTAATATGGATATAAAAAAAGAAATAACAGAATTTATAGCTGACAAATCTCTTATAGAAGACATAAACTTCGAGGTTTCAAATATAGTTATATATACTAAAAACAGGAACTTTTTTCTTGAAAACACTGAGATTATAAGAAATCTTGTAAACAAAGAGAAGAAAAGAGTAGAAGTAAGATTAGACCCTTCTCTTCTTTTAAATGAAAAAGAAGCAGAAGAAAAGATAAGAAAGATGGATTTTGGGGAAGCACATATAACTGATTTCTGGTTCGATGAGCCAAGAAGCATTGTAACCATAGAAGCCGAAAGGCCAGAGATTATATCTGGAGACAGAAAATCAGGGATAAATAAGATAAAGGAGGAAACAGGTTGGTCTGTTGTGCTTGCACGTTCTCCGCTTATAAAATCAGACATAGTAAAAGCTATAAGAGAAATGCTCTATGATAATTCAAAATTCAGAAGAAAAATGCTTAATGAAATAGGAGAAAGCATATACAACTCTAAATTTGAAGTTGATGATAAATACTGGGTAAGGATAAGCGCTTTAGGAGCATTTAGACATGTTGGAAGATCTGCAGTATTAGTACAAACTCCCATAAGCTCAGTTCTCTTAGATGTAGGAGTTGACGTAAGTAATCCAAAGGAACCTGTTCCAAGAGTAGACGCTCCAGAATTCGATATTTCAAAATTGGCAGCAGTAGTTATAACACACAGTCATTTAGATCACTGCGGTTTTCTTCCTGCACTTTATAAATATGGTTATAAAGGCCCTGTATACTCAACTGCTCCTACTAGAGATGTAATGACTCTGCTTCATTTAGATTACATAAATCTGTCAAGTAGGACAAACTCTAAGTTATTGTTTGATGTTGACGATGTAAAACAAATGCTTAAACACTCAATAATTCTGCCTTTCCATGAAGTTACTGATATTACTCCTGACATAAGAATAACATTACATAACGCTGGCCATATTTTGGGATCGGCGATGATTCATTTAAACATTGGAAACGGCTTTTATAATGTACTTTACACGGGAGATTTCAAGTATGACAATTCAAAGACATTGAACAGAGCAGAGACTCAGTTTGAGAGAGTTGAAACGCTCATAATGGAAAGTACTTATGGGGGGGATTCAGATACACAGCCTTCAAGAACAGAAACAGAGCAGTTCTTCCTTGACATAATAAGTAAAACCGTAGCAAACAATGGAAAAGTGCTTGTACCTGTACTTGGGGTAGGAAGGGCACAGGAACTTATGCTTCTTATAGAAGAATGGCAGCGCTATGGGCTTTTACCTGAAGTGCCAGTAATAGTTGATGGAATGCTTTGGGATGTAACTGCTATTTACACTGTTTATCCTGAATTCATGAACAGCGAAACAAGGAACAGAATAATAGCGCACAATAATAATCCGTTTTTATCACCGATATTCAAACACACTGTAAGTGAAGAAGAAAGACAACAGGTTCTTTCAGGCGGGCCTGCAATAATACTTGCAACCTCTGGTATGTTAAATGGCGGCCCAGCAGTTAGCTATTTTGCAAATCTTTGTGAGGATCCTAAAAATGCAGTAGTTTTGGTTTCTTATCAAGGTGTAGGAACTCTTGGAAGGACAATACAAAACGGCGGTAGAGAAATAGATATAGAACTTAATGGAAAATTAAGACATTTCTCCGTTAGTGCATTAGTCTATTCTATAGAAGGTTTCTCTGGCCATTCAGATAGAAAACAGCTTGAAAGGTTTGTGAATGATATAAGGCCTAGGCCAAGAAGAATAGTAATAGGGCATGGAGAAGAAAGCAAAATTCTAGAACTTTCTAGTTATATAAGAAAGAGATTCAGAGTAGAGACGCATGCTCCGCATGTGTTAGATGCATTACGGCTTAAATAATCAGGTTAGAGCTTTTTGAATATAAAGCCGGTATACTGATTCCAAAGCTTCTATATAAGAGGTTAATACGTTTTCCTTTTCGTTATTAAGATCTTTAACTACAGAATTATTGGAATACTTATTTAATGAAATATTTGCAATGAATTCGACAACCAATTCCTTGGAAACAAGGTCTTGTAATAATTTATTATCAATCAGTATCTCTTCAAGGTATTTTACCCTGTGATAAAACTTTCCAAAGATTTTCCTGTTAATATAATCCTTATTCGATTCAAACCAGTATTCAAGCAGTTCTTTACCTTCTTTTCTTCCATTTATGTATTTAATATCCTCTTCTACCTCTTTAAAATCATTGTATCTCTTCTTACTAGAATCAGTATAATCATAAAAATTACCGTATTCTTGGTAAGCCTTTAAATATAGCCTTAAAACGCCATAGCCAAAATTGAAAAATTGCGCTTTTATCTGCGAATTCGAAAGCAGTGCTTCGAGACCTTTCATAGTTAATTGCTTTTCCATGTCAACCATTATTAACTCCGTAAAGTAATTCAATCACCTTGCCAAAAATCCAGATAAGCTCTTCGTCTTTGTCTTTCGGAGTAAATCTTCTTTTACCTATGTAGAAAAAGGTATCACCCTCTGCTTCTAGCAATGAATCCTCAAATTGTGCGTTTATAAAATTCTTATAAATTGAATCGTATTCACTTTTACCGAATTTACTCATAAGAGAATTTTTCATGCTTATAACAGAATCATAAGCATCCCCGAAAATATCTTTTAATCTAGAATTTTTTGCATTCATTAAATAGTCGTACAGATCTTTTCTATAAGCTAGATTCTTTCCAGATAGTTCTTCTGCTATCTCATCAAATTGACGTTTCTTTTCTTTTGGAAACATATTCTTTATATTTTCGTCTAAATTCCCTTCTTGATACATATCTAATAGTAAGGAGAAAACATCTGGGCCTAAAGAATCAACCTGTTTCTTAAACTGGCTCTGTAAAAGAAACTTTTCAAGTTTGCTTTCAGATCCGGAAAAACCTTCCATTCACTATTATTATATGAATAGAATGTCAATAAGTACTTTTTTATAAGCTATTAAAGATTTTTATTATAAAATTTACATTATAAACAGTGAAAAAAGAGGTTTTGATTATTGGTTTATCTTCTCTACCTGGAGGAGGCAAGGATTACATAGCGGACATTTTGACTAAAAGATATGGCTTTTACAAGATTTCTCCTGGGGATATAATAAGAGAAAAGCTCTCAAAGATGAAAAAAGGAAAAATTTCAAGGGAAGAGCAACAGAAACTTCAGGGCATTCTAAGAAAAAAATATGGCAAGGATTATGTAATGGAGCTCTGCATGAGAAGAATAAAAAACATTAAGAAAGATAAAATTGCAATAGCAGGCATAAGATTTCCAGGTGATATTCTTTTCTTTAAAAAACAAAAAGGCGTAAATTTTTACAACATATTCGTTTACGCCCCTGTAAAAGTAAGATTTAAGCGTACAATGGATAGAAAAAGAATTGATGCTCCTGCATCTTATAGAGAATTTTTAAATGGAGATAAAAACGAAATAAAAATATTTAACCTCAAGGAAACTGAAAAGCTTTCTGATTTTAAACTTGAAAACAGTGAAAATGAGTCTGTAAAACTAAAGAATAAAATAAAAAATATAATTGAAAAAATAATTAATCCTTAAAACAAAAAATCTTGCTTTTGTTATTTTTTAAGCCTTATTATAAAATCAGCAATAAGGTTTCTATATTTACACCAGTAATTTGCTTTATAAATTGAACACCATGGATTTTGCCTGATGTTAAGCTAAAGTATATCTTTTGTTCAGTATAGATCTCATTTGTTTTTTGTACATAGAATATATTTCATTAAGTATTCATATCTATAAAACAACAAATAAACGAATAAAATTCAATTTTTCTTCTCAACCTTTACTGCTTTTTCAATGTTTAAGTAGGCTTTTCCTTCGTCTTTAACTACGCTGCTTTTTTCTATCTTTATTCCATATTTAAAATTCGGCCCGTCAATAACTGCCGTTTCTGCTTCTCCGCCTTCAAATCCTAGATTAAATCTGTATTTTTTGCTTAACTCTACTAATTTTGCAAGGTTTTCACTATTTATTTCCTTGCCTAGCCAGCTTTCATCTAAGCCTTCAGCAGAAACAGAAACTATAATTGCATGGAAGCCATTTTTTATTAAGTCATTAAGATAACTTTCAATGTCAACATGCCATAATGGAGTTATAGAAGCAAGATTTAGATCTTTAAGTATTGTATTTATCCTATTATATTGGTATTCGCTGGCAAGCGCTCCACTAACTATCCCCTCTATATTATACCTTTCTTTTATGTCCGATATAAAATTTCTTAAATCAAAAAGCTCTTCCTCCTTTATTCCCTTTGTCTTGTGTCTTTCCAGAGGTATTGAAAGTGCATCTGCCTGCATTTCAAGAAGTTTATCTCCAACAGTGTGAAACATGTATGAATCTTTATTTTCTGAATACATATTCATTAAACAGACAACATCATTGTCTTTTCCAGCCAAAAATGCGGAATATGTTGAATCCTTACCACCAGTGAACAAAGCGCCGATCTTCATATAATTACCTTATGGATTAAGTTATATATTACTCACCTATTTAATAATTATATGATGAAGCAGTTCATGCTTGCAAACGAGAAGGTAATACGATCTGAGAAGCCATCAGTACTCGGACAGAAAGAATTTTGGAGAGGAGTATGGCTTATAATCCTTTCTATTGTAATATTTGTACTCTTATCTATATTTGAACCTTCTTATGACGTACCATTTTCTGTTGTCTTTTCATACATTGGAATAAAGAATATACCTTTGATTGGTTCGCTTCCGATTATTTCAACGGTTTTAGAAATTATTGGTATAATATATATATTAATTTCTGAGCTACAGATATACTTTATTGAATACACGATAACAAATTTTAGAGTCATAATACAAAAAGGAGTAATAGCAAAGGACACAAATATAATATTGCCTTCAAAGATAAGTGACGTTTCAGTTGATATAAGTATTTTAGACAGGATACTCAAGCTTGGAAAAGTTGTTATAAGGCCAGAAGAGCAGGGCAGGCCAAACATAATTCTTAGAGGTATAAGTGATCCTTATTCCTTTCAGGGTGCTGTCCTAAAACTTATAGGTAACGTTACATATAAGAATCCAAATGGAAGCTAAAGTTTTAATCCGCCAATCTGGCTTTTTTATTTCTGCTATAACTACTATTGCTTTGGCTTTGCTTTCTATTGAGTTTATCTCTAATTACAAATTATCATTCTTCCCCTTCTCATTTATAATGATTTTATATCTTGCAGGATTATACCTTAGGAACAGATTCTGGAGAAAAGCATGGAAAGGGGATAGCAAAATACTTTTTAGGTACTCAAATATGATAATATGGGTACTAGGAATAGCATTGATAGCAATATTCCTTTACTTTGGAAACGGCCAAACTGTTATATACCCTTTAAGCCACTATGCCTTTAATCCCTATCTCATTATAATTGCATTGATATGGACTGTTTATTCTGTTTTTGAAATTTATATGATAAATCAGATAAGTGCATTGACAAAGTACAGAAATGCCAATTATTTAACTTTAATTTCAATTGTTTTAGTAGACCTATCATTTATGGTAACGAATTATTTCGTTTATATCCTACCTATATCTTTATTTCTACTTTCAGTTTCAACAGTAATTTCAGCTATTAGATTAAGAGAAATTTATTAAACCCTTATAAACGCTACTGCAAATGATAAAGGAATAGTAATAACAAGTAATACTATCTCACCAATCAAAAGATATAATGCCATACTTGATAGGTATTTATCCTTGTCTTTTTCTATAAAGTAGATTATTAAGTCTCCTAAAAATCCTAATATGAAGAGTACACCAAATACTCTGTCTTTATCTTCCTTGCTGACTAACGAATATATCAAAGCTACTAATTGACCAATTCCGATAAGCCCCAGGATAATCCAAAACTTACTTGCTTTCTTTTTTGTATCCCAAACCATAATATTATTAAAAATTTTTAATTTAAAAGCTTATCTAAGAAGCGTAGCCAATTTTTACTTTCTTATAAAGTCCATTACTATTCAATATTTAGAATAACAGAAACAAAAATGGTGGAAAGGATAAAAGCAGAAAAAGCAAGGCAAACTATTAGATTTTTATAAAGACATTGAAAAAAAGATTCAGGTTTTTACTGATAAACTGCTACTTGAGTTCCTCGAGCATTTTCTCCATCGTATTCTGTACAAGATCTGGTGGTAATTTCCCTCTAGTATAATATGAATAAGTATCAAAACCCCATTTCATTAGATGAGCTAACGGCCCATCTAGTGTTCTATCAACCTTTCCTCCAAAAAGTGTATCTGACAATATAAGAGTTGCCTCAGTTCCTCCCCTATTCATTATACAGAATACTTCTGGCTTGAATTCAATAACGCTTCCTTTACCGCTTATTTCCTTTATAAAAGATGATGCTGCTACATCTGCCTGCATAGTGGCTATATGGCCAAGCTTTGGCATTGAATTTGCATTACAGTCACCCACAACGAATATATTTTGGTAAATAGGGTGCCTCATTGATCTGTCAGTCCTGACAAACCCATATTTATCTCCAAGACCTGATTTCTTTATTACATTAGGCCCAGTATATGGGGAGATTATAAGTGTAAGATCACTTGGAAGTTTAGTACCATCCTCAAAATGAACGGATTTTGCATCAATACTTGAGATTGCCTTTTGGTTAACTACATTTATTCCTTTTTTGACAATAATTGTTGTTATTTTTTTACGAATTTTAGGCCCTACATCATCGAAAAATATCTTACCGGGAGTAAATACGGTAATTTTAGATAACTCTCTTAGATTATGCTCTCTAAGAAAGAAATCAAGCATAAACATCATTTCTCCGACTGGCCCTTCGCATGGAGCATCTAATAGGATATCAGTCGACTTTTCATCCCATGTGGTCTTTGCAGCACCTATAACGATATTACCTCCCTTGAACTTATTTATCGCTTCCCACATTCTTGGTGCCTGATAATCATCGCATACTGAATATCCATATTCCTTGAAACCTGGTATAGCATTATAATCTTTGACTGCACCTGTAGCTATAACAAGATAATCATAATTGATTTTTGATCCGTTTTTCAGTATTATAAGATTACTTTTTGGTTCAATCTTATATGCATAGAATTGATAAACTCTACATTCTGAGATCTAGCTATATCTTTAATGGGTATCTGGGTATGACTTACTGGCCTACCTGCAAGTGCAACCTCTACAAGCGATGGTTTCTCAAGACTAGTTTTTCTTTCGTCTATTATCACAATTTCCATTTCGTTCCCGAAATGTTTTTTTATATCATATAAAAATCTTAGACCAGCAAAACCAGCACCTATTATTACTATCTTCATTTATTATTTTACCACTTCTACTATTTACGTTTTCCAATTTTGAGTTTGCTTTCATTCCACCTTTAAAGCATGTGAGTTTTCCCGCTCACACTTTATAAAAACACAAAAAATTGTATTGATAGATGATATAATTACAAAAGGGGCAACATTGATTGGTGCTGTAAATAAACTATACGAAAAATTTCAGATAAAACATTTTATGCCTTTACTGTCATAAGAACAATAAGTAATATCCATGAATTTAAAAAAAATTTGGATCTGGTTATCGGTGTTATTACACTAAGAGAAGATGGAAGCACAAGCCGACGATATTAATCAACTAGTCAAATCCTTCTATTTAGAAACTTATTATTTTTGCAAAAATGCAGAGAGGGGGATTTGAACCCCCGAAGGCCTAAGCCACTGGCCCCTGAAGCCAGCACGTTTGACCGGGCTTCGCTATCTCTGCCTGTTTTATAGAGATAACCAGCAATCCTTAAATATGTGTTTATATTTAAAATAATATGGGAAAGTATCTTTTTCTTATATTAACTAATCCAGATAGAGATGAAGAAGGAGCATTTCGTGTTTTCAATGCCCTTTCGAATGCCGTCGAATTTAAACAGGCAGGCAACACCATAGCACTATGGTTTGCAAGCTTTGGGCTTCAGGCATTTCTAACCAACAATGAAAAGATAAAAGAACTCATGAAAAAATTAAAGGACGAGCTTAAAATCCCATACTCTATTTGCGGCTACTGCGCAGATGAACTTAATCTAAGCGGTGCTCTTGCCGCTTTAAATATTGAAACATCCTGTTTTATTGGAAACCATGAACATTTTATGGGCGTAAGTGGATTTGCGGAGAAAGGATACCAGATATTGGTATATTGAAACAGCCAGCAAAAACAAAAAAATTATTTATATGATGAGTGAATTTTATATAACATGGCAACAAAGAAAAAAGCAGCTAAAAAAGGAAAAAAGAAGAGGTAAGATCTCTTTAATAAACTAAATATTACCACCAATTCAACCGTTAAAACGGTTTAATTCTTCTGATCCTTTTTTATAAAGAGTTTTTTTATTTTTTTAATTTTCATTTTTTACTGAAAGTTTATATATTATTCTTTTTCTATTTACTAAATGCAGCATTTAGAAAACTTACTTAAAGCAGAGAAAGAAGAAAATGGCAGTGCTATAATAATTCTAGGCGGAAACAATGAAAGATTCAGAAAAAGACTGGAAAAGGCAATTGAAATATATGAAAATAAAAAAAATTCTTTCCTACTTATAGCGGGCCAGAATGTAAATTCCGATAAAATCACGATGAAAATGCTTGAAGGCAGAGATTTCATATATGAGAATAAATCTATTAACACTTATGATAATGCTGTAAACTCCTTTGAAATGCTCCGTATTATAAAAGCGAAGAACCCATTTGATTTCCTAGATGGAAACCATGAAAATTATTATAAAAACTTTTCTGATGTAGTCGTTGTCACCGACACTTTGCATATGCTAAGAGCTAAAAGATATTTCTTAAGGGTATTCAAAGACACATATAATATTTCATTTATAAGAGCCGGTGAGGATAAAAAAGAACTACCAAAAAAACTAATTTATGAAGGAATTGGCTATTTTCTTTCTTTTCTTCCCGATAAGTACCTAAACTTTTCAAAGCACATACAGCAGAAATATTTTCCAAGGCTTTAATTTAATGTAATTAAATAAAACAGCAAGTATAAATAGTATAAATTACAAAATCTAAAAATAAAGATAAAACTAAAGGTGAATTTTAATGCCAGAAAAGGAATCATTGACAGAGAAAGTTATGCGGCTGATGAATCAGCAAGATAGAATCAGAAATATAGGAGTAATAGCTCATGTTGACCATGGTAAAACTACTACATGTGATACTTTGCTTGCCGGTTGTGGAATGCTTTCTGAAGAAAAAGCTGGTAAACAGCTTTATTTAGATTCCGAGAAAGTTGAGCAGGAAAGACAGATGACTGTTAAATCCTCAAATGTTAACATGGTTTATGAGAGAGGTGAAAATGATGAATATCTTATTAATCTTATAGACACTCCTGGACACGTAGATTTTGGAGGTCATGTTACACGTGCTATAAGAGCAATAGACGGTGCAATAGTAGTAATGGACTCAGTTGAAGGAGTAATGCCACAGACTGAGATGGTCTTAAAACAGGCCTTAAGGGACAAAGTAAAGCCTATACTATATATCAATAAAATTGACAGACTTATAACGGAGATGCGCTTCTCACCGGAAGAAATGCAGAAGCATTTGGTTAAATTGATAACACAGATTAATTCATTCATAAACGATTTAGCACCTGATGACGTTAAAGGAAAATGGCAAGTTTCGGTACAGGATAATACTGTTGCATTCGGCGCATCAAGAGACAACTGGGCATTATCATTCAAAAGAATGAAAGATACTGGTTTGTCATTCAAAGACGTATATGATACTTATACTTCAAATGATAAGGAAAAAATAAGAGAACTTTCAAGAAAAACTCCTGTTCATAAGGTATTATTAGACATGGTTATAGAGCACCTTCCTAATCCTGTAGAAGCACAAAAGTATAGGATACCTATAGTATGGCATGGTGAATTAGATAGTGAAGTAGGTAAATCACTGATAGCCTGCGATCCAAATGGCCAATTAATGATTTCAGTTACAAATATAGAGATAGATCCACAGGCCGGTGAAATAGCCGTAGGAAGGATATTCTCTGGAAAAATTGTTAGAGGGCAGGATGTTTACTTAGTAAACAACAAACAGATAAACAAAGTACAGCAGATATACATATGGAAAGGGCCACAGAGATTTCAGGTAGAAAGCGCACTAGCTGGTAACCAAATAGGAATGGCTGGCCTTAAGAATATAATCTCAGGTGAAACATTAAGTGCTGCGGACAAGCAGGATACAACACCATTTGAACCAATAAAGCATTCTCTTCAACCGGTAGTTGTAAAAGCTATCGAGCCTAAAAATCCTAAAGATTTACCCAAACTTATACAGGCTTTAAGAGAACAGGAGATATATGATATTGCATTAAAGGTATCTATAAACCATGAAACTGGCGAAAATTTAATTGCAGGATTAGGTACACTTCACCTTGAAATAGTAGAGGATAAGCTTAGAAGAACATATGGTATAGATATAGTAAGTTCACAACCTATAGTAGTTTACAAAGAAAGCATTTCCACTAAAAGCCCAATAGTTGAGGGCAAATCACCAAATAAACACAATCGTTTCTACCTATATGCTGAGCCTTTGACACAAGAGGTTATAGAGGCATTAAACGATGAAGGCATGCCTACTGGAAAGATAAAGACATTCACACAGGAAAACATAGACTTACTTATAAAAGCAGGTATGGAAAGAGAAGAAGCTAAGAAAATAGCAGCTATATACGGAGATAACATGCTTGTAGATGGAACAAGAGGTATAATTCATATAGGTGAAGTAATAGAGATGTGTATAGAAGCTTTTAATGAAGTTATGAAAGAAGGACCTCAAGCAAGAGAAGAAGTGCGCGGAGTAAAGATTATATTAACAGATATGCTTTTACATGAAGATGCAATACACCGTGGTCCAGCACAGGTAATTCCAGCAGTAAGGGATGCAATAAAAGATGCAGTTTTACAGGCTAATCCAATACTTCTAGAACCAATACAGATAATAAGAGTTGATTTACCCATGGCAAACCTTAGCAATGTAAGTGCATTGATACAATCAAAGAGAAGCATAATCGACAATGTAAAGGATGATGGAAATAAAGCAGTGATAACCGCAGAAATGCCTGTTTCATCTACTTTCAACTTTACAAATGAGCTCAGATCTGCTACTGAAGGCAGAGGTTCATGGTCTTTAGCGGGAGAAACATTTAGAAAACTACCTAGAGATATTTATCCTAATGTTGTAAAACAAATAAGAGAAAGAAAGGGATTACCACCGCTTGCATAAAAAATAAAATACTTAGAAGATTTTTTTAATATCTTAATAAAAAATTAAACATTAACTTGTTGCATTTACAGTATAGAAAGCACTTGCTCCACTAGTCCCCTGAAGATAAAGATTATATTGAGTTCCAGGGATAAGTTGCAATGATAATAGACCACTACCTAGGTTCATCTCTCCTGAAAAAGTAAGAGTTATAGATCCTCCTGCTGGTAAGAGATAACCAAAGTTAGAAGGGACAAAGAAGTTGCTATTCGCTTTTATTTCATTTGAAAGATTTGAATAGTTATAATTAACGCTTATATTGGTACTGTTTATAATTTGTATCTTTGCTTTGGTTATATTAATAGGGAAATTAAAAAGTCTAGACCCTGAGAAAGGAAGGAAAAGAGTAGCATTAGAAGAGATAAAGAAGTTTATTGACCTTCCTGCCAATATCCTGTTTAGAATGTTAATCCTATTTTGATTCACTATAAAGTTCTGATGCATCTGCACTGCTGTTGCATTAAACTGTAATTCTGCCCTTGATTTTATTTCATTTGATTTATTAATAAATGAAACACCAATTGAATGATTATATCTGCTACCTAACTTCAAGCTATCTTTTATACTAATGTTCATACTACTAAGATTTGAAAATAATGACTTGTTTAAATTTCCGATTATTGAAGGCATTTCTGCTTTAATTGATGAAACCTGATTTTGAAGCTTTGTCTTATATGCATTTACAGACTGTATTGCATTTCCCGATATATTTGTACTGAAATTGAACATTGAAAGTTTAAAGCCATTGGCCATTCTAAGCCTTAAATGTTGGAGAAGCACACTTTCATTTGAATTGTCCTTTACAGTTACCGAAATCTTTGTAAGATTACCCACCTGCTGCAGACTTGCACCTGTTATTGTTATATTAGGCCTTTCAAAGAACAACGATCTGTTTACGTTTGCTGGTATGTGCTCCCTTGCGCCTACTGCTCTATTTACTAAGCCAGTAGAAGAAATAGCTAAAAGCGACGGAATTAACTCATATTTGGTAGAATTTGCTGTGTAAACCGTTATCACAGCGGGCGTAAAATCTAAAATTAAACTAGATGAACTATTTATTTTATTGAAATTTGCAGGAACATTTGCTGTTATCATTGAACTTGGCACATTTACAGGATATACAGTTCCATTTATTGTTATATTGGCAGAAACAACTGCAAACTCTATAGACTTAATAAGTGAATTTACAGGAAGATTAGCAGAAGCTAAGACCTGAGAAGTGTTAACCAAAGAAAGCAGATTTATGCTTCCTGAAGAACTTACATTTGCAAAATGGGCAGAAGCATTTGCAGTGAAGTATAATATTTTAAAAGATGAATAAGAGATGTATAAACT
>JAJZWM010000009.1:0-7181 GCA_021846665.1 Nanobdellota archaeon | reverse complement strand
GATTTTATTTCTTTTTCAAATAAAGCGATATTTATAGCATTAAAATATGCAAACGCAAGTGACTTTGATTTTCTGCTTCAAATGGGAGAAAATGCCGGACAGAGTGTAAAACACATGCATTTTCATATACTGCCAAGAAAAAGAAACGATGCTTTGGCTGTGAATAAAAAGGAATTCTTCCAGTCCTTTGCAGAAAAAGAAAACACGATAAAAATGCTGACTCAAAACGAAATGATTACTGTTGTAAATGAGCTAAAAGAGATAGCAGAAAAACACAAAATACAGATAAATGAGCTATAAGTTAAGTATTTATACTACTTTTATTCAGTAAAATTGAATGAACTTTCAAAAAAAAGAAGAACTTGAAAAGATATTGAGCAACGGTTACATGCCAATAAGCATGAATGAGAATACCGCAAATGAAATTTACAGAATGTATCATAAGGACGGAAATTACTTTAACAGAGTTAAAAAAGCAATAGAGAGAATATGCTGCAATCCCGAACAGAGCGAAAAGCTTACCGGGATATTCAAAGGATATAGAAGCAAACATGTAGGCAGCAAAGTAATAATATTCAGATATGATAAAAACAACGGGATATACATAGAGAATCTTGATGAACATGATACTGCGTACAAGATAAAATAATAAAAACATATAACCGACAAAATTGATAAAAATTAATGAAGAATTATGTTATAATTCCAACGTATAAGGAAGCAGATAATCTAAAGGAATTATTGCCCCTTCTCACTAAATATAGTATAATAGTAGTGGATGACAATTCCCTTGATGGGACTGAAAAGATTTGCAGAAAATACAAAAACGTAAAACTTATAGTAAGAAAAAACAAAAGAGGGTTAGCATCCGCAGTTATAGACGGTATTCTATCGATAAAAGGAAATGATGCCAAAATTGTCGTTATGGATGCTGATTTTCAGCATGACCCCGAAAAACTGCCCGAATTCTTCAGCAAACTTAACAAATATGATTTTATTTACGGCAATAGGATAAACTTAACAATGACTCTATATAGGAAAGTAATGTCAAAAACAGCTGCATTCCTCGCAAGGACAATGATTCCGCAATTAAATAAAATTGATGACCCGATGTCAGGATTTTTTGGGTTTAGATTATCCTCTGTGCATATAAAAGGGATAAGACCTATTGGCTACAAAATAATGCTTGAGATTGCAGTTAACCTTAAAGACAACGCTAAAATAAGCAAAGTAAATTATAGATTTGGCGACAGAAAATTTGGCAAATCTAAAATCCATTTTAAAACGCTGCTAGAGTTTGTTTTACAGGTTCTTAGACTAAACAATTATAGGCTACTTTTATTTAGTTTAGTAGGATTAAGTGGTATTGTAGTAAATGAAGGCATTGCCTTTTTACTGCATCCATATCTGCCATTATACGCTGTTTTTATATTAGCTGCTGAAACGTCAATAATTACAAATTTTTTACTAAATCATAACTTCACATTCAAAAAAAGAGCTAGATTAATAAAAGCTCTACCAAGGTATAACCTAGTCGCACTTACTGGATTAGTAATAAATGTATCAATTGCATTGTATCTTTCATTATTTATAGAGTACTTGCTTGCAGATTTTATAGGGATATTAATTGCATTCGTATTCAATTATATCCTATCCGAGAGATTTGCTTGGAGCTTCAATAAAGCTTCTGCAAGATAAAGAAAACGAATGAAGCACAGAATGCTAGTATACCTAATAGATCAGTTTTTATTGGGATGTAGTAAGAGAAATTTGAGCTGTATACCATGGATGGATAAATTAGATTTTCAATTGCGATATAACCCCATAACAAAGTAAAGTATATCCACAGGGCTTTTAGTATTACTGTTAATCTTTTGTCTTTAGTTTTCATATAATTAATATAAATTATTTATAAATAACTATTTTAAAACGCGGCTAAATCCATTATTTAATGAAGCGCAGAGATTATACATAAAATCTGATTTTGGATTTATACCGAACAGCCAGTAGCAAGCATTATTTTGTATTTTTTCTTCGCTAATAAGATAGTACACTCTAGATTCATTGAAAGAAGGATAATAGCTGCAACTGCTGTATCCATAAAGATAGATATTTCCACGGCTTTTCACTAGCGGTAATGTTGTATTAACTCTGCCAAAATTAAGTATAACTCCGCTATAATTAACATACGAAGAAAGTGGAGGAACCGCGTTCAAACCAAGATAATCGAGGTATACCCATTCATTTGATGATACAGTACAGTTACTTACATTGTATACTGATGTGAAAACAGAAACTGCAGACTTTGCATATGAAAGATGAAAAGAGTATAAACTACTGGAATAAAGCAATATTACTGCTATCAAAAATGATACTAAGAAAAAAACATAAACAAATTTCATCTGTTTTTCCTTAAAGAAGGAAAAAGCCAGTATGTACATAAAAATAGATAATGGGAGAATGAACCTAAAGATAGACAAACCTGTCGAAACCATCAGATTTGCAACCGAGAAATAAACCAGAAATGAAAGAATGCATGCTGCAATTATTATTGAATATTCTTTTTTATGCTTACTTATTCTTTTAACGAAGTAATCCCTTTCATAAACGAAAAAGAGAACAAGAAGAGCCGCTGGAAATACTATTTCTATAAAACCTATCAACGGAATGTTCATTATATGACTTATTGAAAGACTCAAACTGGTATAAGAAGAAAAAATGTCTAGATATAGATAGGACAACCCAATGGAATAAAGGAAATTACCATAAGCCAGGAAATTATATATAAAATAAGGTAAAAGCGCTAGAATTGCAGAAACGGCAGATATGATTAAATTTAAAACTCCTTTCGTTTTTCTGTTCCATAAAAAGAATAAAAGCAAAGGAGAAAAAAGAATCGCATAAGACTTTGATACAAACGCCAATGAAAGAAAAACGCCTGCCAATACTGGTTTGTCTTTCAGTATTGCAACTATATATATTATAATGAAAGATATTACCAGTAAATCAGAACCATTCTTTATACCATAGAAAAAAACAAATGGAGAAAGCAAAAATAGAAATAAAAAAGGAAAATTAAGTTTTAACGCCTTTGAAAGATAGTACACAGAGACAAAGAAAATAGCGGAAACAAGAAAGATAAATAAATAAACAGCATATGGCTTTGAAATAAACAGGAAAATACCAATTATAAAGCTTTCAAGTAAAGCCCGCATTGGCTCATAGTAATAACCATTAAAGAATATGTGCCTTGCATTCAATATTCTTACAAGCATGTCCCAATTCTTTAGATAATTGAAAACTAATGCAGAGAAGATAAAAAGCGATAAAAAAGAAATAACTTCTATTATAAGATATTTTCTCGAAACTAAATTTTTGACAAATTTAGATATTTCCTTATTTGATTTTCTTTTATTCTTCATAGCAAAATGTTTAACTACTGAAGTTAAGGCACTTCCCATACTTACAGATTAGATTTTCAATCTGTGAAGTGTTAACAAAGCCGCTTTTAACATATTTATCATTTATTATCAATGCAGGTAACGAAGCATTGCTTAGATTATATGATTTTAGAAGTATTCTAACAACAGAGAGATTCAAATTGCCGTCTATTGCGCTTACGACCAAAGAATTGTTCCTATAAGCTAGAAAGGAAAGCTCATCACCTTCTACTATGCTTTGAGTCCCACCACTTCCAGGATAAACAAACATAATTGTTATAAAATTATTCCCACACATTGAATTTATCTTGTTTGCCAAAAGCCAGTATTCTACTCTAATATAGGTATACTGATCGTTTAGCTGCTGGTAATTAACCTCTGAATTAGCCAGGTTTGAATCAGTAAGCTGCTTTCCCAGAGCCTGCATCTCACTAGCTATATTGTACAAATTTCCCTTTAAAACGTTACAGGAGAAAGTACTGTTCGTAGTTGTTAAAAGGGTAGCCAGCTCAAGTTCATTTACATTCTGTTCATAGTTCTGCAGGTTAGAATTTAAGTAGGATATCTTGTTTGAATCATAAAAATAACCTGCTACTAAAACAATGACAACTACTACGAACGCTATAATTACAGACAAAGTCAGTCGCTTATATTTGGAAACCATATTAATTTACCACTTCTAAACTTTCCTAAAACAGAGAGACTATATAACCATATAAATGAAAGGAAAAAGGAATAAAAGGTCATATAACTCAGTATCCCGAAAAAGTCCTTTACTAGCTTAAATTTGTGATCTATTGTAAGCAATGAATAAATTATTGAGAAAATTCCTATCGCTGCTCCAACAATCTCTAAAAATATTCTAGAGTCTAATGTAAGTAATGAAACGCTAGGCAGGAAATAACTTACAAAAAATGATAGATTTGTGTTTGCTATTATACCATATGCTGGCAATAAAAAGACTACTACTGTGTATGTTACTCCTATTACGACAAAGAAACTTAAAAATATTGAAACAAGCATGAAAGGAAGAGCTATCTTCCAGATCTCATTCTTCTTTGAATCCAATGCTGTCTTTCTGTACTTCAAAACATTAAAGAAAAAGCCTGAGAACCACCTTTCTCTCTGCCTGAAAAGCTTTCTCAATGTATTTGGTGCAACAGTATATGAAATGGCTTTTACTGAGCTTTCAACCTTATAACCATTAGTAAGTATCCTTAATCCTATTTCCATATCTTCTGTATAATTATTATCATCGAAATATCCTATCTTTTTAAGTATCTCTGTGTTAAACATTGAGCCTGCACCGTGTATTATTATCAACCCACCGATCTTACTCAAAGCTTTCCTTGCAAGTATTGACAGCAGATACTCATAGTACTGCAGGTACTCAACGACTTTCTTTGGCTTGTAAACCTTTACTGAAGAAACAACTGCAGCCACTTTCTTGTTTTTAAAATGGTAAACTAATCTGGTTATAAGATCCTTTTCTATAAAAGTATCGGCATCCAGAACCAAAAGTAGCTTTTCATTTATGTAGTTCTTTATAGCATAGTTCATTACTCTTGCTTTTCCATCAAACGGGGCTCTTATTACCTTAACGCCTTTTGTTGATGCTGCTTTTATTGTTTCCTTTGTTGAAGATTTATTTAAAACAACATATATATTGTAATTAGGATAACTAGTCTGTTTTACGTTTTCTATTGTCTCTCTCAGTCTCTTTCCTTCATATATTGCAGGTATAAGCACAGCAACAGTTGGAAATTTCTTAAGTTTTAGCTCGCTTTTTTCCTCTTTTTTTATCTCATGATTTATATCAAAAAAGTAGGATATCCAGAAGAATGATATGACTAAAAGAACGAATACTATTGATGAAGTAAATAAATCACTTAAAGATAGCATATTTTATTATTGACATTCTGCTATTTAATAATGTTTTCCTCACTTTATTCCTATAATTATTATTCTACTGAACTGTAAAGGTTTTCCACACCAAAAAGCTTCATTAGAAGAATAGTTGCATAAGATCCTTTTTTCAGGTCAAAACTTATTTCCACGTTTTCTCCCTTTTTTTCTATTCTAAAGTTTTCGGGTATGAAAAAAGATGGATGCAGAAAGGACTTTAAACTTGCTTCTGGCATGCTACTTATTTTGAATATTTCTGTGTTATCTATGCCTTCCTGCTGCAATATCTCTCTTATAACTTTTCCTACTTCATTATCATTCAATTGCATGTCATATCCTACTGTTGGTATATTACTTTCCAATTCATTTACTTCTTTATCTTCAAGCAGCTTACTTAAAGTTCTATTAAAGATGTAATATTGATATGCCTGGATTATAAGCAAACGAATGTATTTAGGCATCATTCTTATAGCTCCTATATAGTCATTTTTATGCTGCAATAAGTATTGCAGTGAATCTCTCTCAAAATACATAAAACCCGGAAGGCTTGAAAGTATTTCTCTTGCTTTCTCTAGATTTATTTCCTTGCCTTCAAGATACGGTGAAAAAATATCTCTTAACTCCGCTCTTTTCTGTTGATTAAGCTTTGACTCTGCTCTTTCTTTAAGCACTAGATCATAAAATGCTGATTTAAAGTCTCTTTTTATTATATTCCTTGAGATTTCAATATTCAAGGAGGAAGCACCGAATCTCTGCGGTCCATAAAAATTTGGTATTCCCTTTACAACATCCTCTGCTATATCCTGCAATTGCTGTACAGTATTCTCTAATTTCTTTACTGTAACAGTAAAATGATTCCCATATAGTTTTCCTATCTTGCATGGCTCATTACTATAAGTTATATCTCTAAAAAATATCCTTTCGTTTTCTATGTTCAATTTTTCTGCATCTAATTTAAATATACTAATTCTTTGTGAAGTCAATGCCCTTTTGTCCTTATTGCCATTGTAAGCTATCCTTTTGAAACTAATATGCAAATTTCTTGCTATCAACTTTATTGCTTCTGGCGTTGATATACCTCGTTTTACCAATGTAAATAACAAATAATCCTTCTTTTCTTTAGGTATTTCGCTCTTTTCTTCTCTTTCTAACTTTAGTACAGTACCGTCTTCCTCTATTTCCTGTACTTTGAAATCTTCTTCCCTTTCAAACAATTTTCCTTTTAGATTATAACTTTTAAAATTCAATATACCTATCTGTTCTAATGAAACCATCTTTCTTCAACTCAATGACACTTTAAAGCACATTCCTGTTGCTATTACCTTATCTGGCTTAAAAGCATCACATAGAAAGCTTACTGTATTAGCTGATTGCGGACCACTGTATTGACATGATGATGAATAATAACAGTAAATGACAGCACCACAACCGATCTTAGCCTTACTTGAATTAGCAAATGAATAGTTCTGCATGCATGCCGTGGAATTTGCCGCTATTTCACTGGTTAACTGCTGGCCATATGCAGCTGCTTCTGCATTTAATTTTGCTATGTCTTTTTGCTGTGAAACATGGTTCAAAGAAACCGCAATAAAGTAAACTAAAACTGCTATTATTACAAAGAAAAGCATTGCAGCTATAAACTGTTTGTTTATTCTCTTTTTCTCTTTTTCCTCTTTTTTTATTATTAATTTCATAGGTAAATCTACAAGTAATAAGAAGACGAGAATTTATAAAGCTATGGAACAAATATGAAATAAAAAACAAAAAGCGGGAGGAAAATCCCTCCCAACTTATTTCTTAATGTAAGGTTTTTTTAGCTGCTGCTATTGCTTGGTA
>JAJZWM010000027.1:3101-6402 GCA_021846665.1 Nanobdellota archaeon | reverse complement strand
GTACAGAAGCCTCAAACAATAACCTACTCTGGATTATTCAGTTATGATTCAATAGGCGAACCTTTCTCTTGCTCCTTAACAGGTTCTTATACCGGAACACCTTACATAAACGGCGTACCATATCCATATACAGAAACCTTTAAGACATATCAATTGAATCCGTCTAAGCTTTATTATACCATTTATGACGGAATAGGGAAAACAAACTATACAGAAGCTTTACCTATGTACAACAGCACGGCAATATTTGGCTTTAATGAAACGTTTCCTTTCTGGTTTTCAATAATTCAAAATGGTACTTATTCAAATAATGGCGATTCATTATCTGGTAGTTTAATGACATTTAAGAAACTAGATTATACAAGTACTTTCTATCCTTATCTGGATTCTGTTTTCTACAAGAATAATAATGTCTTAAATGTTTCACACTTGAATAGACTAACAGATTTCCTTTTCGGCCAGAATCTCTATACACAAATACCATCTAACAATTCGGCAGTAATACCAATTAACATAACGATACCAAGCACTAACTCAACTCAATACTTTAACTTGTCTGTACGTCTTCAAAATACAATAAGCTTAAACAATATAATATTACCGGCCAATAAATCGGCTTTAAGCAACATAAACATAAATGAAGAGTTCGGAAACTATACAAGCAGTCCTACCTACTTTAAATTGGTTAAGGTTTCAAATGACGGCTCAATTTCGAATTATAATAATAACTATAATGAAATATCAACAATTACAAATTATACATTTGAATTTGAGATAGACAGCAACGGAATAGCAACCGGCACTAACATAACCGGCATAAAGTACTTTACAACTATCAAAAATGAAACAGCGTCTTTCCAGATAGGGAACTCTACTTATACCATAAATACATTTTCCGTACCTTCTAATCCTTTTAACATAACATTTGTTTCTAATTTGCCGGTTATACCTTCTGTATTCGGCAAGATAAACTTAACAAGCTTTAAGGCCCTATTCTACAAATCAAGCACAGGATACATATCTAATGAGAGTCCTTTTTATTATACATACTATACAAAGGGTTCTATTCCATATCGGTTTAACCTTCAACTGAACGGCCAGAACTATAACCAATTGGGAACATTCACTTATGATAATCATAACTATTCATTCGGCACAACGATAGACTTGCCTTCAACAACAAACTTAACAATTCCTTTTTACGCAGTAATAAACGGAATAACTTACAGCAATAAGTCTTATCTGGAAACGACATACTTTAATCCTTGCTTAGTTTCGCAACCTACAAACACACAAACATTTTATGGCTCATTCAATAACGGCTCTTTATCAGTAGTTATTAAGAACGGCACAAATGGAACGACAGGCCATAGTACGTCATTACCACCTCCACCATCTACACCACCTACAATAATAGGCAGTATCGGTAATATCTTTAAGGGAACAAGTACGCTTCTTGGATTTGCCTATTTGAATCTTGGCCAATTTTCCTTTTTCTTCACGCTTCAATTTTTGTATATAGTTGGCCTGTTTATCATTATGTTTTTCCTTTACAGAAAGATGGGAAGCCATAGAACCTTTACGCAGGTACTCTTAATCTTTATGGGTACATTTATTATAATAGGGATTCTTACAAAAATACTTAATGGTATATTTGCTGTTATAATGGCTTTGCTTATGGCCGTTGAATTGGTATATGCGTTTAGGAGCATATTATGAGGTTCTAATATGTTTGAGTCTAACAGCAACCATAAAACAAGTTTGCTGATTATAATATTCGTAGTTTCTTTTTATTCTATAATGGCTTTGCTTATTACCGGTACGGCTTATTACAGCGCTTCAACTCTTGGCTTATTCAACAACATACAGGGAACAAACGGAACGGCCTTAATCAATTCCTACAATTTGCCTATTCCATTAACAAGTAGCACTATTCCATTTGGCTATCTTGTTTATTTCTTTACAATTGTAGTTGACGGCTTTTTGTTTGTGTTTTCAGTTTTCACAATATCGGCTTCAATATTTGGAATTGGGGGGTTGGTACTTACAACAATAATAGATTTCCTTCTGGCTATTGCTATCTTGGATATGGTACTTGATATATTTTAAATATATGGAAAACTTAAATAATGTTATGAGATACGGAAGAATCGCAGGGATAGGCCTTATAGGAATGATAGTCTTAATCTCTATCCTGCCTAACACCTTTGCCGATTCAGTAGTCTATCCTTTGAACAATTCTGTACTTAATCAGAATACGGCCTACAACCTTACGGTTAATATCAATTCGATTAATTCTCTAACTACAAACGATACCTATACTTTGTTTGTAGATGGGAACGCAATATACCAGAATACAGTATCTTCTAATGGCCTATACCACGTACCTATAAAGTTTTACAATTCCGGGAACTTTACTATAAGGTTTAACAGCACTACCAATACGGGCCAGACTTTACAATATCAAGTTAATCCGGTATTCAATTCAAGCGTCTATATCAATTTGCTTAACTACTATTGGATTATCATAGCCATAATAGTTATAGGAAGTCTGATAAGTTTATTCCTTAGGGATACCGGCCTTAGCTACTTCATTATGTTTTTCGTTTTCCTTGCTTCACTTGTCTATTCAGTAAGCGTACCTTACAGCAATTACTTCATAGCGCAGATAAGCTTCATTATGTTTTTAATGCTGACGATATTCACTTTGCTTATAGCAATTATTCAATTGATTAATAATTAAGAATATGGGATACAATAATTTTGAATGTCCGAAATGCCACAGCACATTTGATAATTCCGGCCAATTGAAAGCACACAAAAAACAGCACAAAAAAGGATTCGTACCATTTAATAGTACGAAATAGAGTTTTGTACTATTGTACCGTTAAACTATTAAAAGGCATTAGTTTTTGATTCCTTTATGGTTTTATCCGGGTGTTTCGTCGCAATATACCTTTTAAAAGGTACTCTGGAAAAACCGGTTTAAAGGCCTTATAATTTTCAGTACTATTAAACGGGAATAATAAGCTTTTTATACTATTGAATCGTACAATAGTACTATGATAAGAAAGCCGGAAATCTATAAAGACTTGATAGAAGTCTATTATGAATCCTTAAATAATCCGAAGTCTGAAAAGGATATAACAAAACTTCTGAAACAATACAATAACTCTACTTCTTACAGGGCCTACCATATAATAGAGAATCTGGATACCTTACTTGCTAATTACCTTAAAGACAAGCAAATAAGAAAAGAGATGACAGAAAAGATAATAGACACTATAAGCTGATATGAAAT
>JAJZWM010000027.1:0-2278 GCA_021846665.1 Nanobdellota archaeon | reverse complement strand
GTTTAAAAATCTGGGGAAACATAGATAAATATGGTTGTTAATATATCGGCAGGTATCAATAGCACAAATACAAGTACGGCCACAGCTACTAATCACAGCATAACGGCATTATCCGGAATGAATCCTTTAAGCTATCTTATTGTAGGGATAATCGTTATTGTCTTAATAGCATTTCTATACTTTAAATTCTTTAAAGACAAGCTACCGGCAAAGAAAAAACCGATTAAAAGAGTAGATACGCTTAAAGAAGCTGAAAAGCTTCTGGGTAAGGATATGGTTTTCAATAGGTTAAATAAGGATTTCTATAATGGCTTAGATGATAAAAGGGATTTTCTTTATTTGGTTATCGGAAAAGGGAAATACAGGATATACGGAATGCTTAAAGACGCTTACGATATAGGTAAGTATCTGGAAATAAAGAAAAGGGCCGTACAGGATTTGAACCGGCAGGGAACAGACAACGACAATAGAGCTGAAATAAGCAATAAAATCCTTCTGGAAAACATAGAGAATATACCGGATTCGAACAGCAAGGTAGCTGAATTTTTCATATTTCAAGTTAAGAAGGCCTTGCCTATAAGATTATTAGAAGCGTTGAATCCGTTAAAGACAATAATAATAAACAGCGAAGATGTAGTAAGATTCTATAATCAATTCAATTATCTTAATAGCCCTAATCTCAAAAATGTTTTAGGTACAAATATCTGGCTAGACGCTAAGCAATTGGATACAAAGAACAATTTCATATTGGATATTCTAATTTACAGAAGGCAGTTTTACGAAGAATTAAGTCTTATGGATGTAATAAACCAAGAGAGAGTATCGGCAGAAAATCAAGATACGGCAGAAAAGATAAGAATCAATAAGGAACAGACGGCCAACGCTATAAGCGAAATAGAAGCTATGAATAAAATTAGACGGGGTGGGGTATAATGGATATAGTAAATATCTATTTTGATAAATACAAAACTGAAACGTTTGCCTATAAGCACAAAGAATACAAAGACTATACGGAAATGCTTAAAGACTTTTCTAAGTTTCTTGAAAACAAAACAAAAGAAGCAAGTGATAAAATGAAATCAAATACGCTGATAAAACCTAATATCTGGATTTTTGCTAAGGCCTTAGGTATAGACTCTCAATTAATAAGTTTTCTAAGGATAGAAACGGCCTTAACAGAAGTTAAGGAAACGAATGAGGTTATGCTTACGATTAAGATTATTTCTATGCTTGATGATATGGGCTTTAATTGGAACGACAAGACAAAACTAAAAGAAGTAATTGATGATATAGAGAAGGCCGGTAATAAGCAAAGTCTTTTTAAGAGATTAAAGTTTAAGTTTGTTTCCGGCTCTATGTCTTTTCTTAACAGAGTTAATTTTGTAAAGAAGGCCTTAAAAGAAGAATACGTTAAGGTTGCTAAGAAGAATTTCGGTACTTGTGTTTCCAGATATGAATTTGTAGATGGCTAAACTTTATGGCCGTTAAGAAATTAGACTTACTTCTTTTTTCAATAGCTTTTATCCTTCTGGCCGGTATGCTGTTAAGCGTACCTCATAAGCAAAGCGTACCTTCTGTTTCTGGCCGTATGATTTCTGAAACTTTTATCGGCAACCATATATATTTAATATATATGGATTATCCGGAAACCTATACCTTAATCTTCTTTACGAATGGTACGTATGTAGGCCTTCTGGCTCAAAATTTAAGCTGATTCCGGCCTATCCTAAGGCCTTTTTAAGTAGGTTTTATCGGCCTTCTTTTTGCTCAAAATTTATCCTACTTTAAAGTATAGATATATAAGTATATATAATGCTAAAAAATCTAAGCTTTTTATCCTTATATATCTCTCTCTCTATCTCTTAGGTTGTAAGCACTACCGGTTATAGATAATAATAATATATTATTATTATTATCTATGAACAGATTATATAATAATATAAGGCAGATAGAGAGAGAGATAAATATATATACCTAAACATATCAATAGATGGTATGGAATCAGTAGCAATAAAGCATAAATGCGAAGTCTGTAAGCGTTATACGAATGATACAGACTTTGTAAGCAATATAGGTTATGTATGTACTACTTGTAGAGTACAACACAACTTAAAAACTTATGCTGAATCTAAGAGTCTATACTCTAAGGAATGCCTTAGGTGTAGGCATAAATGGATTAGTAGAATACCTAATCCGGTATGTTGCCCTAAGTGTAAGACTCCTTTATGGAATAGGCCCAGAAGAATAGCTGATTTTATGGAGAGTAAATGAATGGAAA
>JAJZWM010000008.1 GCA_021846665.1 Nanobdellota archaeon | reverse complement strand
TATATAAATTCAATTATAACAAATGATGTGCGCTCTGAAATAGATTATGCATTACTTTCATTTTATTTCGGTGAGCATTTTAACGATTATGTAAATATTATATCTAAATATGTAGATTCAATGATTTCGGTAAAGCAATCACAGGAATTCAAGGATACAGAGGGCTACCTTACGGAAGCAGGCAGATATTTCGACGTAGATGGATTGAAAAATCAGGTTAGTTTGTTTAAATTTAAAAAAGTCCCTCTAGGGATAGTAAATTACAAGACAAAATTTGAAGATCTCCTGCATTTCTTAGAATCTACAGGTAAAGAATTTATAAAAACAGAAAATAAATTTAAGAACTTTATTGGAGAATCTGGAAAAGATATAGACAGAAACTCTGAACTGTATTCGTACATAAAGAATTTTCTGGTTACAAAGCGCGGTTATTTCGATGAAGCGGTAGAAGAAGCATTAAAAATATACAAGGAGGGAAAGTTGTTTTATGACTAGTGAATTGGGAGATGCAGAAGATAAATACAGGAAAAAAATAGATGAGGAAGATGACCTTATACTAAGTTCTACAGATATACGAGACATTAATGATGGTAAAACTGTTATAAAGACCATACCTGTTAAGGCAAATCCAACCATATCCTACAATGGCTTGGGCGGTAATGGCGAAGGAGATGGCGACGGCGATAATGGGGATGGTAATGGAAAAGGTAATAATGGAGAAGGCGGTAAAGGCGACAATTCAAAGGTAAAAGTTGGTGTAGACAAGAGAAGATTAAAGCAAATGATGGAAAATTGGGGATTATCTTTTTCTAAACCAGGAAAGAAAGATAAAAAGCTTTATAAGTTGTTGACCACCGAAAATGGTGTAGATGAAAACCAAGAAAAAACTATAGAAGCAATGCTAGATAGGCAGATGGCAACTGGCTACTTTGAAAAGAATGGCTTTAAAATTGATGTAAGGGATGAAGATATGCGTTATAACTTTATTGAAGAAAAACTTATCCCAAATTTATCAGCTACATTTGTTATAATGAGAGATATAAGCGGGTCTATGGACACATACGGAGAATTCTCTGCTACAATTGCAGGTTTGATAGAATTTTGGCTAAAACAAAAGTATGAAGACACTGTTAAGATAAGGTATTTAGCGCATACTAATCAGGCATTTGAATTTGATCCACGTAAAAAAGATGATTTTTACAAGCTTGTTGCTAACGGGGGGACTTCATTTCAGCCTGCTTATAAATTAGTTATGGATATGACAGATGGAATTGCATATCCCTCAATGTCACCATACAAAGAAAGAATAGCTTATGAATCTGAAGATGTTTTTCTGCTTCATATAACGGATGGAGATAACTATGAGGATAATGGTGAACTTTACAATACTCTTAAAAAGCTGTTTCCACGGCTTACAAAAGTATTTTATTTGCAAGTTGGGAGTGATTCCGATGAGTTTTATAAAATGATAAAATCAGTTGACAGGGATAAAGTAAATGAAGTAAAATCTGGTAATGATATCTCTTATGGAAATGTGAAAAAAGTCCTCGATAGTCTTTTAAATTGATATGGTAAAGAAATCTCTTGAAAAGTTGTTGGTAGACGGAAAAGAAATAGATGTAATAGCCACACATGGCTCTATAATAGATGAAAAATACACAGCAGAAGCAAGAAAGATAGCCTCTTTTATGATAAATAAATTAGGACTTTCATTTGGAAACGTAGAATTTAAGATACTGGATAATGAACAGTTTGCAGAGAAAGTAGCTCTTTACGGTACGCCTCTTCCAACGTGGGAAGCAGGGCAGGAGAAAGTAATAGAAGAAAATAATATGAAGTACAGGCAAGGCGTTTTGTATGAGATGGTTGGGCATAAATTCTATGATAATATTAAAAAAGAGGAGTATACAGCAGTTTACATAAATCAAAACGATACTTATGATGAAATATTAAGTGTAATGGCTCATGTTTACGGACATTTACATATAGAACATAATAATAGACTTTCAAAAAGCATAGATGCAAATTCAAATAAGTTTTCTTATTACAGAGACAGATACAGAGAAATAGAGAGTAGGCTTGACATAAAAACTGTGGAAAAAATGTATGATTATGCGCAGACATTAAGTGGGTTAATTGATATGTTTCCAGACTTTCATAAGAACAAAAAGAATGATTATTACAGCAAGGAACATGTATACCCAGAGGAAGACATCTATGACGTTTACAAGTTTACGCTTGAAAATGTAAGATTTAATCCATGGGAGAAAGAGCTGCTTGAAATGATGTATGATATAAATCAACTTAGAAAAGGTGCAAGAATAAAAATAATGCATGAAGGTTTTGCAACTTTCGTTCAAGATAAATATGCAGAAGAAGTAGCCAAATATGATATAAACACAGCATTCAAGATGAGAAAAGGAATACTGGAAGTAGCTGATGTTTTGTCTCCTGCCCAGTTACCTTATTATCTAGGTTTTAGGTTGTTCAAAGACATAGAAAAGAGGTGGGATGAAGGCAGGCATGGCATACTTTATGATTTACTTTCAGAAGAAGAAAAAAGAAACTATCTAAAAAATGAAAATAAGGGTTTATCGGAGATTTTGGAGATAACAAAATCTTACACGGATTGGGAATTTATATTTTCATATGCAGATCTAAACTTTTTCAAATCTCTAACAAGGGAAATAGAAGAAAAAACTAATATGATGATAGACAATCTTTACGGTGGAAAATACCCTAAACATATACTAGACGAGATAAAGGCTGCGAATAACTCGAAACTAGATCCGAATATACTGCGTTTTCAGCTCCTTTTAGAGACAGAGAATTATGGCCCAATGGTATATGTTCCTAAAGGTAGTTTTAAAGGCGATAAACTTACTTTAAGGCAGGATTTAAGTTTTCTTAAAAGATACATTGGAAAATTATCTGATGAAGAAAGAGAAGCCTTTGAAGAACAGGCAGCGCAGATGTTTAGTCTTGATAATAAATATACCTCAGTATCATTGCGCAGGCTTTCAAAGATCTGGAAAATACCTATAGAACTTCAAACTATGGATGCCGATGGGATTCCTTTAACAATAGAAAGCGATGGATCTGATATATCTAAGTCTAATGATGGGGAAGGCCCTAAATTTGATGAATAGTTTACAATTTTTAATGTTTATAATATCTTAGATTTATAATTTTATTGCTTCAGAATATATTAATAAGTAGAGTACAAATTAGTAGTATGATATCGTTTAACGCTTATGCTTTTTATATATAATAAAAAGTAGAAAATTAAAAAGGGTACAAAGTACATAAAATGGACAATAATGAATTTATAGAAAAAGCAAGGAAGAAGATAAAAGATGGCCTATCGGTTGATGACCTTATAAGAAAACTTATAGCATTCTCCGATTCACTTGAAAAAGGAGAAAACACAATATTCGAGCAGTTAAATGATCTTTACTTCCTTTATTATCCGGAGGCTGCGGATAAACTAAAGGAAAGAGACAAGTTTATAGCGGCCTTAAAAGAATCATGTGATAGAAAAAGCATATCAGAGAAGTTAGCTATTTCTATAGAAAGCATGGGTTTTGACTTGAATGACGAGGACATTCAACTTTTATCGCTTTCAGTAAATGAGTTAAGTAATATTTCTGATTTAAGAAAGGTAGTTAATGACAGACTTAATGATATAATTAAGAAAAAGTATCCAAATTTAAATGCAGTTTTAGGCTCAGAGTTATCCGCAAGAATTATCTATCTAGCAGGCAGCTCAAGTTCGCTCATGCTTATGCCATCTTCAAAAATACAGGTCTTAGGGGCTGAAAAAGCAATGTTCGCTGCAAGGAAAAAGAAAGCTACTCCGAAATACGGCGTAATATACAACCACGAAATTATGCTTTCCGTACCTGAGAACTTAAAAGGCAAGATGGCAAAAGTGATTGCAGCTTATACCTCTCTTGCAATAAAAACTGATGTGCTTTCAAAAGAGGACAAGAGTAGTATTATTATGGAAAAGATGCTTAAAGACGTAGAAAAGGTAAAGAAATGGAACTTAAAAGGATAATTGATAGAGTCTACTGGCTTTTAGATAGAAGACGTACGCTTGTAACTTTAAGTGCTTATGGTGGAGATTCAGTTTATGGTGAAAAAATTTTCAATTTGGATGGTAAGATATATAGAGAATGGGTTCCATACAGAAGCAAGTTTGCAGCTGCATTTTATAAAGGTCTGAATGGAGTTGATATAAAGGATGGTTATAAAGTGCTTTATCTTGGGGCTTCTTCTGGAACTACAGTTTCTCATGTTTCTGATATAATCGGTGTTAATGGGCAGGTATATGCGGTGGAAATAGCAGAGGAGATGGCAGTAAATTTAATATTACTTGCAGAACGAAGGAAAAACATATTTCCAATTGTCGGTGATGCAAGGAAGCCTGAGAACTATCCAAGTATACCGAAATGCGATTTTCTTTATCAAGATGTTGCACAAAGGGATCAGACAGACATTTTTATAAAGAATGCAGATCTTTTTTTAAAAAGTGGAAAAATAGGGGCTTTTGCTGTAAAAACAAGGAGCATAAATGTTTCTTTGGATCCAAGAGAAGTAATAAGAAACGAAGTGAAAAAATTAAGGTCAAAGTTTGATGTTATAAGAGAGATAAATATTTATCCATACCAAAAGGACCATTCTTTGCTAATATTACGTAAAAAATAAAAAGTTTTAATTTATACAGTTAAAGCGCTCGGCAAAGATATAAATGGATAAAGATTAAAATAATAATATGGATAATAAGGATAGTCTTATAGATAGGATAGAAGAAGTAAAAGAAAAAATAGCAGAATTTGAAAGTAATCTTAATATAAATTCTATAGACATAGATAAGGTAACTGTTGATAGAAATAATGAACTAATAAATCAAATAGAGAGCTACAAGAGTAGAATAAATAATATAGAAAAGGATGTTGTAAATAACAAAACTACATACCCAATAGAGCAAGAACCTCTTTTATCTAATAGAAAGATAGAAACGTTTAATTCTATTGCTCCAGAATTAAAAGATAAAGAGCCACATACAGACATAAAGAAAACAATAAACAAGGTTGAAATGGAAAAGCAGGAAGTTGAGAATATAAATGCCTTGCTTGAGAAGCTCAAGAAAAATGCTTTAGAACAGGAAAAAATCAATGCAGAACAGGAGATTAAAAAGGTTCAAAATAAAACAGAAATTAAATCAAAAAACGTAAATTCTATTAATAATAAAAAAACAGAGGATTACACAAATAAGTCTTCCGTTGATAGCCCTGTAAGTAAAGTGGAAAGTTACAGTGAACCAAGTAAAGTTAATCCAAATACTGTAAATATAACTGAAAATGATCTTCATTCAATGTCAGAGTTGATATCTAAGCTTGATGAGTTGTTAAGATCAAATAAAGAAATAGCAGATAAATTGAATGAATTACTTAGTGAACAGAGAACTGACGACAGCAAAGTAAGTAAGAATAATGAACTTATAAAGAAATTAGCTATACTTGGCTCAAATAGCAATCTAAGCTAAATTTAAATATCTCGGCTACCTATCTATCTAAAAGGCGGTAGAGATGGGTAAAACTGTTTTCATAATAGTAGACGGGATGGCAGACCTACCAATTAAGCAGCTAAAAAATAAAACTCCACTTGATTATGCCATAAAGGTTAATCTTTATAAATTTCTAAGGAATGCTGAATTTGCATATCCTACTGTACTAGGCAAGTTTGCACCGCAAAGCGATTCTGGTGTTATGGCAGATTTAGGATATGATCCTTTGAAATATTCTACAGGGAGGGGTTGGTTTGAATGCCTCGGACTTAACATGCAGCCAAAGGACGGTGAATTAAGTATACGAGTTAATTTTGGTTCGGTTGTAAACGGCAAGCTAAATTCAGTCAGAACTTACATGTCAAAACAGGAATTACAAGATCTTTCTGATGAGATAAACAGAAAAGTAAAGGTAGGCGCAGATTTCGAATTTAAGGCAGGAGAAGGCTACAGAGCTGGGTTAGTTTTTCGTTCCGGGAAAAAAGCTTTTTCTTCTTTTGTATCAAATAATGAGCCAGGTTATACTGCCAAATTCTTTGGAGATAAAGTAAAATTAAGCTTTGCAACAGGTATAACGGATAGAAGAATACATAAGATAAAGGCAGTAAGAAAAGAAGCCCAGTATACTGCTTCGCTTCTTAATGACTTCATATCAAAAGCTGCTATCGTAATAAAAAACTCAAAAGTTTACAAAGAAAGGAAAAAGAGAGGTTTGGATCTACCAAATTATATATTTTTAAGAGATGTTGCAAGCAAAGATCCTAAACTTTATAATATAAATGAAAAATATGGTAAGAAGTGGGCAGCAGTTGTTGGTATGCCACTCGAAAAAGGAATAGCAACAGCTACAGGTATGACTCTTGTTGATACTACTGAAGAAAACGATATAAAAAAGGATTTTTATGCTAAAGCAGAAAAGACAGTAAAGGCACTTTCAAAATTCGATGCAGTTTATCTTCACATAAAACAGACTGATGCAGTTTCGCACCTTGGTAAATTCAGGGATAAGTACGCTATAATAGAGAGCATCGATAAGATAATAATATCAAAACTGGCAGGCGCTTTAGACCATGAAAAAGACACATTAGTGCTTACATGTGATCATGCTACTTCTAGCGAGCTCAGGAGGCATATAAACGCAAATATCCCTGTAATGATATCCAACAAAAAGTTTGGTTTCAGCAGCAATTTTAGTGAAGTCAACTGTTCAAAAAATCATATAACGGAAATCAAAAAGGCCGTAGATATAATGCCTTTTGTTATGTCAATTTGATAATTTAAATTATTCTTAAATATACAAAATTTTTAGATAAGTTATGGAGTCAAACAAGGATTTGGCTGAAAAGCTGAATGACATTGCTGATATTCTTGATATTGAGGGCATCAAATGGGAACCAAGGGCTTATAGAACGGCTGCGTTAACTATTTCGGGTTTATCAGAAGACATAAGTAAGGTGTACAAGGAGGGAAGGCTTCTTGAATTAGAAGGCGTTGGTAAGTCAATTGCGAATTCAATAAAGGAATATGTAGAAACAGGAAAGATAAGTAAATATGAAGATTTGAAAAAGAAATATCCAATAGATTTTGACAGCTTCAGGAAAATAAGGGGGATGGGCCCAAAGCGAGTTTATATTCTTTATAATAAATTAGGAATAAAAACAGTAGATGACCTTAAGAAAGCATTGGACGAAGGAAAGATACAGAACATAGAAGGATTTGGCAATAAAAGCGAAGAAGAGCTTAAAAAAAATCTTGAGTCATTTATGAGCATTAAAAATGATAGGCTTCTTCTAGGTTATGTAATTGAGTACGCCAATTCGTTAGTAGAAAAATTAAGGAAAAGCGGCCCTTTTGAAAGAGTGGAGATAGCAGGCTCAATGCGTAGAATGCGGGAAACAATAGGAGATATAGATATACTTGCGATTTCAGAAAAACCCGAAGCAGCTATGGATTTCTTTTCAAAGATGGATGAAGTTAAAGGCATTGTAGTTAAGGGAATTACAAAAACAACAGTGGAATTAGGCATAGGCACAACTTGTGATATAAGGGTGCTTTCAAAAGAATCGTTTGGTGCCGCTATGCAGTATTTCACAGGCAATAAAGATCATAATGTGAAATTAAGAAAAATAGCTATATCAAAAGGTTTAAAGCTAAATGAGTATGGCTTGTTTAAAGGAAAGGATTCTATAGCAGGTAAAAGTGAAGTAGAGATATATAATAAATTGGGAATGGATTTTATACTTCCAGAACTAAGGGAAAATACTGGAGAAATAGAAGCGGCGCAGGAACACAAACTTCCAAAAATTGTAGAGTATAATGAGGTTATTGGTGATTTACATGCTCACACTAAAGACAGTGATGGAATAAATTCACTACAAGAGATGGCTAGTGCAGCCGAAAAAAGGGGTTTAAAATACATTGCTCTTACGAATCATAGCAAGAGTCTGCCGGTTGCGCATGGATTAGATGAGAAGCGTTTCTATGAATTAAATAAAAAAATAGATTCATTCAATGAAAAAAGTAGCATAAAAATATTGAAAGGGGTGGAACTTGAAATATTGAAAGATGGCTCATTAGATTTAAAAAATGAGTCCTTAAAGGAGTTAGATTTTGTTATAGGCGCAATGCACCAGAATCTTAACATGAGTAGCAAAGAATTGACTGATAGACTAATTAAAGCAATAAACAGCGGAATGATAAATACAGTTGCTCATCCAACTGATAGAATAATTGGGCAAAGAGAGGGATTGAAGCTTGATTTTGATAAGGTAATAGAAGCTTGTAAAAATAATGATGTTTTATTGGAGATAGATGGTTATCCAGAGAGATCAGATTTACCGTTTGATTTAGTGAAAAAGGCAAAAAGTTATTCAATAAAGTTTTCTCTTGGAAGCGATTCTCATAGAACGGAGCATCTAAGGTTTTTAAATCTTGCTACAGCTATAGCCAGAAGAGGTTGGCTAGAGAAAAAGGATGTTATAAATACATTAGGGTATAAAGAGATATTAAAGCTTAGGAGATAATTAATAAATTATAGTAAATGTTATATTATGTATGGTTGAAAGAATCAAAAGCGGAGTGAATGGTTTTGATGCAATAGTAAATGGTGGATTTGTAAAAAACAGCGTAGTAGCAATATACGGTTCTCCTGGTGCTGGTAAAAGTATCTTCTGTACAGAATTTCTTAGAGAAGGACTAAAAAACAATGAAAAAGTTTTTTACATAAGCATGGAGCAGGATATAGATTCCTTTTTAGAGCAGTGCGATTCATTTGGGTTCAATGAATTTAAGGATAATTTAAATTCAAATTTTGTTTTTTCAAGGATGAGTGGTCATGATTTCAAGAATTTTCTTTCTATAGAATTACCAAAGATACTTGAAACAAGAAAGGAAAAACATGCAAGAATCGTAATAGATCCTCTTACTCCTTTTCTTTGGGAAGTTAAAGATCCTACTTTGCAGAGAAATATACTTACAGATACATTTAAAATGCTTAGGGAATTTGGTACGGCCTTAGTTACAATAGAAAGATACGGTAATATAAACACGATGGGATTATCAGAGGATATAGCAATACCAATTTATCTTTCTGACATGGTAATACTGCTTTCAATGATATATAATCAGAATTTCTATCAAAAAGCTATATCTATAGTGAAGATGAGATTCTCTTCCCACAGCACAGGAATGCATCCTTTTGATATCGGGAATAACGGCATAAACATATTCCAGGATCAACCAGTCTTTTAATTAATTTCTACGAATACAGGTACGTGATCAGACCCTTCCTGCTTTTCAAGTATGCCCACTGCCTTTACTCTATTTTTAAGCTCATTTGATACAAAAAAATAATCTATCCTCCATCCAATATTATTTTCCCTTGCGCTCTTGTATAAATAAGTCCACCAGGAATAGTTTCCTCCTTCTTTGTTGAATAGCCTAAAGGTATCAATGTATCCTTTTTTTATAATTTCATCAATAAATTTCCTTTCTTGGATGGTAAAACCTGCGTTTCCCTCATTTTGTTTAGGTCTTGCTATATCGAGTTCAGTGTGCGCAACATTGAAATCGCCTCCTACTATCACAGGTTTTTTATTTCTTAGTTCTTCTATAAATTCAAGTATTTTTTTATCGAATTCTATCTTATAATCAAGTCTGCTCAAATCTCTCCTAGAATTAGGAAAATAGCTGTTCACTATAAAGTAGTCGGTAAGTTCTAGTGTTAATACTCTTCCTTCTTTATCATATTTTTCATCTCCGATTCCGTAGATAACATTGATCGGTTTCTCTTTGCACATTGTCATTACCCCGCTGTATCCTTTTTTAATAGTGGAAGGCATAATATACTGCAAGTATTGATCTGTTTTTATTGTATTACTCGCTTCTTCGATCTTTGTTTCCTGTAGGAGTATTGTGTCGTAAATCTGCGAATTTATTATCTTTTGTATTTCGTTTTTTCTTGCAACGCTTCTTAATCCATTTACATTCCACGAAAGTATTTTCATATTAATTATACAAATTTATATTCATTAATGTTTATTAATGGAATTTAGTTTTATCTAAGTTTAAATCCTTAAAAATAAAGGAAAGGAAGAAAAGATAGAAATATAGTATTCTTATATTAGCATATAAAATACCACAGGCACAGTTATGCCATAATGGAAGTAAATGTTTTAATTAATGTAATTATTTAATAAGTTATGGCTGTATTATCGCATGATGAAATAATAAAACTTCTGGATTCCAAGGAATTGAGTATAGAGCCATTAAACAGAAAGCAGATAGGTCCCGGATCCGTTGATCTTAGGTTAGGTTATGTTTTCAGGGTGTTCAAAAAGGTAAATAAAATGGTTATAGTTGACGATTCTACTGATTACAAGGAACTTACAGAAGAGATAAAGATAAAGAAAGGCGAAAGTTTTCTCATTCAACCCGGAGAATTAGTTCATGCAATAACAATAGAAAAAGTATCGCTTCCGCAGAATATCTCTGCAAGGATAGACGGCAGGTCAAGGTTTGCTAGGCTAGGGCTGCTAACACACATAAGCAGCGGTTTTATGCAGCCAGGTACTTCTGGAAAGATAGTACTAGAGATGGCCAATTTATCACCGATAGCGCTTGCCATAAAGCCAAATACTAAAATCTGCCAAATAGTATTTGAAGAGCTAAAAGGAAAAGCAAAGTATTCAGGTAAGTTTTCAAATCAATACAAACCTTAATAATTACAAATAAATGATACTCAGCCAATTTTTGAATTCTCAAACCCTTGAGGCAAGGGAATTGTTTCTAAGTATTATGGCTATAAGTATCAATAAGTACAAAACCGCTGCACCTACCAAAACTATGCTTGACATATTTTCATTCCCCCTTACTCTATAATAGAATAGAACTTACATAAATACTTTTTGCTTTTTTTCTCTCTTTTGCATGATGAAATAATCTATTTTTAATTATTCACTATATAATGAAGTGAAAAAGTAATATTTAATTAACTCCATTTTTTTGACATAAGTCTTTTATAGGGCATATTTCACATTTTGGTCTTATAGATTGACAGATCTGATGGCCATGCTCCTTAAGTACATAAGCAAAATTCTTCCAGTATTTTTTATTAACAAGCCCTTTAAGATCATTTTCTATTTCGTCTGGTTTTTTGCTTTTGCTTAATCCTATTCTGTAGGACAGTTTTATCACCCACGTATCTACAGGTATCCCTTCTACTATGCCAAAAGCATTTATCAAAACAGTATTCGCAGTTTTTCTTCCTACGCCCGGCAGAGAAAGCAATTCTTCCATTTTATCGGGTATCCTTCCGCCGTATTTTTCTTTTATTATTTTGCAGCAGCTTATTATATTTTTCACCTTGTTTTCTGCAAAACTAACCCGTTTTACATATTCTAGAAGTGCATGTGGGTCTGCATTTGCAAATTCTTCTACTGTTTTGTATCTTTTAAAGAGCTGCGGAGTTAATTCATTTACAACAGTATCCTTTGTCTGCGCAGAAAGTATCGCAGCAACTAAGAGCTGCAAAGGCCCGTTAAAATTAAGGTAATAACCCACATTTTTGTATCTGTTCTCAAGTGTCTCTATTGCTATCTCTGCTTTTTTATGATCAAGTAAAACAAATTCTGTCATATAACCTTTATATATCTATTTTTCTTTATATGCATATGGAAGTCAAGGAAGGAGACAAGTTTCCTGATTTTAGGCTTAAGGCAGATGACGGAAAGGAAATTTCTTTATCTGATTTAAAAGGCAAAAAAAGCATTGTATACTTTTATCCCAAAGATAACACTCCAGGGTGCACAAAGGAGGCATGCAGTTTCCGTGATAATATCAATTCATTTAAATCTTTGGGAATTCCTGTGTTTGGAATAAGCGTTGACAACATAGAATCACATAAAAAGTTCAAAAGCAAGTACTCTATTCCCTTTACATTGTTAAGTGATTCCGATAAAAAAATCGTTACAGAACTCGGAATAAAATCTATTTCAGGCGTTGCTTCTAGAGTAACATTCATTTTAGATGAAAATGGTAAAATACTGAAAATATACCCAAAAGTTTCTCCTGACAAGCATGCAGAAGAAATATTAGAGTTTTTAAGAAATATGTAATTGTAGTAAAATTATAAATAGGTTAAATTAATAAATAATATTATGCTAAATACAGTCTACACAGTAATATTTTCTGTTCTTTTTATAGGAGGGGTTATAAGCACAGTATTCTCTGGTGTAAGTTTCTTTGCTATATTAAAGCACAGGAAAGATAAGGCGCCATTAACTTCTTTCTTTCTAAATAAAGATTTGGCTACAAAAGAGTTAAATATGTTTATTTATCCTGCTTTTATGCTTTTTTTGACTGGAGTATTTACATTTCTTCAGAAGATACTTAATAGCTATCCTTCTTTATACAGTATTGATCAGATTTCCTTCTATCTTGCATATATATTCGGGATAATAGCATTGTTTGTTGTTGTATACATATCTTTCCGCTGGTTTAAGCTATTTAAGAGGTTTGTATGAATATCGATTTTATATACGGTGTTATATCATTAATTTTAGGAGCTTTGATGCTGCTGTTTGTTTTAATTCTCAAAAAAAAACTGAATAAAAATCAAACTTTATTTTTATCCTCATTTTACGTTAAAAAATACAAGCAATATGCATTTGTATTCTTCTTTCTGACTACTTTAGTTTTAGCAATAAATTACGGTATAGCTATGTTCGTTTCATTAAGCAATCCAACGACTCTTATATGGGAATACGGCAATATTATATTATTCACCGCACTTACTTTATTTTTCTTATTTATGTCCTTTTCTTAAAAGTCATTGAATACCTTAGTTTCATTTTCACTTGATGGGTTGCTTCTGTCTGCAGTGAAAACTCTATAGCTCTTAGGTTTCATAATGGAAACAAGGTAGTCAAATGCAAGCGAAGGATTGCTTTCATTACCGCAGGAATATATATCTATTGTAGCATACCTGCTTTCTGGCCAAGTATGCAATGATATATGACTTTCAGCTATTAATGCTATTATTGACACTCCTCCGATGTCAGGAGAGTTAATTGTATTGAACTGTCTTTCCATTATATCAATTATGTGAAGATTACCTGCATTCGCTGCAGCAATTACCGATTCTTTAAGATATTCAAGATTTTTTAGAATAGAGTCATCTACATCGTACAAATTACCGAAAACATGCTTTCCTATTACTGGAACTAAATTACTTTCAAACAGACCTAATTTTTTACTATTTTTTCTCATTCTTTATTATTGAAAAGTTCTATTTAAATAATTATCTATTTAAAGTAGCTAAATTCAATCCAAATAAACGAAATATTTTTATATAGATAATTAAATTATAGTTTATGGTATTATATGAAGACTTCCATTTTTACTGGGTAATCTTTGAGGTAATAAATGGGTTTATTGTCTCTGTTTTAAGTACAATAAACATATATACGCTCTATAAACATGGGAAGGATAAAGCTCCTTTAGTTAGATGGGCATTAAATGAGAAAAATTCAAAAAAAAATTTCTCGGTTCTTTTATTTGCTTCGCTTTTATTCATTGTGGTTTTTACAGTTTACTCAGTCGGTTCATTTATGAGTAATGATTTAATAAAGATGGTCGCAGAGCTTTTGGGAACGTTTACCTATCTTCTTGTCAGCTATGTAATAATTGGGTGGTCTAGTTCTTTTTTGGGGGTTTATGGGAAACGCACTTTATGAAGCGGCTTCAATCGCAGTTATAGGTGTTATCATAACCATATCTGTAATAAGATTTACAGCTGCGTTTTATAGAAATCCATTGAAAGCAATGCAGTTAATAAGGCTTAACAAGCATTCAATCAGTGTATTTGTAATATTCTTGTCAATGAACCTTGTATTTTTAGCGGGTTATGTGTTACAGTTATTTAATTTCGTAAATAATCCCGACTTGATAGGCATATTGGTGTATGCTTTAGGCACTTCTTTTTTCTTTTTTGCTCTTGCAAATATTATATCTAAGAAATACAAAACAGATTAATTCAGTTTAAAATAGAAGATATTTTTATAAAATTAATTTTCTTTTAAAAGACATGTTTATAAGATATAAAACGGGATCTGATCCAAATTTAGAGTACTCATTTAAATTTCGAGAATTATAAAATATACTTAAATTATGAAATTATAAAAGATCTAGATAAGGAATCATTTAAAAAAATTATAGTAGTGATTAGTATTAGAGTATTAGACTATTAGATTATTAGATTATAAGAGTATAATTATTTTGGTTAAATATCAGAAATAGTTAAGTATTTATATTAGAAATTATCCTTAATTTACAATTAAAAAGTAATTAAATTAAAATATGGCAAAGAAATTATCAAGCATCGAAAAATTGCTTAAGTCATTACCGTACAAGAATGATATAGACGGTAATCCAACTTTGAAAAAGGAATTTGTAAAGAATTCAAATTACTTTAATGATTCTGGGTTACTGGTAAATGAAAGATATGCAACAGATACATTTCCTAATATAAAAAGTAGAGAATATCTACAGTTTAATAATCTCTATAATACAGGTTTCTTTGATGATTATTTTGCAAGACAGTATAAATTATTAAATAATCTTTACGCTAGTAGACCAGATAATTTCTCAAAGCCAGTTGCATTAATAATAGATGATTCAAATAAGCGTGTTGGCTATATAACTGCTCCTTTTAGTGGAAGCGAGGTAAGAAATTATATTCCAAGGTCAGTATCTCTAGAAGAATACCTTAAAAATTACAAAGATTGGGATGAAAAATTAATTTCGGAAGAGATTAGTAAAGTAACCTCTCTACAAGATCTAATTCCAAAAAACGAACTTAAGGACTTTATACTCAAAAAAGGTATTAAAAAACTTGCATATGGCGAGAAGTATCTAAAAGAATACAAAGTAAGGATAGACGTTTACAAAGCAAGGATAGAAGAACTAAATGAAATAAAAAAGCAGATAAATGAGACTATAAAAGATGTTAATGAAAAAGGTTTATCACACAATAATCTTTACCTTGAAAATATAGTTATTTATTGGGATGAAAATAAGAAAGTAAAAGTAGGCTTCATAAATCCTATAAATAGCCAGGATATAAAATCACACTTTTTTGCGTCAGATGAGCGTAGAATTAAATCAATAAATCGTAGCATAAAATGGGCAGAGCTTAAAAATAAGATGTTAATTAATAATTATACTGAAAAATATATATCAATTTATCCAAATTTGTAAAAAATGGTACTAAATAAAAAAAATGAAAGTTTAGATGAATTTCTCTTTGATTGTAATTTAACATTACTTGGTAAGTCAAATCTAGATGTTTTTTCAAAGGCCGATAATTTTAAGAGAGATTTATTAAGAGATTCCTTGGTTTATTCTTCTAGCTATAACCTTTTGAATTCCGAGACCGTTGCCATTGATATTAACTTTTATATCATTTCAAATAAATATGAATTAAAAAGCAGGCTTAATGATCTTGCAAAGAAGTACTCATTCGGTTTATCTTATAAAATAAGTAAATTTAAAGATTAAAAAATAATGCCTTATTTATTAATTACTGTTTTTTGTAGACATCTTGAAATTTAACAAATCTATCGTTTATCTTTTTCCAGTCCAAGTTATTGAAAAACGGCTCTAAATATTTAGCTTTATCTGGGCCGTAATCGACGTAAAATGCATGTTCATAAACATCCAAGGCTATTATAGGTATTGAACCCCATACCGCTCCATCATTGTGTGCATCCGCTAAAAAGGTTCTTAGCTTATTGTCTGTAGGATCTATTGTAAGTATCGCCCATCCTCTAGCTGCTTTGGCAGTTGCCATCATATCAAGCTTAAAATTTTCAAAACTTCCAAAGTCTTCATTTATCTTTTTTATAATAGGCATATCATCGGAGTATTTCCCGTCTCCACCAAACATTTCAAAATATAACTCATGAAGTAACTGCCCACTTGCATTAAATGTCTCCTCCTTTTTTAATGCTCTGAACTCACTATAATTTGCGTTTGCAGCAGATTTATCAACAGTCTTTAGTTTTGTGTGTACTTCGTTTCTCTTTTTGACATAGCCTGCATAATGCACATCGTGATGAAAGCTTATCTGTTTCTCAGAAAATCCTTCCAGAGACTTATAATTAAGTTTCTGTACTTCATACTGGTCATCATAGTTTGTCATAAAATCACCCTGTCAATATAACACAGTTATAGTATATAAAATTTTATGTAATTATAGAAAAGTATTTAAATGCTAAAATATCTGTAATAGATATCGTAAAACGATATTAAGAGGTAAAAATATGAAAAACAAAGAAGATGACTTTAATGAAGTAAATTTTGGATTTAATATAGACCCAAATATAGTACATAAATTTGCGCATTCTATGCATGGCATGACTCGTGGTTTTGGGATAAAGTACTGGATACTAATGCTTGTTTCAAAGGAGAAGATGACGGGTGCGCAGATGATAGACAAGATATATGAGATGAGCTTTGGTTTTTGGAGACCTTCTCCAGGCAGTATTTATTCTATATTAAAGTACTTATCCGAAAGCGGATTTGTAAAGATAGAACAAAATGACAATAAAAAATATTATTCAATTACTGACAAAGGAAAGGAATACTTAGATAGTTCATGGTTTCCTTGGAGATCTGCTTCTTCATTTATGAATAAGGATGAAAGAACAAGTATAGACGAAACAATAGAGACTTTAGATAACTTATCTGAGTTTATATTGGAAAAGGAAAAGCTTCTTAGCAAGGAAAATAGGAAAACACTGAAAAATATAGATGATAGACTGCACAGCATACTAAAGTGATATGGATGAAATAACAGTAAATGTTAGGGATCTTAGCAAACAATACGGTAATTTTAAGGCAGTAGATAATATATCATTTGCTGTCGGACTGGGTAGATCATTTGTGCTGAATACTCCTACGAACTTCCTTTTCCTTTTGTATCTTGTTATATTTTGTTTCCTATTCTTAGGGGTAGGAGCATTTTTATCTAGGAAATGGCTTAAAGCAGAATAATCATGGAATACTCTATAATTGCAGACAAATTGACTAAGAAATTCGGAGATTTTACTGCTGATAATGCAATAAGTTTAAAAGTAAAAAAAGGAGAGATATTCGGCATTCTTGGCCCCAACGGAGCTGGAAAAACTACTTTAATAAGCATGCTTACTACATTGATAAAACCTACTAGTGGACATGCTTCTGTACTTGGATATGATGTAATAAAAAATGCGTTGGAAGTTAGAAAATCTATAGGAGTTATAACAGAGAAGGTTACTATGTATCCGCCGCTTACTGCAGAAGAGAATTTAATGTTTTTTGGAAGGTTATATGGAATAAATAAGAGAGAACTTGAAGAAAGGATAAATAATGGCTTAGAAGAGTTTCAGCTCTCAAAATTCAGAAAAAGACCAGTCGGTACGTTCTCTTTGGGTATGAAAAGAAGGTTAGATCTTGTTAGAGTTCTATTGAACGAGCCTAAGGTTTTCTTTTTGGATGAACCAACTGTTGGTTTAGATCCAATAACCGTTTCATTTATAAAGAAAAAAATACGCGATATAAACAAAAAAGGGAGTACTATAATACTTACAACACACATAATGCAGGATGCAGATGAACTTTCAGATAGAGTCGCACTCATAGATCATGGCAATTTAATGGCATGCGATACTCCTAAGAATCTTAAGAAAAAAATAGGTAAAAATGCAACTTTAGAAAACGTTTTTATACATTATGCTGGTGAACAGTTAAGAGATGAAACAGAAAAGATGAGTCTGGCTCCAAGGAGAGGTATGTAATGGTATTAAAAGCTTTAAATGATGCATTTATTGTTGCTAAAAGAGATTTAATTGAACTTTATAGGACACCATTCAGACTTGTAATGATGTTTATTTTTCCCATACTTATAATAATGCTATTTGGTTTTATGTTTCCTTCTGCTTCAAGTTTTAATGGTGTTCACATAGGTATAATAAATAACGATAGCGGATTTACTTTAAACGGCCAGACAGTTTACTTAAGTAATTCATTTATCTCATTAGTAAAATACAACTCAAGTATTACTTTTAATAATTATTCTTCGCTGACCTCAGCAGAATCGGAATTAAGAAGCGGGACTATAGACTCCATTATCTATTTTCCAGCAAATTTCACAAGTGCAAGTCTTTCTGGTAAACCAACTCAATTAAAACTTGTAACAAATCCAACTTCTCCAACATTAGAAGAATATATTGATTCTAAAGTATCAGTGGCATCAACTTTGCTTTCTGCAGAAATAATCAATGGAACAGTTTCTAAATTGAATTCTGAGCTTGTAGGTTTACCAAAAATAGATCCACAATTTGTAATTTCACCTGTTGTAGTAAGTTCAGTGCCAATACTTTCAGGTAATTATTTTGATTTTATAGGCCCAGGATTAATAATGCTTCTTAGTATGATGGCTGGGTTAACTGCTTTAGGATCAGCATTAAGCAGGGAAAAAGAAGACGGAACCATTACTGCTGTAATGCTTTCACCTATAAGGACAGGTTCTTTTTTGACTGGAAAGATGCTTTCACAGCTGGTAAGGAGTTTGATACAGTCTGCAGTAGTAGTTATTCTTGTAATTATTCTGTTTCACATGAGCTTCAATGGAAATATTTTACTTACAGCTGCTATACTTATACTTGGAATATTCGGTTTTCTTGGCTTAGGGCTTTTAGTAACTGCACTCACTAAAGACCAGGAAACTTCTCAGTTATTACTAAACTTGGTTTTCTTTCCCATGTTATTTTTGAGCGGAGTACTTTATCCATTACAGGAATTGCCTACTGTTATAGCAGATATAGCAAAATTCCTACCATTGACTTACGGTGTTCAAGCTTTCAGGCAAGTAGTTGTTTTTAACGCATCATTATCTTCAGTATGGTCGTCTATGCTTATATTGTTCTTATTCGGTGCAGTCTCACTTGCAATTGCAGTTCCTGTATTTCTTGTAAAGAAAGGTAGCGGTAATTAGAATAGTATAAAAGTATAAAATGAGATATTAAAATAAATGGACAATAAGATAAAAGAGCTTATAAAAAACAAAGAGCTCTTTCTTTTAGATGGGGATGGAACTTTATACCTTTGGGATACCCCCTTTTCATCTTCTCCGGCCTTTTTAAGTAAATTTATTGCACTGAACAAAAAGTTCATAATTCTAAGCAATAATGATTCAGAAAGCAAGGAAAAAAGGTTAAGAGTTCTAGATAAAATGTTAAAGATTAAGTTAAGAGAAGAGCAGTTGCTACTTCCAAATGATTTAGTGGAGGATTTTTTAATTAAAAAGAAAATCAAAAGATTTGATGGAGTAATATCAGATGATTTTCTAAGGGAACTTTTGTCAAAGGGATTTATATTTGATAGGGAAAACCCAGAGATAGTAATAGTTGGATTTGATGTAAATCTCACCTACGAAAAATTAAGAAGAAATATAGAACATATAAACAAAGGAGCCAAGTTTCTGCTTACACACAATGATCCGTTGTGCCCTTACAAAGGGGGGAAAGAGATACCGGATGCAGGATCGATAATAAACCTTATAACACTAGCTGTAAAAAGAGAACCTGATTACACATTCGGAAAACCATTCAAGTCCACCATAGATTATATCGCCAAAAAATATAAAATTAAACGGAGCAGAATGCTGATAATAGGGGACAGAATAAACACTGACATAAAAATGGCCAATGAAAGCGGTATAGATTCTATCTGGATAATGAATGATCAAAGCGTAAAAAATAAAGAAGAGTACGCTCCGACTGAAAAAGTGCATTCTATTGATGCTCTTTATTATCAGATAAAAGATTTATAATCTTATAATATAATAGATAGTTTTCTTATTACTAGCGTATTTAATATTTTTAGTTTATTATTATATGATATCCATAACATTGGGCAGTACATAAAAATTAAGGTAAATCTATTAAATTATCTTTTAAATGTAGAATGATATCCTCTACTACCAAACCTCTTTTTATACGGTTTATTTCTATTGAAACTTCTATTTGAATTAAAGTTATTTCTTCTTAATGCACTTTCAGTGTCATGTTTAAAATCTTCTTTATATAATTCATTTATTTTTTCTTTGTAAGTTGAAATATTAAATTCCACGTAAGAAAGCTTTATTTTAGCGTAGTTTTCTATTTCGTAAACTAAATATTTTTCTGATGGAGTAAATATCGTAAAAGCTCTGCCACTTTTTCCCATTCTTGCACTTCTGCCGACTCTATGAACATAAGCCTTTGGATCAGTTTCAGCATCAAAATTTATTATATCGGAGACATTGTCTATGTCCAACCCACGTGAAGCTACGTTTGTAGCTATGAGCATGTTTATGTTATCTTTAAACATATTAAGGGAGTGTTCTCTTCTATTTTGACTTAAGCCACCATGCATTAAAACGGCTCTTATACCTATATCCTGCATCATTGAATATATCTTTTCGGCGTTTCTCTGTGTTTTACAAAATATTATTGCTTTTTCAGGTTTTTTCTCATCCAAGTATGCAAGTAATGTTGCAAATTTATCACTTCCACTTGCGATAGAATAAAAATGCTGTATTGTGCTTACAGTAACTTCTCCTGTACCTATATTTACATTTATTGGATTATTAGTATAGTTGAATGTTATATGTTTTATTTCTTCCGGAATCGTTGCGGAAAAGAACATAGTTTGTCTTTTTTTAGGTAATTTAGATAATATATATTTTATATCATCTATAAAGCCCATGTCCAACATTATATCTACCTCGTCTAAAACAAGAAACCTTATTGAAGTAGTAAGTAATTCTCCTCTTTTGATTAGATCTATTATCCTTCCAGGAGTCCCAATAATTATATTTGCTCCATTTTTTATCTCCCTTATCTGATAATTTATTGAAGCTCCGCCATAAATTGTAACTGCTTTTAGTTGAAGATACTTTCCAATATCCCGTACAACCTCTGTTACTTGTAGTGCAAGCTCTCTAGTAGGGGTTATTATCATTGCAGCTTGTTTTTCACTTTTTTCTAAGCTATTTAATATAGGTATTACAAAAGCAGCGGTTTTTCCACTGCCAGTTTTTGATTTTACAATTACATCTTTACCTTCCAATTCAAGTGGAATAGCCTGTTTTTGCACTTCAGTAGGTTCATCAAACTTCATTTCATGCAATGCAGTTAATATCTCTTTTCTTAAATTCATCGAATCAAACATATCTATTTTACAGTTTTATATTGCTCTTTTGATATAAATACACTATGTATAAAGAAAAAGGCGAAGAAATCATAAAAGAATGGTGGGATGCGGCTTCTAATTATTACCAGAAAGAAATTTCTTCAGATAAAATGGCAGATGTTCAATACGGCCCATTCGGCTCAAATGAAAGAAAATTAAAATTACTTGGAAAAATAAAAGGTAAAAAGATTTTGGAACTAGGATGCGGAGGCGGGCAGACATCAATAGCTTTAGCAAAGAAAGGAGCGATATGTACTGGGATAGATATCTCCTATAAACAGATAGAATTTGCAAGAAAAAATGCTAAAAAGGAAGGAGTAGCTGTTGAATTCATGGAGCTTCCTTTTTCAAAGATAAATAGGTTAAGGCCAAAGAAATTTGATGTTGTAATATCTGTAATGGCAATTCAATACTGTACTGATACAAACCTCTTGCTAAAAAATGTCAAAGATTTGCTGGTAAAGAATGGTATTTTCGTATTTAGTATAGAACACCCTTTTTATTTGCTTATAGATCCAAATGACATGAAAATAAAGGAAAGTTACTTTGATGTAGGACTTAAAATTAAAAAAGATAAGTGGCCTGATAAAAGTATTCATTACTTCGCTTATTATGAAAGGAAAATAAGTGATATTGTGAATATTATAATAAACTCTGGTTTAAAGCTTGAAAGAATAATAGAGCCTTTTGATAGGCAAGACAAGATATGGGGTATGGGCTACAGGCGGGCACTTGTAAACAAAATTGCACCTACCATCATATTCAAATGTAGGAAGTAGAGCTGTACTAAAAATTAAATACTGTAACTATCCTATAAAAAGGATGATAACAATCTTGAAAAAGCAATACTCTGATGAAAGCAATCTTAAAGCCTTGAATCCAATTGTGAGAAAATGGTTTATCTCAAAGTTTAAAGAGTTAACACCCCCTCAAAAGTTTTCTTTTAAGGTAATAAAGGACAGAAAAAATGTCCTTATAACTGCACCTACTGGGAGTGGTAAAACTCTTTCTGCTTTTATACCTATAATAAATAATTTAGTAGATCTTTCGATTAATGGTAAGCTAAACGATGAGATAAAGTGCCTTTATATTTCTCCGTTAAGGGCATTGAACAATGATATATACAAAAATATTATCCTACCAATTGAGGATCTATATAAAAGCCCAGAATTAGTAGATAAAAAGAAGATAACTATAGGTCTTAGAACGGGTGATACTCCCCAAAATGAGCGCAGAAAGCAATTCGTTCATCCACCAAACATATTCGTTACCACACCAGAATCCCTTGCTATAATGTTAAATTCACCAAAATTCATACAGAAATTTGTCAATTTGGAGTATGTAATAGTTGATGAGCTACATGAGCTTGCTAACAGCAAAAGAGGTTCACATCTTGCTGTTTCTCTAGAAAGATTATCAGATTCAATAAAGCATGATTTCATAAGAATAGGTTTAAGTGCTACAATATATCCTTTGGATAAAGCAGCAAGTTTTCTTGTAGGCACAAAAAGAAGTTGTGTCGTAGTAGATGCATCCTGGAGCAAGAAAATAAACGCAAAGGTTATATCTCCTGTTAAAGATCTTATATATTCAGATGACGCTGAGATAGATAGATCAATGTATAGGATAATTAATAATATAATAAAAAAGAATAGAACTACACTTATATTTACAAATACTAGAAGTGGTACAGAAAGGCTCGTTTTTAACCTTAAAAGAAGGTTCGGTTATACAGATGAAGAAGTATCTGCACATCACGGTTCCTTATCAAGAGATGAGCGATTTTCTGTTGAAGAAAAATTAAAGAATGGAAAACTTAGGTGTGTAGTCTCTTCTACCAGTTTAGAACTAGGAATTGATATAGGTAGCATAGACAATGTTATACAGATAAACTCCCCAAAAAGTATAACAAGAGCACTACAAAGAATAGGAAGAAGCGGGCACGGCTTTAAGGACACTGCAAATGGAGATTTAATAATAAATAACAGGGATGACTTAATAGAATGTACTGTCATGCTTTATGATGGATTAAGAAGAAAATTAGATTCATTTACTATGCCTGAAAGCCCATTGGATGTACTAGCTCAGCATATAGTTGGAATGGCTCTAAATAGAATATGGGATTTAAATGAGGCATATCTACTGATAAAGAATGCTTATCCATTTAGAAATCTAAATAAAAAAGATTTTATCGGACTTATAAAATATCTTGCAGGCGAATATGTTCCATTACGTGAAAGATCTGTTTATGGAAAGATTTGGTTTGATAGCAGCTCAAATAAATTCGGGAGAAGAGGAAGGCTCACAAGACTTATATATTATACAAATATAGGGACAATACCCGATGAAGTCGCAATAAATGTTTATATTTGGGGTACAAAGAAGAAAATAGGCAATATAGAAGAAGAGTTCCTCGAAAAACTTAAAAAAGGGGACGTTTTTGTGTTAAGTGGGAAAGTCTACAAATTCCAAAGATCTAGTGCTGCAGACTGTTTTGTTTTACCGGCAACAGGAGAAAAACCAAATATTCCGCCATGGTTTTCAGAGCAGCTTCCATTAAGTTATGAACTAGCATTGGATATAGGTAAATTTAGAAGAGAATTTTCATCAATTATAAGTAGACTTCCAAGAGAAAAGTTTGTTTATAAAAACCAGAAAGATATACCGGAAAAGGCAAGTAGATATCTTGCTTCTATGCCAGCTGATAAAAATTCAATAGCTTCAATATATGAATATATAAAAGAGCAGGTTTATTTTACAGAAAAAGTACCATCTGATAAGCTTATTCTCATAGAAAGGACAAGATACAATGAAAAAGAGTATACAATATTTCATTCTCTATTTGGTAGGCGAGTTAATGATGCATTATCCAGAGTTTTTGCCTTTATCTTAAGTGATAGTTTAGAAGAGGAGGTTGGTTTGGTAATAAATGATAATGGATTTGCATTGGTTTCAAATGAAAGAATTGATAGTTCTGTTGTTAGAAAGATTATAGAGCTAGCTTCTAAATCTGATATACGAAAAATAATAACAGAGAACATAAAAAGAACAGAGATACTAAGAAGGAGATTTAGACATGCAGCAGCAAGAGGTCTTATGATACTTAGGAATTACAAAGGTCACAGAATAAGAGTAGAGAGACAGCAGATAAATGCTCAAGCTTTATTAAGAATAATAAGCGAGATGGATGAGAACTTTCCAATATTAAAGGAAGCTTATAGAGAGATAGAAGAGGATGTAATGGATATAAGTAATGCTTCGAACATATTAAAAGCGATAAAAACCAAAAAGATAAAATATTCAATAATAGATACTTCTGTGCCTTCTCCTTTCTCACATAACCTTATAACAATTGGAGAAAGTGATGTGGTTTCGATTAAAAATAAGAAAGAATATATCAGAAGATTACATAAACTAGTGTTAGAAAAAATAAAGGTGAAGCAAGATGCAAATAACTGAATCAATAGAGCTTTTGGAAGGCATGCCTATAGCTTATATTAAGCCACTTAATTCGCTTATAATATCGGATACTCATTTAGGTTACGAAGGCCAGATGTCAATGGCCGGTACTCTGATACCAAGCAGAAATTTGCAGTTTATAGAAGACATAATAAGAAAGGCCGTAATAGCTACGGGAGCAAACAGGCTTATAGTAACAGGGGATCTAAAGAATGATTTTTCAGATTTAAAATACTATGAAAGAAAAGAGATAGGAGAACTTATTGAGTTCTGTAATAGTATATCAATAAAACTCCTCCTTATAAAAGGAAATCATGACAATTACCTTGATAGGATAAAAAACACTTATGATGTAGAAATAATAAAGGATTATCTGCTTGAGGAAGGTTTTTACATTGCACACGGAGATGAGCTTCCTAAATGTGAAGCTGAAATTTATATAATAGGCCATGAACATCCAAGTGTTATAATATATAGATATATCGGTGCAGGTGAGAAAATGAAGGCCTTTCTTTATGGTAATACAAAAGACGGAAAAAAACTGTTAGTTTTGCCCGCCTGCAGCATATTTGCACCAGGCAGCAATATAAATGAGGAGAAAAGGGAAGAACTCCTCTCTCCGTTTTTAAAGGAAATGTGCGATGTTGATGAATTAAATGCGATCTGTATATCTGAAGGAGAAAATCTAAATTTTGGGAAAATAAAGGACTTAAGAAATATAATAGTTTGATTATTGTAGCACTATCTTAATTATTTATATAATTAGTAATTCTCTACAATATGACAGAAAAATTATACCTTAAAGACTCATATCTAAAGGAGACATACGCAAAGATAATAAATAAAGATGGTAGTGAAATTACAGTAGATATAGATATCTTTTATCCCGAAGGAGGGGGCCAGCCAGCTGACAGTGGAAAAGTTTTGTATAAAGAAGAGGAATATTCTGTTAAAGACATTAAAAAAGACGGAAAAGATATTGTTTTAGTATTAGATAGAGAGATAGCTGCAAATGAAGCGGATGAAATAAAAGAAATTCTTGATTGGGAAAAAAGATACGCACATATGAAGCTGCATACTGCTATACATATAATTGATGGTGTACTCGAAAGGGATTATAACTCAAGTTTAATAACCGGCAATCAGATATATGATGATCGAGCAAGGATAGATATAAGTATGGATGGCTTGACAAAGGAATTGGCCTCTGAAATTATAGAAAAGGCCAATACTATCATTTCTGAAGGTCATGAAGTAAATGTAAAGTTCTTAACAAAAGAAGAAGCCGCGAATAAGAACCTTGTTAGAACGCAGCCAGGAAGAGAATTGATGAATACTTTAGATATTGTAAGAGTTATAGAGATTTCTGGGCTTGATGAGCAAATGGACGGCGGAACACATGTTAAAAACACAAATGAAGTCGGGCACATTACTTTAGAACGCTTTGAAAACAAAGGAAAACAGAATAAGCGTTTGTATCTTAAATTAAATTAGTTGAAAAAGTTTGCGCAAATTTATCATTTAATTATTATTCATTTTAAATATAATCTAGATATTTAAGTAAATATCATTTATTATTAGCATGTCAAACAAAATAATCGTAATAGGTGCAGGCGCAACAGGTTCTTTCATTACACATGATTTAGCTAGTCGTGGCTTTGATGTTACAGTTATAGAGAAAGGTAATATAATAGGTGGGACAAGCGGAAGATTTCATGGAATGCTTCATAGTGGAGCAAGATACGCAATGAATGATGTTAAAGCAGCTCAGGAAAGTATATTAGATAATAAAGTTATCTCCGATATAGCTTCATTCTGTATAGAAAATACTGGTGGTCTATTTGTAGCTTTGAATGATGAAGATCTTTCTTTTCAAGGTAAGTTTGAAAATGGTTGCAAACAGTCTAATATTCCCATAGAATCTATCAGTATAGAAACTGCTCTTAAGGATGAGCCTTTTCTTAACAGTTCAGTAAAAGCAGTTTATAGAGTACCGGATAAGGTAATAAACTCATTTAGATTCATAACAAGTTTATTACTGACTGCAAAGAGGGAATCCGCAAAAATTATGTTAAACACTGAGGTAATAGATTTCATAAAAGAAGGAAATGATATAAAGGGCGTTAAAGTAAAAAACAATAATACTGGAGAAACAAGTGAATTAAAAGCTGATTTAGTTGTAAATGCGAGCGGGGCATGGGCATCAAAACTTATAGACGAAAAGTTGGGTATAAAAAGCATAGAAATGATACTTTCAGCAGGTACAATGGCAGTAATAAACAGAAGATTCACAAAACACATAATAAACAGGCTTAGAGAGCCTTCTGATGGCGATATAGTTGTGCCATTTTTCAATGATTCGATTATAGGAACTACTGCCTTTATTGTTGATGATCCAGATAAATTTGATGTTGACAAAGAGGATATTGGCTTTCTGCAGAAAGCTGGTAGTGAAATGCTGCCTATTCTTGCAAATTACCCAGTTTCCAGATACTACGCAGGTGTAAGACCTTTAATAGCTGCAGGAGAAAATGATGATAGTAGAAAAGCTAGCAGAGATTTCAAGATATTTGATCATTCCGTTACCGATAATATGGGTGGGATAATAAGCATAGTAGGTGGTAAATTGAGTACTTCAAGGATAATGGCAAAGGATATAGGCGATTTTATAGGAGATAAATTAGGCAATAAAACCGAATCAAATACTGATAAAATAAAGCTTTACTGGCCGCGTGTAAATAGTCAAAATATCGGCGAAATGGCAAAATCATTATCCTTGGATAAGGGCTTTCTTTACGAAATGTTAAATGAATCAACAGGTAAAACCTATTCTGATATGTATTCGAATGCAATAGATTTATTGTATTCAAGAGAATTATTTAATTAATATGGAAATTAAAGGGAGTTTTACAGTAGATTATAAAATTGAAAAGGTTTGGGATATAATCGCAGATGCTAATAAATTTGCAAAATGTCTACCTAACGTAGTATCGACAGAGGTAAACGGAGACAATTTTCAATTACAGTTCAAGGTAGATGCAAAAAAGTATACTTCAAAGTTTCTTGGTGCAGGTTATCTTTCAAATCTTAACATTAAATTTTCTGCGCAATTAAAAGAAAAACAGGAAAACAAGCATGTATTAATACAGGGAGATGGTTCTACTATAGGTTTGAAGTTTTCTATTGCTCTTTATATTGATATAAGTACACAGGATTCTTCTACTAAGATAGATTGGAAGGCTGATATAGAACTTGGTAAGATGGCAAAGCTTTTCGGAGAAGATATTGTAAATCAGGCTGTAACCGATGTCGTAAATCAGACAGTAGATAACCTAAAGAAAATGCTTAAATGATTTTAAAGAAGAATAAGCTAGTTTATATATAAGTTTTTTATATTATATATTTATTATTTTTGAATATACACTTAAATTATGAAACTCTCTAAAGCTACCAAAGATTTAAGTATAGATACCAATGTTAAAAATGAAAATTTAATACTTTCAGTTTTAGTAATAAGCGTATTGATGGCTTCAATAGACTCAACAATAGTTCTGCTTGCTTTTCCGGCAATAACTCAAGCTCTTCATTCAAATCTTTCAACTATAATATGGGTTATCTTAATATACCTTCTTATTACAGCAGTTGCAGCTACTCAGCTTGGTAGAATAGGAGATATCTTTGGGAGATCAAGAATTTTTAATTCGGGTATAGCAATATTTACTATCTTCTCATTCATGTGTGGTATCGCTCCGACAGATATTACTTTAATAATATTCAGAGGTTTTCAAGCTATTGGTGGCGCGATGATGACTGCTAATAGTGGAGCAATAATAGCGGATACATTTAAAAGAGAAAGGCTTGGCAAAGCGTACGGATTTACAGGCATGGGCTGGAATGTTGGTGCGATGCTAGGGATAGTGCTTGGTGGTATAATAACTACTTTTATAGGCTATAGATATATATTTTTCATTAACGTTCCTATAGGGATAGTTCTTTTAGTTCTTGCTATTAAATACATAAAAGATGATAAAAGAGAGCATGAGAAGCTTGATATACTCGGGATGGGCTTTTTGGGCGTATCTCTTTCAATGATATTGTATGCAGGCGTAAGAATAGCTTCAGTTGGATTGAACTACACAAATCTTTCGCTTCTTATAGTTGGTTTCATACTAGTGATACCTTTCTATTTCAGGGAAAAGATTTTTGTAAATCCTGTAGTAAAATTATCAATGTTCAAGAACAGAATATTCAAGAATTCAGTTTTAGCTTCAATGTTTCAGGGCCTTGGATTTATGGGTGTAGCTTTTATGCTTATAATGTATTTGCAGGGAGTTAGAGGTCTAACTCCTTTCGATGCTTCATTGCTTCTTCTTCCAGGTTATATATTAAGTGGTGTGCTTTCTCCTTTCATGGGAAGGTACTCTGATAAATACGGTGCAAGACTTCTTGCAACATTAGGTCTTATAATAATGATAATAGGTATAACTGTCTATTTTGCGTTAACTGCAACCTCAAGCGTATACATTGTACTTATTGGTTCTGCCATAACAGGCTTTGGAGGCTCGATGTTCTGGCCCGCTAATAACAGTGCAGTAATGAAAAGCAGTGAAGCAGGCAGATTTGGTACAGCTTCTGGTGTTTTAAGACTTTTCGGTAGTATGGGTATAATGGGTAGTTTTATAATAGTAATAGTTACTGCGACTTTAGCTATTCCAAGATACCTTGCTTTCGAGATATTTGTAGGAACTTCTAAATTAATAGGAGGAATAACAAAGGGCTTTATAACAGGCATGCATTTCTCCTTTTTATTTCTTATATTAATGCTTGTGATAGCAGCTCTTCTTTCTCTTATAAGGGGAAATGAAAATATGACAGAAAACATTAAAAGTAATTACTTATAAGTAATACAAAGCTTTAAATACTAGTTATTATCTTAACAAAGAAGGGTGAAAAATATGAAACTAAATGATATCTTAAAAAATGAAAAAGAGCCAAAAAACATTGAAAATAGCGGCTATTATGGGCTTTACAATACCTTTGAAAAGCTAAAGAACAGCAGGATAAAGGAAAATCAGCTGGAAAAATACACTAATTATCTGGTTAAACATATAGAAGGATATACTCCCAGAGAATTGATCTACTTTGTTGGAGAAAAAATAGGAGAAGCAAGTTCAGATGAAGAGAAGAAGCTTTTAAGCACATACAACAAAGCTGCATGGAACAACATTGCAGAAAAATATAAAATGAATAAGTTCTTTGAGTCTGCAAAAATAGGATATATTTCAAAGATAAAGAATTACTTAACTGATAAGTATGACAAATTTTCAAGCAGCTTGTATTCTGCTATAGATAAATATACATCAAAATTTAAAGAGAACTATACTTACAGTGAAAGAAACAATGAATTAAAAATGAGTTATACAGAAAAAGATTAACTGCGTCTGCGCATCGCAAAAAAGAAGGCAAAGAACACAACTACTTCCATTACTACTATAAAAGATATAGAAAGCAGAGATGGATTATTTTGAAACTGGTTTGGAAAAGCAAGAAAAATTATTATAAATGCAGTTACAAGTGAAGCAATTCCAGCAAAAAAGGCATAAAATATATCTTCCTTTTCTATCATACCACTTTAGTATGTTCGTATTCTTCTCTTAATTTCTTGAATATCTCATCATTTAGGCTGTCAGAATAATAGTACTTTTCAGTTGCTCTCTCAATGAATTTTTTTGTATTTTCTTTATATTCCAAAAGCTGCAGAGTATGCTTTTTAACCGTGTCTATTTGCATATCTTTTATCTTCTGCGTATCTAATTCGTATTCAAACTTTCCGGTGTTTATCTTTCCTGTTAAATTTATGTATGCTATTGCTGAGTCTATTTCTTTTTCATCGATCTTTTTCTCTATTGCAAATAATCTGCGGTAAAGTGCAAGTTGTCTTCTATGTTTTGATCCGTTATCATCTGATCTGTCTGTCTTGAAATCTATTATTAAATATTTGTTCTTTTCTTTGTTAAGGAATACAGCATCCAGCTTTGCAGAGACCTTTAAATCAACTTTTATGTCAGGGAATACTGCTTCAAGAGGCATTTCCAACGTTTTTTCAGCGTCTATCTCTACAGCATTGTATTTTCTTTTTATCTCTTCAAGAATGCTTATTATATTCTGGAGAATTTTTTTCTGCGTTTCATCCAATTCCTCTTCTTTTAAGGTATGCTTGAAGTAATCCTCTGCTATTTTATGTGCATTTAAACCGAATTTTGTGCTTTCTGTTACTTCCCTTATTTTCAAAACATTTGTTTTTATAAAGTTTAATGGATCTGACATTGCATCAAGTAGTGAAAAGGATATACTTTTAAGCTGGCTGAAATAGCTATTTATTCTGTTTATAAGCCATTCCTCGTTTTCTTCAAGCAAGGCCTTTGCTGCATCATATTCTTTATTAACAAAAAGAGAATAAGCTTCAGCGTATTTTTTCTTAAAGGGAGCAGGCTCGTCTTCCATTTCTGCGATATTTTTTTCAATAAATCCCTCAACATAGTAATCCTCAGCAAGAGCTGGAGGAGTAACAACAAAAAGGTTTTCCTTTGCCCTTGTAAATGCGACAAAATCCACTCTTATGCTTTCATCCGCCAATTCCTCCTTTACGTCTATATCCTTGGTCTGTTTAATTATTGAATTGGTTACTAAATCAATAAAGCTCGTTTTATTGCTTTGTTTTTTTGGAACATATATAACATTGTCAAACTCTAATCCTTTTGCTTTATGAACTGTTGTAAGTACAAGATTTTCCTGTTTGTCATTTGATTCATAGCTGTCTTCTGCCGTGTAAAGATATACAAGCATGTCCGAAAAACTGGGCAGTTCAGTGCTGTCCATGTATTGGTTTATGTTTTCAAGTATTGCTGCTGCACTTATGTAATAGTCATTATCCAAGGCTACAGAGATAGGAAGTATAGTTTCATTGAAAAGTTTATTTACATTAAATATGTTAAGCTCTGCAGCGTTTTTTCTATCAAAAAAAGGCTTTGCAAGTCTTTTTATGTCATCTATGCCTATCTCCTTTTTTCTGTACTTTTCTTCAATTTCAAATGCCTTTTTAAGTGAAACGCCAGAAAATGGCGTGAACAATGCCTTTAAAATATCCTTTTCATCGGCGTTGAATATGCCTTTCAAATAATCAATTATGGAGTTCTTTGCTCTTGTTGAAACAGAAGCGCTTGCAGTTGTGGCATATTTTATATTCTTTGAGTCTAAAACACGGGAAATACTTACTATCTGTTCATTTGTTCGGGTTATTATTGCTGCATTTTTACCCTGTGATATAAGATCTATAGCAAGCTTTACAGCTATGTCATCTGTATTGTTTCCTACAAGCTGTTTTACCTTTCCGCCAGTTCCTTTATTGCTTTTAAAATCCATTAGTTCCTCTTTATAACTTGGATCATTTATTTTACTGAGAAAATACTGTTTGGAATAGTCAAGAATTTCACTATAACTTCTATAGTTAAGCCCTTTTGTTAATTGATCTAAATTGCTTAGTTTTTGAAATTCTGTGAAATTTTTTAGGCTACCACCTTGAAAACCGAATATGGATTGCTTTCTGTCTCCCACAAGAAATAGGTAATCTCCCAAAAGCCTTGCTATCTCTGCTTCTACATCATTTAAGTCCTGCAATTCATCTACTAAAACATATTTGTAATGTTTTTTTAATGGGTCATATTCTTGTAAAAATTTCTTTAAAAGATCATTATAATCTATTTTTGCAGACCCTTTCTCTTTTTCGTAGTCTTTGAAAGCTATTATAAAATAATCGAGAAAAGCTAGAATCTCTTCTACTGTTATGCTGCTCATATTCTCTAAAAAAGACTTGTTTATCAATTCTCCTTTAGTCATTTTTATGTTTATCTCTTCTGGAGTTATCCCGAAGCTTTTTATATATCTAATTGCATTCTCTACTTTAGGAACTAGTTCCTGTATAATGTAATCTCTTTCATAATTGAATGCATTGTTATTTTCAAAACTCTTAAATATTGAAAATCTTATGAAGTTGTTGCTAACCAGCTCGTATTCTTTTCCTTGCTCAGAAAAGTATGAATTACAGAAACTATGAAATGTAGAAATTGTAATACCGTTTATCCTTGAAACTTCTAGATTGTTTTCCTTTAGTTTCTGGCCTATTTTTTCAAACATTTCATCAACAGCCTTGTTTGTAAAAGTCAGGCATAGAATTTCGTTTTCACTTACGCCATTCTTTATAAGTTCTATTACTCTATTAGCTAAAGAAGTTGTTTTTCCTGTTCCAGGATTTGCTTTTATAAGTATGTTTTTACTTAGATCCATGCTAATAAATGTATAACTTATTATAAAAATATAAGTCTAAAAGCTTTGATTATGTTCTTAAATAGTCTGTCTTCTTTAATTATTTATTAGTATTACAAAAGGTAATATGGTAAAAATAAAAACGAAAAGTAGTCATCTTATTATTGCTCTTTTGTTATTTTTT
>JAJZWM010000026.1 GCA_021846665.1 Nanobdellota archaeon | reverse complement strand
TCCCGCTCGGGGCGTGTTTTGATTAGTTAACGTTTCTTGTCGTCTTTAAATGAAATAGGATTCTAGTATCCTTAAGAGAATGAATTATTATGATTAACCTTTTTCAAAGTTTTTATTGAAAGAAAGTATTCAGTAACAGTTAAAATTTTGGAAGATTTTAACTTTTTATATATAAAATAGTTATTAAGGTTTAATATGAAAACAAGTAAAAACAAAAAACTAAATAAAAAGAAAGAAGAAATAGGTCCTTATTCTTCTATAAAATTTCTTCGATTTTCACTAGCTTTAGCAGCTCTTATAGCAGTGGCAGCACATCTTTATGCTGTTCCTGCAGCAACTTCAATTGCAACTATGTATTTAGATGTAGAAGTTGCGTTGTATATATTAATAGCTATAATTTATATTTTGGGTCTTAAGATGTGGTATTGGCCTGCATTGATTTACTCTGTTTTTAATATCTGTCTTTTCTTTGTATCTGGGGTAGTAGCGATTCCAGGAATTACACAACAACCTTTAATAGGACATATAGAGTTTTTGCAGTATTCATTTGGCAGGGCGGGTTCCGTTACTGCTTGGCTTTACTTGATAATCTTTGGAATATTAGCAATAAAATATGACAAAGGTTCAAAAATAAACGAAATTCTTCAAGAAAGTTGAGATATAACTAAGAAATATTCAGAACTTAAAATAACTTGATATATAAAAATATTTTTAATGATATTTTAAATCTCAAAGAAATCGTCAAACTATATGATAATTGCTTAAATTTGCTCTGGATAAATGAAAAGCTTTAATTTATGATATGATCTTCTATTTTTAAAATAAAAAGGGATACTAACTAGTTAAGAATGTTTTCGGTGCTTTAATTTAACTTAATATTTATATAGTATAGCTTATACTATACTTAATGACGAATTCAATTGTTCATTCTAGAGATATAGGCCGTATGGCCGAGATAGTAGTTTCATTCAAATATCAACTTAAATCATACTTTAGAACTAAAAGATTTCTTGCACTCGCAATACTTGTTGCGTTGATATCCATAGCAGTATTTGCTATAGAAGCGCATGTTGGAATAAACGCAATAAATGCAGAGTACAGTAATGCATCAAACTATCTTTATAGTTTTATGCAGAACATTACATTTGTAGTTGTAATAGTAGCTGCGTTTTTTGGAGGCAATGCAATTTCAACAGATTTTGCATCAAATTATAGTTACTATATATTAGTACAGCCTGCAAGAAGAAGTTCTATATTAATTGGCAGGTACTTAGCGTCACTATTAGTGTCTTTTTCAATAATACTGATATATTATCTTTTCGCAGCTATAGCTTCATTTTATTTCTTTTCTACTTTACCATCGGTTTTCGCTACTTCTATTGGCTTAGTTGCTCTCTTTATACTTTCTATACTGTCCTTTGCGTTTTTCTTAAGTTCTTTATTTAATAACCCTCAAACTAGTACAGTAGCAGTTGTAATTCTTTTAATCGTTGTTTTACCTATAGCTTCAAGTGTTCTTCAGAGCTTTTTGTCAGTACAGCCATGGTTTCTTGTGAATTATGGGGGACAAGTAGTTTATACTGTATTTTCAACGCATTTTGTTCACTTTTCACAGTTAAAAATTCCTACAAAAGCAGGAGCGTTTACAATAACACAATACGAACCTTATACTTTTGAGGGCATAGAAATAATGCTTGGGTATATAGTGATATTCTTCATAGCAAGTATCTTTATGTACAAATATAAGGAGGTGAAAGGATAATGGATATAGAAGTAAAAAACCTCACAAAAAGATACGGTGATAAAATAGCATTGGATAATATCTCATTTTCACACAAAGGCAAAGGCATTATTGGTTATTTAGGTCCTAATGGTGCAGGTAAAACAACCACTTTTAAGATACTTGCTGGTTTACTTAAGCCAAATTCCGGTTCTGTTTTTGTAAATGGTTTTGATGTTAGAAAAGATCTAAAGAGTGTACTTTTAGGTATAGGCGCAGTGATAGAATCTCCTGAACCAGATAGAACACAGACTATCGCAGAAGCACTTAGTATGTCGGCGGAATTTAATGGTCTTTCAACCGCTGATATAAGTAAGCAGATAAATAAATACGGAAAGCTACTTGAGCTTCCACCTTTAAATTCAAGGATAGGTAGACTGTCAAAGGGTCAAAGGCAAAGGGTATCTTTAGTAGCAGCTCTTATATCAGAACCAAGTATACTGTTGTTAGATGAACCTACAAGCGGTTTAGATCCCGCTGAAAGAATGAAATTCAAGAAACTTATCTTGTCAATGAAAAAGGACCGCTTAATACTGATAAGTTCTCACGTAATACAGGAAATAACGGAAGTATGTGATGAAATAATTTTCATAAATAATGGAAAAATAATGAAACAAGATACTGTTAAAAACCTACAGAAGAAATATAAGAATCTTGAAAAAGCATACATGAAGATAGTTGGAAGTTGATTTTTTAATAAAAAACTCATTATAATAAAATTTTACATTATTGGAAAGATAATTCTATGTGTTTAAAACATGTTTAGTTTACTTTTTTATATCAATAGTAACGCTAAAAATTTGAGAAATGATAGAAAAAAAGAGTAAATTTTATTTTGTTAATTTTTTTGAATGCCCTTATATTTTTAAACATCTAATTTCTTAGTATAATAATGGCAGTAGATAAAGTTAAAGGGGTCAGAGATTTTATAGGCACAGAAGCATATCTAAGGCAGCAGGCATTAGAAACCATAAGAAAAACGTATGAACTTTTTGGTTTCGAACCCGTTGAAACACCTTCCTTTGAATATTTATCATTGTTTACAAACAAATCAGGCCCAGAGATAGAATCACAACTGTATTCTTTTGAGGATAAAAAAGGAGAAAAGCTTGCTCTTCGGCCAGAACATACCGTTTCAAAATTAAGAGTAATATCCGGAAACAAATCACTTGTTTTTCCACTTAAAGCATATAGTATGGGAAATGTATGGAGATATGAAGACACGAAAAAAGGTAGATGGAGAGAATTTATACAGGCAGACATAGATGTTTTTGGTTCTTCAAATATAATGTATGATTCCGAGGTCGTTGCCTGCATAGACTTTGCGCTTAAAAAATTAGGTATAAAAGATTATAAGATAAATTTAAGCAACAGAAAAATACTCACATCTTTAATGGAGAATCTTCAAGTAGAGACAGAAAAAATTACTCAAGTTTTAAGAGAGATTGATAAGATGAATAAAATTGGGATAGAAGAGGTTACAAGGAATGTAAGTAATTTGATTGGAGCAGAAAAGGCAGAAAAAGTAAGAGATTACTTGAATGGCAAAGAAATTGACGGACTTGAAGGCATAGAAGATGTAGAATATCTAATGAATGATCTGAAGAAAAGCTATGGTGTAGAAGGGGTTTACTTTGACAGGTCTTTGGTAAGAGGACAGGATTACTATGACGGCAGCATATTTGAATTTGAATTCACGGAGGGGCAGTTAAAGGGAGTAGTGCTTGCAGGCGGCGGCAGATACGATAAGATAAGTAGTAAATTTGATGCGGATTTTGCAATAGTTGGAGGATCTATCGGATTTGATGTAATAATGGAGGTCCTGGTAGAAAATTATAAAAATGAATTTTACAATAAAGTATGTGTTCTCAATGTAGATAATACAGAGAAAGCAAGAGAAATAGCGGTTGTTTTAAGAAATGCAGGTATAACAACAGATATTCTTTTAGATAACGTTTCTCTTTCAAAAGGCTTGGATTACTGTAATTCTAAAAAGATTAAATATGCAGTGATAGTTGGAAAAAGAGACCTACAAGATAATCTTATTACTGTAAGAGATCTTGAAAGCAAAAGGGAAATGAAATTTAATGTAAATTCGATAGTTAATGAATTAAAAAATCTATTTTGATTAACGATAGATTTAAATATGATCTTTTTAATATAATTAAATGCAAAGTAGTGCTTTCAATGGAAGTTTTTGTGTTGTTTCACTATACTTGAGGCGCTGCAGTTTTTCTTCATATTCAATTAAGACAAACTGATTTGCCCAAATAATTTCTGATAGTTTCAGATTTTGTTTGGGCTGATGATTAAAATCTAATTTTTTTTATTTAATTTCCATATGGTTACTATTATAATATAATTTAATAAAAATCGAAGGTGAAAAATGAATATGATAGAAGTAAAAAACAGCGGTTTTATGCGAGATTTTAGCATAGAATTTGTAAATTTTATTAAAAATTTAAGTGAAAAATTAGAATTTTTTGAAGAAAAAGTATATAAAGGAGATATCTTCCTATATATACTGGGGGTTGAATAATATGGGAGAAAAAACGTCGTTTAAACAGAAAATGAGTTTAGATGAATTTTTAGAATTTGGTAGAGAGAGACCAGAAGTATTTTATAATGCAAATCAGAGAGCATTAGCTGCAATAGAATCATATGGTAAAAAAGATGGTAAATGGCAGTTTCTAATAAAACAACCTAATGATCAAAGAAACATAAAGACTAGGTATGATTCCAGTGACTTTGCTGATGGATTTGTTTCCTTCCTTAAAAGAGCAGCAAGAAACAGTGACATTAAAAATAAGCTCACTGTAATAATATCTCCACCTGGTGCTGGTAAAAGTGAGTTTCTTAATACTTTAGCAGAGACTTTAAGGGTTTATTCTGAAAGTGAAGGAATACAGTATGTTTTAAAATTAGATTTAGATTCACTTGAAAAAAATTCCGCACTAAAGGAATTATCCGAAGAGCAGAGACATAAGTTTTTGCAAGATGTTCATTCGCAATTAGGTCCTAAAGGAAAAAGAAAATTAACTCTTGGCGAAAACATACAAGATGAGATTTACTTATTGCAAAAAAGACCTGGTTCTTCTAAAAAGACAAAGATAGAAGAAGTTATCGAAAATTTGGATAAACCAGATAAGGAATACTGGACTGTACCTAGCATAAATAAAAGAGGTGCAGTTAGCTCTACTCTCAGCAAAATAAAGACAACACTTGCCGATTCTTTAAGTCAGTTTGTTTTGAAAGATAACAAACCAGATTATGAGAGGATACAGAACATTATCGAAAAACTAGTAACTGTGGAAATGGCGGGCGACGACGATATCATTCATATATCAGAGCCGGTAGTTGCAGCAGATGACCAACACTTAGATTATAAAGGAATATTCGGTGGAAGAATGTTCTATAAAATACTGAATGAACTTGGGGGGGATAACTCGAATGTTTTAGCGTATGATTTTGGTATACTTGGCAGTCAATCAGCCCCTTCTCCTAGAGGGAATATAATCTATATAAGTGAAGTGCTTAAAGGTTCTTCTTCCTTTGCAAATTCACTTTTAGATTTTGTACAGGATACAAGAACGAAGGTTTCTCCCTCCTTTAAGGAATCATTTGATGCAATCATGATAGGAACTACGAATATGGACGATTATAAAAAGATAGCTGACAGCATAAAGCCTTACCTTCTACGTAGGTCGAATATAATAGTATTTCGTTCTATGACAAAACTTTCCGATGCTGAAACTGCATTGAATGATATATATACGCATGCTGCAAAGGAATTGAATATACATTATCCTCCTCATTTCCTCAGGATGTTATCTAGGATTTGGGTAGAAGCAAGTATTTCTCACTACGATAATGTATCACTTAAAGACAAAGCCGATATATACGATGGAGTTTTCCATCCTGAAATAAAAGTATCTCTTGAAGATATAATAAGAGAAGCCACGCAAAAACCGATTTTAGAACTGGAAGAAGGAGTAAAACTAGGTATACCATATGACGACATGGTAAAATCTCCTTCAAAACTTCTTTCTTATGCTAACTTCAGCAGAAAGATAGGTGTAGAAGCTGGTTATTTACCCAAGGAAGCGCTAAATGAAAAGGTATGCTTAGGAACAATACTTGACGAGTTAAATGGTACAAGGTACATAGAAGACTTCCTCAATACAATGGAGGATCTTTCTCCGGAAACTAAGGCAAGAGTGCAGCCGAGGGAAAAGGGAGAAGGTAGTACAGTGGTACAGGATGCATATAATGAGGTAAAGAGGATGATGAAAAATGATGTATCTATGGTCGAATATGGCTCTGAAAAAGTTCAGGATTTGGTGAATAAATACGTTATAAACGTATATTACATAAAGAAGACCGGCAATGAAAATGATAAAAAAGTTAGAGTTCCAATGTTTGGAACTGTACAGCCAATTGACTACGATTTTGTTACAGACTTAGAAAATAGAGCAAACTTAAGAAGCGATGTAATGCATGATAGTATATACAGCATAATAAACGATGCTTCGGTAACTAATAACAAAAAAAGCATAGATGAACTTGTAAAGATGCTTACACCTACAATAATTGAGAGATACCCACAACTTACTGCAGGGATAGTTGATAAACTAAGTGCATCTATTGCAGGAACTGCTACTGAACTTGACCAAGACAGGATAATAAGCAAATTGATCGACATTGGTTATTGTAATCAATGCGCACGTGTTGCCTATAATCTCTTTATAACGAAGTAGGTTTGATTTATGGGTAGCGTCGGCCTTGAACGGCTGGTTGGAAAGGAAGAAAGCACTGTAGACCGTGTCAGGAAAAGCATAATTGATGAAAATGCCTTTAATGACATATACGGTATAAAAGACGTAAAGGAAAACCTTATGAACGCCTTGGAGCAGGCTTCTTTCATTTCAAGGCAGGGGTATATCCCCATACTGTTATTGATAGGTCCAAGTGGGAGTGGTAAGACCGAAATCATAAACAGCATCGTAAGGGCATATAAAAAGTATTCAATGTCAAATGAAATGTTCACATTGAATATAAACGGTACAAAATGCAATTACAATGAAAATCCTTATAATCTTTACAGGTCCATACTGCCAATAGGCCTAGAAAAGGACGGTTCAGACAATGTAACTAACCA
>JAJZWM010000025.1 GCA_021846665.1 Nanobdellota archaeon | reverse complement strand
CTGTTTTTCTTTCTTTTTAAAGTATTCAAAAGCACCACTTACTATATTATTTAGTCTTTCTTTCATTTTATCCATTTTTTCTAAGATTTCTTCATGTATTTTTATTAAATCATCTGTGCTGTATCCTTTTAGATTTGTAAGTATTTTTAAAAGATAAAGAATGTTTTCTGTGCATTCATCTGAAAGATTTGATATCTCTTGCTGCTTATTTTCTTCCTTTATATATTTGTTTATAACTATATTTTCCTCTGAAGATGGGTTTGAATAGACTGAAAATATTATCTCATTCATAGTTCTAAGGTCCAAAAAATCATCTTCTATTAACCAGTTCATGAAAATTTTCTCATTTGGGAATACATCATATTTATGTGTTGGGTTTAGAGCTTGTGAATAATACTTTTCTTTGTCTAATCCCCTATCCTTCAACTTTTCAAAGTAATAATCGGCATCTTTTTCCTCATTCATTCTTTTTTAGAGCGTTTTTTATAAATATATAGTTTTTTATTCTTATAGTGGAAACTTTTAAATACTAACAGTCTTATAGAATGCTATGATAGTAAATTACTTGATAACTAAGGTAGATGCAAAGAGGGAGGATAATATACCACCCGAAACGCAAATGGGCATATCAAATAATATAACCATTTTGGACGTTGAAAAAGATGAAAAGTTTAAGGTACTTAAATTTCAGTTTAGATTCGATGCAAAGTTCACTGCCAACAGTTCTGATGAACTTGGTCACATTGTAATAGAAGGTTTTATAGTGCATACTTCTGAGGATATTGATAAGATATACAATAAATGGCAGGATGAAAAGGTGCTTGATGATTCTATAACTGAGGAAGTATTACAGACTAGTCTTAATATAAGTATAATAGAAGCTATGTCTCTTTCAAAGATGTTACAGCTTCCATCAATTTTACCTTTGCCTAAAGTGTCAACTGAAAAGAAAGATGAGAAAAAGGAAAAGGATAAAAAGAGTAAAAATTAATAAAAATAGATATTACTGATATTTAATTATCAAGATAATCTTATGGAAGAAAATATAAATGCTGCGCAAGATACAAATGTCGAAAAGCAGGAAGAACAAAATGAAGAAGACTATAAGTCGAAATATATGTATTTGCTTGCTGAGGTTGACAATTATAAAAAATCAAAGGATAAAGAGTTAGTTGAATATGTAAAGTATTCAAATGAACGGCTTATAAGCGATTTGCTGAAGGTACTCGATGATTTTGAAAGTGTATTGAAACAAGATAAGGACGAAAAAGTGCAGGCGCTTTACAAAGCGCTTCTTTCAGTGTTATCGTACTACGGCTTAGAGGAGATGGAAGTCTTAGGTAAGGACTTTTCATCTGATATAGCAGAAGTCGTGGCAACTGAAGAAAGTAAAGAAGAAAAAGGAAAGATAATTGAGGAGGTGCAGAAAGGTTATAAACTTAACGGAAAAGTAATAAGGTATCCGAAAGTTAAAATCAGTATATGACAGAAAAAGAAAAGATAATAGGAATAGATTTGGGGACTTCGAATTCGCAGGCAGCTGTTGTAATAGCGGGGAAGCCTACAATAATACCAAGTGCAGAAGGAGCGACAATAGCAGGTAAAATGTTTCCTTCAGTGGTTGCATTTACAAAAGACAATCAGATTTTAGTTGGAGAACCTGCAAGAAGACAGGCAGTTTCAAACCCTCAAAATACTATATTCGCAGCAAAGAGAAAGATGGGAAGCGATTATAAGTATACTATAAATAACAAGGAATACACTCCACAGCAGATTTCTGCTTTTATACTACAGAAAATAAAGAGAGATGCAGAAGCCTTTCTTGGAGGAGAAGTTAAAAAGGCAGTAATAACAGTTCCTGCTTATTTCAATGACAATCAAAGGCAGGCAACGAAAGATGCAGGCAGCATAGCCGGTTTAGATGTTGTAAGAATAATAAATGAACCAACTGCAGCCGCTATGGCATATGGTTTAGATAAATCTGCAGACATAAAGGTTTTAGTGTATGATCTTGGCGGAGGAACGCTCGATGTAACATTAATGGAGATATCCTCTGGTACATTCGAAGTTTTGGCTACATCTGGAGATGTAGAACTCGGTGGCGTTGACATGGATAACGCTCTTATAGACTATATAGTAAAAGATTTCAAAACAAAAGAGAATTTTGATATAAACAAGGACAAAGTAGCAATGCAAAGGATAAGGGATGCTGCAGAGAAGGCAAAAATAGAGCTTTCAACAGTTCTTGAAACAGAGATAAACCTTCCTTACATAACTGTCATTAATAATTCTCCAAAGAATCTTGATATAAAAATATCCAGAGCTACTTTGGAAAATCTTGTAAGACCTATAATAGAGAAGTCAAGACAGCCGATAGAAAATGTTCTTAAGGATGCAAATATTGACAAGGATAAAGTTTCAAAGATAATACTTGTAGGTGGTCCTACAAGGATGCCAATAGTACAGAAATTCCTTACTGATATCTTCGGGGAAAAACTTGAAAGAGGAGTAGACCCAATGGAAGCAGTGGCATTAGGTGCGGCTATTCAAGGCGCAGTCTTAGCAGGAGAAATCAAGGATATAGTGCTTTTGGATGTAACTCCTTTGACGCTTAGTATAGAAACTTTAGGGGGCGTTTCAACACCGATAATTGAAAGAAATAGTACCATACCAATTAAAGCCAGCAAGGTTTTTTCAACAGCCGATGATTATCAGACAAGCGTTACTATAAATGTACTTCAAGGAGAAAGACCTCTTGCAAGAGACAATATAAGTCTCGGCAGCTTTAATCTTGAGGGCATACCTCCAGCACCTAGGGGAGTACCTCAAATAGAGGTAACTTTTGATATAGATGCTAATGGAATACTGAGTGTTTCTGCAAAAGATAAAGCTACAGGAAAGATGCAGAAGATAACAATCTCTGCTCCGCACAAGCTTTCAAAGGAAGAGATAGAAAAGATGATGCAGGACGCAAAGGAAAATGAGGAAAAAGATAAGAAAATAAAGGAATTAATAGAGGCCAAAAATAATCTTTCTGCTTTGGCTTATTCCCTTGAGAAGACGCTAAATGACTTTAAGGATAAAATAACTGAGGAAGAGAAAAATGAAGCTAATGATATAATAAATAAAATAAAGGAAGACACGACAAAAGAAGATATTACTATTGAGCAGATAAATGAAGATAAAGACAAGTTGACAGCAATTATAAATAAGCTAAGTTCGAAGATCTATGGCCAGCAGGGCCAGGCTCAACAGAATGATGCTCAGCAAGATACACATGAAAACAATGAGAACAATGATAATCCGCAAAATGGAGAAGAAAACAGCGGAAGTTAAAGATTATTAGTCAGACTCTTCTTTAGAATAATATGGAGGATCCTTATAGTGTATTAGGTGTAAGTCCTAATGCATCTGAAGAAGAGATTAAAAAGGCTTTTAAGACCCTTGCCAAGAAATATCATCCAGATTTAAACCCAGGGGATAAAAAGGCTGAGGAGAAGTTTAAGGAAATAAATGAAGCATATAGGATATTGATGAATAAAGGAGGTAGTTCATCACAGCAGGAAAGCAGTCAACAAGGCTTTGATTTTAATGACTTTAGCGATATATTTAATTTTCACGGATTTGAGGACATATTTAGGAATTTCGGTTTTTCGTCAAAAGGAGAAGATTTAAGATACGATTTAGATATAAACTTAGAGGATGTATTTAATCCCTCGGTGAAAACCTTTAATATAAGACATAGAGTAATCTGTCCCGTTTGTTCTGGTTCTGGTGCAAAAGAAAGAGAAAAATGTCCTAAATGTCATGGTAGTGGAAAAATACGCAGAAATATACATCAATTTGGGTCAAATGTTATATTCGCTACTACCTGTGATAGGTGCGGTGGAACCGGTTTTGTAGTTAAAAAGAAGTGTGATAACTGTAACGGTACTGGCTTTATAGTAAAAGAGGAAACGCTTTCCATTTCTATAAGAAGAGGAGTAAAGGAAGGTGATTATACCATAATAAAAGGTAAAGGGGAACCTTCAGTTAATGGAGAAAATGGAGACCTATATGTGTTTTTCCACATAAGAAAAAGTGATACTTACAGTATCTCCGGAAATGATCTTAGAACAAGGTTATATCTAGATTTAAGGGATCTTCTTAATGGTATAGAGCTTGATTTACCAACTCCTTGGGGAAGCGAAAGAATAACAGTAAGCGCAGGTGAAACAGGTCCTCTGATATTAAAGGGAAAAGGTCTTTACAGCCAGAATGGGCAGCGAGGTAATCTTATAATAGATATTGCAATAGATCTTCCTAAAAAAATTGGAACAAAGGAACTGAATGAAATAGAAAAAGCATTAGGAGAAAGAAAAGCTCCCCACATCTCTGTAAATTAGAATGGAAACGTTAAAAATAGCATTTTACACAGATAGTTACCTTCCATCTAGAGATGGTGTTGTAACCTCTATACTCAATACAAGAAAAGAGTTGGAAAGAAGAGGGCATGAGGTTTACATATTCGCTTCAGGCGGAAGTAAAATGGCCAGACTTGCAAAAAAAGATAAAAGGCTATGCGTCATAAAGGGAATGCAGTTTAAAAAGTATCCCCAGTATACAATGGGTTTAATAAGCCGTGAAAGTTCACGTGTAATGCAGATAATGCCAGATATAATACATGCTCATACTCCATTTACAGCAGGTTTATTCGCATATAGAGCGAGTATGCAGCTTGATTCAAAATTTATAGGAACATTCCATACTATGGTGTTTTCTGATGAAGCCATATCTGCTTATTTTACTAATAACAAAGCCGCAATAAAGTTAAGCAGATTTGTGGTCATGCGGTATTTAAAGTGGTTCTATTCAAAGACCGATAATATAATCGCACCTACAACGTATGTAAAAAGGATACTTAAGAATAATGGTTTAAGAAATATAGAAGTTATTCCAACAGGAGTAGACTTTAATTCAATGAAGAGAGAGGATAAGAAGAGAGCAAGGATTCAGCTGAGATTAAAAAGTAATGATAAAATAATATTATATTTCGGAAGGGTAAGTAAGGAAAAGAACATAGACATTCTAATAAAAGCTGCAAAACCGCTGTCAGCAAGCGGTTTTAAGGTAATAATAGCAGGTTCTGGGCCATATCTTAATGAGCTTATTTCATTGAGCAGAAGAATAGGCAATAGAAATGTTATATTTACTGGATTTGTAAAAGAAAATGATATACCTCTTTACTATGCCGCTTCAGATCTTTTATGTAATCCCTCCACTTTCGAAACACAAGGACTTGTAGATCTTTATGCAGCTTTCTATAAATTACCAATTCTTTTGCCTGAAAAAAGTGCACAGAGTGAGTTGCTCAATTATGCAAAATGTGGTGAAAAATTTAATGCACATAGTATAAAGGATATTGTAGAAAAGGCTAATACTACATACGAACATTCTAACATGTATAAATTTAACGAAATAGTAAAGGAATTTAATATAAAGAAAACCGTAGATAAACTATTAGCTCTTTACGGTAAAATTTAAAGGCTTAAATCTATTTAATACTGAAAATACTTTTATGTTTATGAACAATTCAGCAAAGAAAGTGATTATTTTGACTATAGTACTACTATCTGCAGTATTTTTAGTCGGAAATGTCCATGCTTTGAAGGTAAGTCCTAATTCTATAACTGTTCAAAGCAATGCTATCTCATACTTTAATTTTACCTTTTATAATAATCACAATACAACACAAAATATATCTCTAAATCTGGGAAGAACATCTATAATTTATTCTGGCTATTTTGATAGTATAGGGGCATTCCCTCAGAACTTTGAGCTTTTACCAGGTCAGACAAAAACTGTGCTTTTCTCTTTTGAGTCAAAGGACGTTTTCTTTTCTTATCCGATAACAATGCAGATACTTTACAGTGATAACGGTATATCAAATTACTTTAATCTAAGTGCTGCGATAATACCAATAACAAAAACCTCAATATACCTTTATTCAATAAACTCGTCAAAATTCTTTTATCCTTACAATGATATCTACTTTCAGGTAAATGTAATGAATTCTTTGGGACAAACCGGTTTGATACTGCCCTTTGTTTATAATCTATCAAGTAATGGAAAATTAGTTTATTCCTCGTCAAAAAATGAAGTTATAGGAAATTTAGGCTTGAATTTATTTAACTTTTCAATTCCAATAAATACTTTAAGTTCTCTTCTTCCACCTGGGAAATATAATATATCTGTTTATACAAATTACAATAAAAATTCATCCACATTATACTTCCCAGTAAACATACTCGCATATTACAAGCCAGTAGTAAGCAAAACATCCAGTTTCAATATCTTTGGAGGCAGCGCTTCTATAACTGTTAAGAATGAGGGAAATGTTCCTATAAATCAAAGTGCAATTAATCTAAGCATAAATAGCTTTAATTTACTGTTTTTAACTTCTAAATCATCTTCCAATGGTTCTGCTGTGATTGTAAATAGCTCAATTATGCCATCAATTAAATCATTAATGCCAGGCCAAAGTATAACCTTACATTATTCTGTTTCTTACTATCCGATATATCTTATAATTTTAATAATAGCGTTGGTATTCATAATATTCCTTTATTTCAACAGAAAAGTAGCATTCAAAAAAGAAGTCATAGAGCACAAGGCTGTAGACGGATTTATAGACATAAAAATAGCATTGAGACTTAAGAATATTTCAAGAAAGAAAATATACGGCATAGAATTGGAAGATGAGATACCTCCAAATTCACTAAAAGTAGCAAAAGCAGGACAGAAGGAAGGAAAGATAACAAAACATGGTAATAAAATGCTTATCTCTTGGAAGGAAGAAGAGCTTAACTCAAACGATGAAATAATAGTTATGTACGAAGTAAAGAGCAAAATAGGAATAGTTGGTAACTTTGAATTAGGAAAGGCAAGTGTAAAATTCGATTTTAATGGAAGAAATTACAAAAAGAATTCAAATTCTTTGGTTCTTCACATAAAAGCTTAATACTAAAAGGAATATTAAAAACGAATAAAACTTTAAATAGTTGTAGCTGATTTTTTAAAGAATACAAGCCCCGATAGTCTAGTGGCCTAGGATAGTGCCCTGTCACGGCATTGACGCGGGTCCGAATCCCGCTCGGGGCG
>JAJZWM010000007.1 GCA_021846665.1 Nanobdellota archaeon | reverse complement strand
CTGTTTTCATATCCCAGAATTATTATGTTTTTAAAATCTTCTTCTTTTATCTCTTCGTATCCTTTTTCATGCTCATATAATTTTTCTTTTAAGTAAACCTTTGGGATTCTACCTCCAATTTTTAGATATATTTTCAACCATTCTATCCAATGATCAGGTTTTTCGCTTTCATATGTCCCTAACAAATTACTCTGCCTGTGCGCTTCTTCATGTATAAGAAGATTTTCAATGTCATCGAATTTATTAGAGCACATAGAATCGTAAAGGAACCACTTATCAACTAATATTTTGTCATCGTATTTAGCATACTTCCCACAAAACATTCCATTAGAATTAGTTATATAATATTTAGTTTTATCAAAAGCTGAACTGTAAGGTGAATTTTTTTTAAGATTCGAAAGCAATGATTCTAATATACTCTTTTGATTTCTTATATCGATAAATTTTTCATTTATCATAGATAATAAAGATGGCACATCATTAATAACTTTTTATTACCTTTAACAAATAACCTTTTCAACTATTGACTTATATAAATGGGATCAGCATGTAAATCCCCACAGCCATAATTATAATTGCAAATATTTTTCTTAGCAGAGACTTACTTATAGAGGTAGTAATTTTAGTGCCTACTAATCCTCCGAAAAATCCCCCTAATACATATAGCAAGGCTATAGATATAATTAGATCGCCTGCAAATGCATACCTTATAGCGGTTACGATGCCAAAAGTTCCTACTGCAAGTAGAGATGTACCTACTGCTTTGTTTATATTTGTATTTGAGGAGTATAAAATGGAAGGGACTATAAGAAATCCTCCTCCAATTCCAAAATACCCAGATGCAAAGCCAGCGATTAAACTAAATACACTAACCTTCTTTTTGTTTATTATTGACTTTTTTGATTTTTTATTATGTGTACACTTTTTACACTTAGTAAGAAGCATATAAAGCCCTACTATGATTATTAAAACGGAGAATACCCCGATTAAACTTTCCCCAGGAGTTATTAATCCTAATGTTGTTCCTATTAAAACGCCAACTACACCGACTATTGAAAATATTAAGCCGATTTTCAAATCTGTATTATGTTTTCTAAAGTGGCCGATGAAATTTATATAAGCGTTTATTCCGACTGCCAATGCCGTTGTACCAATAACTAAATGTGGTTTGTCTATACCTACAAAATAAAGTAATAATGGTATAGCTAGGATAGAGCCACCTCCGCCTATTAAACCAAGAGAAAACCCTACTAAAAATCCGGAGATAACGGAAAATAGATATTGAATTAATGTTATTATCATATATTGTCAATTGAAAGTTCTTTTCTTGAAGTTACTCTGCCATTGGAATCAATTGAATATAATATGGGCAGGCCAGTCGGCAGTTCCAATGATAATACCTGTTCCTTTGACAGTTTATCTAGATACATAACTATAGAGCGTAGGCTATTTCCGTGAGCAACTACTAATACATTTTTACCTTCCTTTATATCTGTCATTATGCAGTTCATGAAAAAAGGTATTGTTCTTTTCTGTGTGTCTTCTAAGCTTTCTCCGTTTGGAGGTTTTATGTCGTAGCTTCTTCTCCAGATATGCACTTGTTCTGCGCCATATTTTTTGGCCGTGTCTTCCTTATTTAATCCTTGCAAATCTCCATACATTCTTTCATTTAATGCAGAATCTTTTATAATAGGGATATTTTGTTGTATTGTCTTCATCACTATCTCAAGTGTTTCTATGGCCCTGTTTAAAACACTTGTGTATACAACCTGAAACTGCACACCTTCTTTTTTTATCGATTCACCGGCTTTCTCTGCTTGTTCCCTTCCAAAGTCTGTTAAAGGGACATCTACCCATCCAGTAAATCTGTTTTCCTTATTCCAAAGGGATTCTCCGTGCCTTAGCAAACACAGTTGTACCATCTTATTTTATGGTTTTTATTTATTAATTTCTTTTAAATTCCTATCTTGCTTGTTGTGCAGAAATATTCAATGATTCCTTCTCTTTTTTATTATTTTAAGGATTATAAGTAATATAATAGATATAATAAGAGCTGCAGAAACTGAATACATTGCTGCATCCAAATCGCATTTAAAATAAAAAGAACCAGAAATAGACGAAATGTCTTTTGTTGTGCTTGAAAGTGATGAAGCCGCAATAGAACAGGAATTGTAATTTGTAAATATCAGAAAGTAAAGAGGTATAACTAAGATTATGCCTATAATTATAAGGATTAGTTTTGTCCTATCTTTCTTAATTTTTATATTGTTTATTTCTACGTTTATTCCCTGGGACTTTAATTCCTTCTTATAGTTATCCGCTAAGCTCATTATATTTCTACGTGTCTCATTATAAATATAGATTGTATTTTCTTCACGTTTTGTAGATTCTGCAATTTTTCATGAACAAAATTGATTATTTCCCCTTTTTGCCCGCTTACAGATAAAATAAAATCCCAGTCTCCACTTACTTCAAAAATTTCTTTTACAACTTTGTCTTCTTTTAGATCTTGGAAAAATTTTTCAAAATCGGTTGTATGAACGCTATTTAATGAAACAAGGATAAATGCTTTTTCGTAGGTTTTTGATTCATCGTAATATATCTCTACTTTTAGTCCTTTTATGAACCCATTTTTCTTAAGTTTATTATAATGATAATAAATCGTTGACTGAGGGATATTCAACTTTTTTGTTATATCCTTTACATTTACCCCTTTTTTAAAGAGATCTAATAGCTCTACATCCAGTTCTTTTAGTTTCATAGCTTCGAATAATACTTATGGTAATACTAAGTTTAAAAAGCTTTCATTATGAGATTATTCTCACAGAAAGGAAGTTTGCTACAACATTTTTCAGCGTTGAATTTGGAAGAAACATCTCCTTTCCGTAAAATGTGTTTAAATCTGGCCTAGAAAGATAGAAGGCAGCAGTATTTTCATATAGAAACATGATTCCATTGTAAGAAGGAGTATTATTTATTCTTATTGAAGGAATATAAGTAGAATTTTGGCCGTTATATGTTATTGTTCCATTTATCTCATACAAGGCTGTGCTATTTGGGAACGCTGCAAAAGTGCCAAACCCGATGTTTATACTTTTGTTTATGTAAGTTCCATTTAATACCGGAACTGATATATTTGAATAAACCGAACAGACTGCAAATGCATCGATTTTGCTCCTTGCAACTTCGCAGTCTCTAAGTGAATTACTTAGGTTCTCAGTAGTGAAATTATATGGAAAATAAATCAGAGAAGGCAAAGCAGATGCATTTTCCATGTCTATTAATATATTATAGTTTATAGGCAATTTTGCGTTGCCAAAAAGAATCGAGTTATACAAACTGTTATTTTCTACAACTTTATTGCCATCTATCGAAAGCGCTTTAGCGGCTGTATAATATTGCGAAGGTACAAGTATTGTTTCGTTTCTGTGCGCTGCATTAAAATATTCCAAAGCGTACTGTACGGAGGAAGGAATTGATTTTGTACTTACAGTCGTTGGCGCTTTATTTAATTTCACAAATGCGAAAACCGCAACTAAGATTATTATGACTATAATTAAAAGCCACAAAAATGAAGCAGAAATTCTTAGTGTTACCATGAACCACTACTCACTGTTTTGATTATTTTCTTCGTTATTCTCTTGATTAGTTTCTGATTCTTTTTCTTCACTATTTTCTGCTATTTCTTCATTATTCTCTTGATTATCTTCCTTCAGATCTTCGGCCTCTCTTTCATTAGAAGTTTCCTCATGAACTTCATTTTCACTTATTTGACTTTCTACCCCTTCTGTTGCAAATATTGTGAATTTTCTCTTTACCTTTGAGCTGCCTACCCTTTTTACATATTTAGGCATACCTTTGTAAAGCCTTTGTCCATGTATTTTCTTCGCACAGTCTGGGCAGTAATATGCCTTTATACCATCTTTGAAAAGATAAACGGCCCTATCTCTTCGGGTTATCTGACCACACGAAGCGCATCTAACGTTTCCTGTCCTTCCCCGCCTTATATTCTTTCCCATTCACTTTATTATTATTAGGGATTATATATAAGTTTGCTTGCTTATTTTTTAATATTCACTGCTACTTTGCTGGTAATTATCTGTTTATTGCTCTTTATTTGGAAGCCTGTACATATATAAGAAAAAGAGAAGCATTGCAGTAAGCAATAATCCACCTACAACAGTTACAAGTATGGAAGCATAAGAAACTGCAGAATTATTCAGGTATGAAGTCAGTGAATCTACTCCAAAAACCTTTCCGTAATTTAGAAAGTTAATTGATATAACAGAAAGGAATACTGCTATAAAAACCGTTTCTCTTCTTGCTTTTCCTGTAGCATAATAAAAAATTGAAATTAATGCTATTGCCGCTCCAAGTACATAAGTTATATAGTTTACATTTAGGCCCAACCTGTTTATAGAGAATACAAACAATAAAAGACCAAAAATGGTAGATATCGGCGATAAAAACTTCATCTTTTCTATTTTATAGAAAACAAACGATAAACCAAGTGCTATAAGGAGAGTTCCAGCTATGAAACCAAGAATATACGGATTAGATAAAAATACAGTGGTTGAAAATCCTGTTAATGTTGAATTTGTACCTACACCTGATATTATAGAAATGAATATAGAAAGCAGTATAATTATTATTATAAACGTTATCAGAGAGTATATCCTTGCAAGCATTAACTGGCTGAATTTAGAATCTTTCCAAATATATTCTGAAAAGATAAGAAAAACGTTTCTTCCTATAAATAGTAGTGTCGCTAAAAGTATGGGGAAAACATACATATAATCAATTGATGGCATTATCGCCGGATAAATAACTTCGGTATTTACAACGAAAAATACAACGAAAGTTCCAACTATGCCCCATACGGGATCAAGATATTTTTTAACATTCGGCAAACTCTTTCTATCATATATAAATGAAATGGCCGACATACCCTCGACAAAAAGAAAAGTAAATACTATAGCAAGTAAAACGTAATTTATTGTTATATAAGTGTTCATGGTTTAATCCTCAGCTCTTTATTAAGGTCTCTTTTCTTCATTACCCTTCTAACGAATAAAACAGTGGCGGGCAAGACTAAGATATAAAAGAATATTATTGCTATTCCGACAGGAATGACAGAAGGAGAGGTATTAGCTGCTGCAGAAACTGTCATAACATTATATATTATCCATGGTTGCCTCCCTACTTCATCAGTTACCCATCCATCCTCTAAAAGAAAAGCGGCAAGTACTCCGATCACTATCAATACCTTCAGTATTAGAGGATTGTCAAAAGGATCAGAAAATATCTTTCTTGATAATAATTTACTGAAAAACTTGTTTGATTTGAATTTATTTCTTATTTTATTTACATTCAAAAGCCAGATTATTAAGAATATAACCATAATAATACCTATCAAAACGCCAATAGCAACCATTGTATCAAATGTATTGTGTACTACACTTACTGGAGGCCAGGTACTCTTTGCATATGACAATAATGAATCATTGCTTGCTATAACTCCATTAAACTTTCCAGTGGCAAGGAAACTCATCAAACCAGCAATATTTATTGAATCGACAGTTTTGTTGTTTACAAGGAAACCTCCAAGTACCTCTGCTACATGTGGCCCTGAATTAAAGTTCATTTCTAATGCAGCGAATTTTTCTGGCTGATAAACCATCAGTGCTGTAATCGATTCTATACCTAATATGACTGTCAGGATTATAGCAATTATAACTATCGCGGCTGCGATTTTCGCAGCTTTTTTATAGTACTCTCTTTCAGTTCCCTTCGTCTTTAGCAATTTATATGCAAAGTACGCCAGAAAGAAGGCTGAACCCGCGAATATTGTGGATCCGATTACGTGCCCAATTTCTACCCATGTTGTGGGCGTATTCAAAACCGCAAATGGATTAACGTCTATTATTTTACTTGTACTTAGATAATAGGGAATATTGAAACCTTTTGGTGTATTCATAAATGCATTTATCATTGTTATGAAAACTCCTGACATTACTGCGCCTATCGCAATGAAAACTGAAAGAAGCCAGTGCCTAATCCTGCTTTTGAATTTATTCCAGAAATAAATGTATATCCCTAAAAAGATGGCTTCGGTGAAAAATGCAAAGACCTCCATATAAAGCGGAAGTATACCGACCTGGCCTAATACAGAAATAAACTTGGGCCAGAGAACAAAAAGCTCAATAGCAACTACAACCCCGCTTGCAGTTCCAACTGCAAAGAATATTATAAGCGCATTTGCAAGTCTTTTAGCTAGCACGTCATATATTTTTACCTTGTATTTTATCGAAACAAATTCTGCTATACTCATTATTATTGGCAATGTCATTCCGACAGTAACCAAAAGGATATGTACTGCTAATGAGTAACCCATCAGTCCTGCATCAAACAGCACTAAATTAACCATTATATTAGTAAGTTTTAAGCTTATTTATGGCTTTTCGTACTTTCGGTATGAAATTAAGACAAACAAGGTATGGTATGAATTATTCTTTTTGCCTTTATTTTCAAAGCTTTATCGCTACATTAGATAAAACCTCTTTCTTTGTTATGACAGATAAATTCGATACCATACTTAAATTTAAAGAGAGAAAATTACAACTGTTTTCCTCTATAAAATGTAGGACAAAAAGACATAAAAACAACTATAGTAATATAATTGAATGGAGCAGACAGATTTAACAAGAAATGTAGTAGAACTTAGAGAATCTTTAAAGATATTCGAGCAGAGAATTTCTCAGCTTAGAGATACTATCAAGATGGTTGATCAGAATAACCTTGAAAAATACAAAGAAATAAAAGTTGCATTACAGGAGATAAACAACGAACTTTCTAGCAGTAAAACAAAGATCTTTGAGCTTGATGATGCTTTAAATAGACTTGAAAGACAGTCTGAAACATATGCGAAGGCACAGGATATAAAAGTAATAGAAAAATATCTGAGCTTCGTAGATCCTTCAAGGTTTTTAAATAAAGAAGACGTTATTAAAATTGTAAATGACTATATGAATAGTAAGAAATGGAGCTAAAATATGAACTTAATGAATGCATTTAAGAAAAAAGACGAAAATGATGTACCAGACATAAGTTCTATGCTTAACAACGGTATGAGCCAACAGGATATAATAGATAGTTTAAGGCAGCAAGGTTATGATAGCACCACAATCAAAAATGCACTTTTAAATGCATTTAAAAGCAACGCTGGAAAACAGACTGCACAGCAACCGATACAACAAATGCAAGAGGAGCCTGTTCAAAGAGTACAGAACATACAACAGCCAAGTATTCAGGAAAACAGACAAAGCTATGAGAACAATAATAACACAATTAGTAATCAAAACCTTGAAAGTATACAACAGATACTTGAACAGATAATAAATGAAAAATGGAAAAGCTCTGCAACAGAGCTTAACTCCCTGAGATCTAGTGTAAATATAAATACTAACTCGATAGAAAATATAAAAGATAATTTAGAAAAGCTAAATCAGAGAATAGATAGTATACAGAACACAATGGTAGGTAAAACCGAAGAATATAATAAGACTATTTCAGATGTTAACGTTGAATTACAGGCCTTTGAAAAGGTAATAGATAGATTAATACCTGCGATAAGTGATAGCATAAAAGAATTAAGAGACCTTATAGACGATTTAAAAACACAGAAAACCGCTTAATTTAAAGCTTAAATATTAGCTGCATTCTTTTTACTCAATAAGAAAAAATGCCAGTTTTGATTAAAAGTGCTTTTTTCTTGAATAAGGGAGGTAGAATATGAGCGATGAAAATAATCTTGATAACATTATAAGTGATGGAGAAGCAGAAATAGACAAGACTGCAGCTAGCATTCTCAGATTTTCTGCAAAGATGAAAAAGGACCTAAAATTAGTAAAGGATCCAGTTGGATTCGGACTTTACTACCTTAGTATCTCTCCAAATAATCCAAAATATCTTGAAAAGATAAATGGAATGGATTTAGATAAAATAGACATACTTTATGCTGCTCTTAAACACCCAGTTATGTTCGTTGATGTTACCAACAAAGAAGTAAAATACTTAAATCAAAATTTCGAAGGCCTGAAAATAGAATATAATATAACACAAAAAAAGATAAACGGCAATCAGGCAAAAAATCTCCATAACCTTTATTTAAAAGCAGAGAAGGTTGAAACCAAAGATGATTTAAAATACGCTAAAATGTATGATGTTTCATACAAGATAAAGGACAAAGCGGTAAAAGTGATATTGGCAAACAGCCAAAATAGAGTTGAATTTTATTTAACCGAATTATCTAAACTTGGAAAAGAAGGTAAACAAATAATAAATTACCTAAGCAGCCTTAAAAATGAAGATGCGGATTACTTTGTATCTGTTTCCAATATTTTTTCGATAGTGGACACAAAGAACAATCTAATATACCAAATGGAAAGCATCAAAGATGAAGAAGGAAAAGAGATAGTAAAAATGACGGTGCATGATAAAAAAGAAAAGGGACTCGATTTTATATATAATGTCGCAGAAATGGCAAAGAAAAACCCAAATGAAAAGGTGTTTTCTTTAGGCCAAGACGAAGAAGAAACATATCACCCTGATAGTAAACCTCCAGCAGACATGTATAGATAAGCACCAGAAATAACTTTGAATAGAAGCTATTTTATTAAGGCACTAGTCTATCCGGCGTTCTTGGAAGAAGCGTTGCCTCGGCTACATTCTCAAGATTAAGCATCTGTTTTACTATCCTCTCTAAGCCTGTGCCTGAACCTCCGTGTGGAGGTACTCCGTATCTGAAAAAATCGGTGTAAAACTTGAATTTCTCGGGATCTAAATTCTTTTCATTTAGTTGTTTTATAAGAACATCATACCTATGCTCTCTCTGTGCCAGTGTTGTTATTTCTAGTCCTTTATATATTAAATCAGCCCTGTTTGTAACATCTTCATTTCCTTCTTTCTTCATGTGATAGAATTGTGCAATTGACCATGGAAATTCAGTCAAGAAGAAGAAGTCACTTCCGTATTTCTCTTTTACATACTGGCCCATTATCCTTTCCCCTTCAGGGTCAATATCCCCATCGTCTTTTAACTTGTTTCCGTATTTCTTGAGTATTTCACCTGCTTCCTTTATCGTTATTCTTGGAAAGGGAGTTTTCAGCTCCTCTAATTCTATGCCGTAAAGTTCCAGATCTTTCCTATTTCTTTCCTTAACTTCCTTGAAAATCCTTACCATAAGATTTTCCATTACTGTCATCACATCTTCATACGAATTTATAAAACTCATTTCTAAATCTACACTTGTATACTCTGTCAAATGTCTGCTGGTATGATGAGGTTCAGCCCTGAAAACAGGCCCTATTTCAAAGACTTTCTCGAAACCTGCAGCCATCATCATCTGCTTATAAAACTGTGGTGATTGGGCAAGAAAAGCAGTTCTGTCGAAGTAAATAATCTGAAAAACATTTGCTCCTCCCTCTGTTGCCTGTGATATTATCTTTGAGGAATGTATCTGGTAAAACCCATTGTCTTCGAAAAACTTTGTTATCGCATTGCTTACAGTGCTTTGTATTTTAAAGATAGCTGCTGTCTTTGGCTTCCTTAAACTTAAAAATCTAAAATCAAGCTCTTTGTCCAAGGAGGATTGCACCTTCTCGCTTAAATTTAAAGGGACTGGCTGCTCCGCCACTGTCAGTATCTCTAACTTTTTAGGTATTATTTCATAGCCGTTAACAGCCTTTTCATTGTTCTTTTTTTCTCCTACTACCTCAAGCACTGATTCAGCTTTTATATCCGGAAGTTTTTCAAATAGTTCTGAATTTGAATTTTTAGAAACTGTTATCTGATATTTTCCGTTTATATCCCTCAATGTAATAAAAGCTAGGCCTCCAAGATTCCTGACGTTTTCTGCCCATCCTTTTATCTCAATATCTCCATTTTTATTGATTATCATAAACATCCTTCTGTCTCTAGATTAATAAATGTATTTCCATAATTTAAAAAGATTAAAAATTAAGATTAAAGATATACCTTGCATTACCAGTTAAAATACTAGTTAAAATATTTTATATAGCTTAGGTTTTTAACAAAAAAGTTAAATCTTTAGTAAAATTACAATAGAAATGGAAGAAAGTATTAAGGGAGCCAGGCTTCATACCGCCGAGCATATGTTCGCAAGAGCCCTGCAGGAACAAGGATTAGATATACATGTGAGAAAAGCTGACACTTACAGAGCTGACAATATCGGGAAGGCATATGTAAAAGAGATAATCTCTTTTGAAAAAATAATTGAAGCAGAAAAAACTGTTAATGCAAAAATTATTGAAAACCTCCCTGTAACAGAAGAAAACTTTGAGAATTTAGATGATGCAATGAGGAAAAACCCAAAATTGAGGTTCAATGAAGATAGACTCGATAAAGAGAAACAGGTAAGAGTAGTAACTATAGGCCAGTATGACTTTTCAGCCTGCAAACACAGACATGTAAAACAGACAAGTGAGATAATACTATTTACCGTAAAACGCATTTCCTACCTTGGTGGTGAAACTGAGATAGAATTTCTTGCTGGGGATGATGCTTTGATTTTTCTTCTGCAGATAAAAAATGAAGTAGTTGAATCTGCGATGTACAGACACTTTGTACCAGAGAAGCTTTCGGAGTACATAAAAAACGAAAATGAAAGGATGATTGAAATAGAAAAAGAAGAAAAAGAAATGCTTTATAGATTACTAGAGAACAGCCATAATCTAATAGTATTAAAAGGCGTAAAGATCTCTAAATTCTACGGAGAACTTAATTATTTTATAAAAACGCATGCAGAGACATATATAGGTATAACAAATTTACAGCAGATAATAATCATGAAAGGGAAAAATTGTAAAATCGATCTTTTGGAACTTGGAGAAAAATTAAAGACACTAAATTTCAATGGCAGCATTAATGAGAGTTCAATAAACGGAAAAGTGGATGAAAAGTTGGTAGAAGAGATTAATAAACTGTGGAAAACCTGACTGATGTTGCTAAGGAAATAGAAAAATGCACACTATGTGATTTATGTATAAAACGAAATAATGCAGTGCCTGGAGAAGGAAATGAAAGAGCCAGAATTGTAATAATAGGAGAGGCGCCTGGTAAAAATGAAGATATACAAGGAAGGCCCTTTATAGGCATGTCTGGCAAATTCCTCTCAAAATCTCTGGAAAGCCTTGGAATAAATAGATCAATGATTTTTATAACAAACGCTGTAAAGTGCAGACCGCCAAACAATAGGAAACCAAAAAAGGAAGAGATAATTACTTGTAGGCCTTATTTAATAAGACAACTTTCTATTATACAGCCAAACCTTATATTAGCACTGGGAACTTCGGCAGCTTCTTCTCTGGGCATTGAATTCAAGCATTTAAGCGAGATAAAAAGCAGATTTATAGATATTACACTTGACGGAAGACAGTTTAAGTGCCTTGTTACTTTTCACCCTTCCTTTCCTATGCGCTTTCCGTCTGCGAGAAGGGCATTCTTAGATGACTTATCAATGGCTTTTAATAGCTATAAAAATTTATCTACATAATAATAGTAAAGTATTTATATAGTTAAACATCATATATAGAACATGAAAGCAGCTAAAAACCCAAATGAAAATGATAATAAAGAACAGGCACAACAGCCTATGCCTGAAACAGATATGGGAGAAACCAATAAAAAACAGACATTAGACGATTTAATACGTGAAAATGGGGATTATTATAATGCATTGAATGTTTTAGTAAGAAGCATAAAGCAATTTGAAAACAAAAGATATGACAATTTCTCAGAATTAAACAAAAACTTTGTTTCAAGCTTAGGTGCTTATCTTCAGCAAACGCCGCTTAAAGACGACTCAAAGATAATGAACGGTTATTTGTTGGGTTTAAATTCGCTTCTTACAGATAAGTCTGTAGACACTGAAAAGAAAAAACAGTATATGCAAAGAGCAATAAATCAGGTTACACCATTGCTAACAGCAGAATACACTAAAATAAAAGCTAGCCTATCTCCAGACCATTACCATAACATGGTGCAAAATTCTCTGAATGATCCTATGATAATGTTCAGCCCCTTCGCAAATAACCTTAAACAGGAGTTAAGCAAAAACGATTCTTACAACCAAAATATAAAACTTAGCCAGCTTACAAAGGACATAAACGCGGACTTAAAAAACAATGACTTTTCAAGATTAGGAGAATACTTTGAGAAGATACCTTACAATAAAGAGGCTTTCAGAAAACTTAACCTTAAAGATGAAGAGATAGATAAGATGATGGATGATACAAATAAGCTTTTCAAAGATTTGTCTTCAGACTTAAAGGAAGAAGACAAAAAGAGACTTATGTATTCGATGACTAACATACTGTCAGAAGAAAGTAGTAAACAGTTTTCCAACTTAGATAAAACGCACTCTGTCAACTCTTTCAATAATGTAAATCCAGATGCCACAACAGGTTTATATCTTGCTTTGAACGCGTCTAAGAACACAACTGGAAACAGTGGTAAAATTAACCCGGAGGATATGGCAAAGATGCTGGGCATTAACCCATATGCTGCCGGATCTGATATGGGGATGAGTTATTAGGAGGTATTTTATGAAAGTCATAGGATTTGTTTCTGGAGTAGGGTACAAAGCAGTAAATACAAATGGCCCTAGTGCGATAGGGAAAAGCTTTGATTATACACAATGGAATGATAATCGAAAATATAATCTGCAGAATTTCACTAATTCATTGCAAAGAGAAATGGGAACTGGCAACATAGCAGATTTGATGGCTTACAATGAAATTGCAAAGGTACAGGTAGCTTCAGAAATGCCAGGCGCAAAAGTTGTAGGTTTGGAAGATAAACTTTCAGAGATAAGGAGATTAAACCAATTGGAGCAGGCTGGTTTAGAACCACACAAGAACCTTGGTCCATTTAAGCTTTTAAGATATGAAATTGTAGATGCTGGTACATTGAAAACGTATGACGCAACTGGTAAGGAAGACATACAAAAGATGTTTAGATTAAAGATAGAATATGGTTACAGGCTTATAGACAGAAAAAAGGCTTATCATCAAAACATGCATGACCTAGCTTTAAAAGTACTACAGAATTCAACAGATAAAAGAATTCATTTTGGTGATTTCGAGAGAAAATGGTTCAATGAGAGAGTTTATGCAGATGACCTTCAAGTAGAATTTCTTTCTCCTTATAGATGGGGAGGTAGCTATGATTACAGAAGTATCGACTTAAGAGATAATAGTGTTTTGTATAGGCACGGAATAGCTTACAAAGCAATGCAGGCAATTTTGGGAGGAACAATTAAAGGACTTTTAGTCGGACCAAGAGTAAGTGTAGTATCAACAAAGCCAATGACTAAGGAAAGAGTAAAGGACTTAATGAGCATTCTTGACCTTAAAGGAGCATATTCCATTGAAAAAGAAGAGGAGAACAATTGAATATGATAAATCAACATAGACTTGAAAAGCTAATATCTGAAGGTTCGAGTGCTGTTTACTTTAGTCTTAATTCTGGTGTAACAAGCAATGAGATATGGACAAAAGAAAATGGACTGGAAAAAAGCATAAGTGCAAAAAATCCCGGAGATGCCGTCACATTGGTTGGTAGAATAAAAGAAGAGAAAGGCAGAGAATCTTACTTTTTTCATGGCGTTTATGAACTTATACCTATTTCTTTAAAAGGCAACAAAAAGGGAGATAAACAGGACTTGAAAAATGTGTATGATAGCATGATACCTGGTGTAGCTTACATTAATCCTATATCTATTGGAATAAATATTGAAGAGTTTAATAATTTAGATAAGGAAACTGGCCCAGTAAAAAGAGGAAATAAGGAATTCCTTGGTGTTGTGAATTTAGATTACTTAGTTGGTTTAGAAAAAGGCAAGGTAAGTGATTACTTTACGAATGGAGCTTACTTGCTTAGAAAACTTTCAAATAATGATAAAACAAACATTAAGCCGACTATTAATTACAAGACTATAAAGAATATAGGGCAGGGTGCTGGCCTAATTTCTTCAAAAATAACTGACAAAATAGCAGATTATTATGGTTTTCCTAGACCTAGATCTGGAGATGTTGTAGTAGGGATAGGTTACTTTGAAGATTCTGTATTAAATTATAAAAATAATCCGCCATATGCATTTCCAATGGTTGTATCTGAAGTTGGAGATAGAATGCAGGTTCCTCCTGATGCAATAGATAGCATGTATATAGAAATTATACTTGGAGTAGACAACAAATTGGGAAAGAAGCTTGTCTAAAAGCTTAAAATTAATTAAGTATAGTTGATATAATGAGCAAACTTATTCTTCCAGACTATAACAATAGTATATGCAATATATTTAATGAGGAGCTTTCTGTATTTGGTATAGAGAATAACGGCAAAAAGATAGGGATAGATCTAAAATCAGGTAAAAAAACTAGTCTTCTATTCATAGATGGTTTTGGTTGGAATCTTTACTTGAATACAAAATACTTTACAAACTTTAAAAAAGTAAAAGCAAGCAGTGTATTCCCATCAAGCACAGACACTGCTTCAATTTCATTGGTTTCCGGCTTAAATCCTGGAATGCATGGAGTTATAGGATACAAGGCCTTTTTAAAACTAACAGGCGCAATAGTAAAACCTTTAGAGAATACTTATGCATCGGCTCCGCACATAAATAATCTTTTAAGCCATATAGAAAAACTAAGTGATATGATTAAAATAAAAACAATATTTAATGCTTTATCAAAGAAAAAAATACGTAGTCTTGTAATAACTCCCTCATTTACAGTAAACTCCTCTTTTAGTTCTTTAATATTCTCAGGAGCTACGGAATTAATTGGCTATGAGAATATATGGGACGCATTTTATATTTACAGAAAGGCACTTGAAAATGACTCCATAAAATTCATACATTTTTACATTCCATATGTAGATACACTTGAACACATGTATGGATATGAAAACATGGAAGTTAAAGAAGCGGCGGAATATATACTAAAAAAGACTGCTGAATTAAATGCAGGAAAAAAGACAAATACGATAATAACTGCAGACCATGGGCACAAAAAAGTAAATAAGATAATAGACTTAAGAAAAGATAAAAAATTGATAAAGAAACTTGAAATACCTCCTTATGGCGACACGCGTGCTCCTTTGTTTAGATCCAGATATGAGATAACAAAGGATTTAGAAAGATATCCTATGAAGGTATTCAATAAAAATGAAAGAGAACTGCTTCTTGGTAAAATAAACAAAGATATAGAGGATACTTTACCAGATTACTTTGGTGCAGCTGAAGAAGATTTTGGGTTTACATTCAGTTATAGGCTTAACAAAAAAGAAGTAAAGAACAAAAATGAGCCGTTATCTAATCACGGCGGATTATCAAACGATGAAATGGAAGTACCGATTATAACTATATAATTATCTTAAATTTGTTTTCTTGTAATCTTTCTTACTACTCAATTCTTTTCAGTTTATAATCCTCTAAAATCCTTTTATCTTCTATTTTAGTCGGCGAGCCATCTATCGGTGAATCGAAGCTTTTAGTCTTTGGAAACAAGATAAAATCCCTTATACTTTGCTTTTCCTTCAAAATAGTAACAAAACGGTCCAGGCCTATTGCAAAACCTATGTCCTCTGGAGCACCGAACTTAAGAGCATTTATAAGGAAACCAAAGGCATCCAAAGCTTCCTCCTCTTTCATGCCTATCATTTTAAGTATTTTAAGCTGCAAATCGGCGTTGTTTATTCTAACAGCCCCACCCCCTATTTCATTTCCATTTAAAACAAGGTCAAACTGCCTACCTCTTACTTTTTCAGGTTCTTTTTCTAACAATTTTATATCTTCTGTAAATGGAGCTGTGAATGGATTATGAGATGGCTTTAGTTTTTTAGTTATGCTGTCAACCTCAAACAATGGAAAGTCAACGACCCAGAGAAAAGAAAACTTTATGTTGAATTTTCCTATTTTATCACCTATTACTTTTCTTATTTTTCCCAATGCCTGCAAAAGAAGCGTATCATCTAAATCGGCTGCAAATATTATTATATCGCCATTTTTTGCTTTAAGAGCTGAGATCAGTTCATTCTCTATGTTTAACAGCGAACTTGCAATTGCCTCGGGTATAGATTTTAATTTTCCATTTTCAATGAATAGCCATGTAAGGCCTTTTAATCCATTTGCCTTTGCAATTTCTATTACGTCAAGCATGAAATCTTTTGTTATTCTTTCTGACTTACCAAAGTCTGCTGAAAATGAAATCGCTTTTACTTTTCCATTACTTTCTAGAACCCTTTTTACGGTGTTATAATTACTTTTCTTCATAGTATCAGTAATATCAATTATCTCATAGTCATATCTTAAGTCTGGCTTATCACTACCATACCTGTTTATAGCCTCGTAATATTGCAACCGCTTTAAAGGTAGTTTTACATCTTCGTCCATTATTGATTTTAGTATCTTTTCTATAAGGCTTTCTATTAAAGACATGATATAATTTTCATCCTTAAATGAAACTTCTAAATCAATCTGAGTAAACTCAGGTTGTCTGTCTTCTCTTTGGTCTTCATCCCGAAATGCTCTTGCCACTTGGAAATATTTATCCAAGCCCGCTACCATTATCAGCTGCTTATATATCTGCGGGGACTGTGGCAGAGAATAAAAAGCTCCTTTTTTAATCCTAGAAGGTACTATAAATGGTCTTGCTCCAGTTTCATAGGTATCTTTTACTAGCATAGGTGTTTCTAGTTCAAGAAAACCTTCTTTCCAGAAAAATTGTCTTGCAAGCTTGGTAATCTTATCCCTAAAGATTATATTGTTTATCATTTCTTTTCTTCTTAGGTCTAAATACCTATATTTCAACCTTAAGTCTTCTGCAGCGAGAAACTTACCTTTTTCCTCAGTTATTTCAAATGGAGGAGTTTCAGCTTTGTTTATTATAATCAATTCTTTAGCAATTACTTCGAACTTTCCTGTAGGATTTTCTTCGTCGATAGTTTCTTTGTCTCTCTCTTTGACTAAACCTTTTATCCGTATAACATACTCTCTCCCTAGAGTCTTTGACTGCTCTAAAAGTGGGCCATCAAAAACAACCTGAGCTATTCCAGTTATATCTGCTAAATCTACAAATAATTTTCCGCCGTGATCACGAATATATCTACACCATCCATTCAAAGTAATCTCTTTACCTACTAGTTCAGCAGATAAATCACCACAGTATACATCCATATTCTTAGTTATTTAGCATGCTTTTTATTACTTTCTTTATAATATCTGCAGCTTCCTTTCCAGTAACATGATATTTTTCCTTTACTTTCCCTATCATAAAACTCATAGCTTTTCCATCAGTAATACCTCTTTTAAGTAAGTTTTTATCCTGAGATAACATTTCAATTATTCCTTTCTCTATCTCTTTTTCATCCGCTTTTTCTTCATATTTACTTGTCTTGCCTAGAAGCCTCAAAAATTCCCCCTTTTCAATAGAGCTTATATCTTGTTTAATCATTTTCTTAAAATCTTCCTCGGAGTAGTCTTCTATACCAAAAGATGCAAATTTCTCTATTAAAGAAACCCCTTTTTTGAATTCTTCTTTACTTAAACTTGTTAACAGTAATAGATTTTTCTTATTAAATAGTATCAATTCTCTTATTGTCTTTTCTCTATACTCATTTTTATATGCAAGTTCCTTTGCGACGACGCTTGCAATTATTGCTTTTTGTATTTCTAACTTTGTAGTGTCATAAAATGTTAAATCTGGCTCAAAAGTGAAACCATATTCTTCTTCTGTTTCTTTTTCTCTTGAAGAAACTGTTTCATTTGAATCTTCCTTATATGACCTTGTTTCTTTATTTATTTTCTTGCCTTCATTTATAAGAGCCGTTTGCCTTTTTATTTCATATTCTGCTGCGGCAATCAAATTTCTAACTCCAGTAACATTTTTTATCTCTACTCTATTTTCTGCCAGAGATATATTTAGATCCGTCTTCAGTTCCTGGTTTATGTTAACCCCCTGATAGTAAAGTATGCTCCTAAGCTCTTCTATAAAATTCTTAAGCTCCTCTAAGCTTGTTATATCTGGTTCTGTAACTATTTCATTTAAAGGCACGCCAGACCTATTAAAATCTATTAAAGAATAATCTTTTTCGTGTATTATTCTTGCCGGATCCTCTTCTATCTGTACCCTCCTTATTCTTATCCTTTTACCATTTAAATCGACATACCCTTTAATTCCTACTGCTCCATCCAACTGTGTTATCTGATATCCTTTTGGCAAATCTGGATAAAAGTAAACTTTTCTAACAAACCATGTTTTTTCAGTTATTTCACAGTTCAAGGCCTTGGATATACTTACTGATATCTCCAATGCCTTTTTATTCAAAACTGGCTTTGCCCCTGGCAAACCCAAACATACGGGACATACATTTGAATTAGGCTCCTCCTGATTTTCATAAGCCAGATCTGAACAGAAGAGCTTTGTTTTTGTAGGTAACGCAACATGTACTTCCAATCCTATTTTCATCAGCTTATTTCCTCCTTAAACTTATACTTAAAATCGCTTTCCCATTCTGATAAGAAGTCCAAGAGAGAATAATCATTAAAATGATTCGTTATTATTTGAGCTCCGATAGGCATGCCTTTCTCATAAAAATACGGGAAGGACATATGTGGAAAACCACATAAGTTTGGTGGGACAGTAAGCATGTCCATAGAGTAAGCCTCTACCGGGCTTATGTCTTTTACTTCACTTATCTTAGGAGTAAATATGGGCATACTTGGCATTATAATAAACCCCTCTTTAAGTATTTTGTCCATCCTTGCTATTAGTGCATGCCTTATAGCAAGTGCTTTCTCATAGTATCTCTGCGTTATACTTTTACTCCTTATAAATGTTCCAAGTATTACTCTCCTTTTTGCTTCTTTTCCAAACTGCTTCCTTGCAGACATAAAAAATTCATTATAATTCAATGAAAAATCTTTAACTTTAAAACCATACTTGAATCCCTGATATTTTGCAAGGTTTGTTGAAGCTTCTGACATTGATATTATATAATAAGCAGGAACAGAATATTCTAAGTAATCTATTTTTGTATGTTCAATCTTATAACCTTTTGCAGATAATTTAGCTAACAAATCTTCGAATCTATCCTTTATTACTTCATTAACTCCAGTCATTAGATTATCAATTACATATAACTTGTTTGGTTTTTTATTTGATATTGTAACTGATAGAGAAGTTGTGTCTTTTGGATCGCCGCCAATAGTTTTTTCCATCACTTCTCTTATATTATCAACACTTTTCCCCATAAAACCTATTTTGTCCAGAGAGCTTGCATAATCTATTAACCCATATCTTGATATCACGCCGTATGTTGGAGTTAACCCTACGACACCGCAGAACGAAGCAGGAGCTGATATTGAACCGCCGGTTGACTCTGCAATTGAGACATGCCCTTTTATTAAGGCAGTTGCTACTGCACTCCCGGAACTAGAACCTCCTGTAATATATTCTTCATTGAATGGGTTCCTTGCGTAGTGTTCTGAATTCAAACCAAAGCTTCCAAATCCAAATTCATCCATATTTGTTTTGCCTATTACTGAAAAACCCGCTTTTTCCAGTCTTTCAATTACAGTAGCATTAAATCCAGGTATGTAACCTTGCAATATTTTAGAAGAAGCTGTAGCCGGCATTCCTTTCACGCAGATGTTATCTTTAACGCTTATTATTTTCCCACTCTTATCATTTTCGTCTATAAAATTAAATGCATTAAGTTTTTCATTCTCCTGTTTAAGCCGCGAAATAAAATCTTTATACCCTTTATCTTCAAAACTAAGAAAACTGCTAGTCATATCTTTGGTCCCAAAAAATAAAATCTGTAGTTTTCTGCATTGTAAAATACATCCTCTATTTTATTTTTATTTTCAGTATTATCTTCCCTAAGTTTCTCAGGAATCTCAACTGGATGAAATGCAAGCTCCTCATCGTCTAAAGAAATGTTCTTAAGTTTATCAAAAAAAACCAATATATCTTTTATATCTTTCTCTATAGAAGCCGATTCTACCTCATCTAATTCTATTCTAGCACTATTCAAAAGCCTTTCAAATTCATATTTTTCCATGTTTTGATATTATAATAGTATGCCGATAATATAAAATAAATATTAAATTGGTAGCATACATTATATAGGATGAAAGTACTAGTTATAAAAATACATTTTGAAATGGATAGAGATATAAAAATAGAAAGTGCGGCTTTACGGATAATATATGAATGGGCGAATAAGATATTCCCTTCGGGTTATACTATATACAAAACGAAGGGAGTATGGAATGGTAAAGTCGGCGACAGCTTTACAATAGAAAGGTATGAGAAGGATATTAAATTAGCAAAGAATAAGCAGTTCTTAAGGGAAATTAAAAATCTAGCAAAAAATTTAAAACAAAAGGAAATAATAATGACTTCTTTTACTGCAAATATGACTATTGTAAAGTAAATGATGTTAGTTATTTTAAGGCATACTTTCTATTAAAGTAATGCAAAAAAAGATAGAAAACACAGTATTAATAATTATACTTGTAATATTTTTATTATATTTTCTTCTAAACTATAACCTTTCACAGGCAATAAAAGATCTAGGAAAAATAAATCTTCTTTACATTCCTTATATATTACTTGCTTGGATATTGTTTACTGCTTTAAAGTTTCTCCCATGGGAATTGACGCTTAAAAAGGTCAAAGTTAAGCTACCATTAATTAAAAGTTTCCTATTTATGTATGCTTTTTTCGGATTAGGGATGGGAAGTGCTGGAGTAGGACAGTTAATACCTCTGAGAAAACTCGATAAATTCAAGAAGGATGCTAGATTTTTCTCCGTAAGTATAATGGTGTTTTTAGGGACTACTGGCGCGATGGGTGCGGTATTTCTTGCTCTTATATCTTCAGTATTGCTGTCAAAGTTTATATTTTATCTTCTATTCATATTTGCATTATCTTATACTTTCATAACTATATTAGGATTTGAATCGCCATACAAAAAATTTATTGCATTGATAAATAGCAGTAAAAGAATGAGAGCCTCTAAAATGATTAAAAAGGGGCTAAAGTACATCGAAGGAATGAGAAAACAACGTGGCTTGATGGCACAAAGATATTTCATTTCCGGGATGCTTTTATTTATACCCTCATTGATAGCAGAGGCTTTGCTTCTGGTCTTTATACTTGCTGCCTTTAACGTAAACATCCCTATATTAACTGGTATATTCATATTTACCGTTTCTGTAACTATTGGTGGCATATCTATGTTGCCTGCAGGTATTGGAGTGGAGGATATTTCTCTTGTCGCATTAATGGTTCTATTTAATGTTCCAGGGGTATTGGCACTTGCATCTCTTATAATATTTAGATTATTTAACACATTTTTAGTTACAATTGTAGGGTATTTAACTATAGGCGTTATAAATTTAGATAAAAATATTAAAAGGATATGATGGACAAAATAAAGGTCTTACTTGTATCAGTAAGTTTTGCACCAAGAAGTGGTTTGGGCATAATAGAACACGGTGTATTATTCTATAAGGGATTAAAAAAATACGCTAAGAGTATAGATGCAAAGGCTTACAGTTTATCAAACAAGAAATTATTTGATAGAATTGACAAAATAAATAGAAAAGTAACTTTAGATAAAGACCTAGCAGATGATAAGATAAAAGAAAAACCAGATATAATCCATTATATGTCACCTGGCATATTTGTATCTAGCATAGTTATTAAGCCATTTTTTAACATTAAATCAAAACAGGTAGTATCAATACATGATTTAGACATGCTCGAAAAAGTACCAAAGATAGGTATAAACAACTACATAAATAAAGCCACTGCAAAAGGTTACATGTCGATTCCAGTAAAGGCCATGAACAAATTTGCACATGCTATGGAAAAAAGAGGCCTGATTCTTGCAATTAAAAAAGCCGATCATATATTGTGTGTTAGCGAAAACACTCGTAAAGACCTTATAAATTTGGGAGTCGAACCTTCTAGAATATCTGTAATATATAATATAGTCGGAAAAAACTTTAAAAGACTAAAGAAAAAACACAAAAAAGACAAAATTATAATAGGGCATCTTAGCAGTTATGCTTATAATAAGAATGTCGGTGTGTTAATAAGGGCTTTCAAAAAAGTAAAATCAGATAAACTAGAACTACACTTATACGGTGCTAAATTGCCGTTTGAAATAAATGATGATAAAAGAATAAAGTATTTTGGCCATGCAACTGATACAGTTAAAATGTATAACTCGTTCGATGTATTTGTCTTTCCTTCTCTTTGGGAAGGGTTTGGAATGCCTATAATGGAGGCCAAACGCTGTAAAATACCTGTTATAACTTACAAAAAAGGGGAGTTGCCTGATATAGTAAAAAGGAACACCCTACAATTCAAAAATGAAAATGATCTTATGGATATATTGGAGAATATGAAATGGAAAAGAATAGATGTTAATAAGGCCTATAAAGATACTGAGAAATGTGAAGAAAAATTAGTGATTAAAGAGCTGGAAGACATGTACAAAAAAGTACTGGGGGAAGAATAATGCTAATAGGTACTTCAAGCTCTGCACACCAAGTAGAGGGAAATGATAAGAATACAGATTGGTGGCATTTTGAAATGAATGATAGGCTTCCATACAGATCTGGAAGTGGGTGTATGGAATACAAATATTTCAAGAGGGATATACAGATAATGAAGAGCCTACATTTAAATGCATATAGATTTGAGATAAATTTTTCTAGGGTTATGCCTTCTCCAGGCATAATAAATATGGCCGCAATAAAACATTATAAATCTTTAATAAAAGAATTAAAAAATGCAGGAATAGAACCTATACCTACACTTTGGCATTATACCCTGCCCCTTTGGTTTTATAATATACATGGATTTGAGAGGAGGGAAAACTTTACATATTTTATAAAGTATGTTGACTCTCTGCTGAAAAATGACTTGGATGTTAAATATGTACTAACAATAAACGAGCCGGTCATATATGCTTCTAAAGCCTACCTTTCAAGAGAATATCCTCCATTTGCAAGTTCTTACATTAAATTTAATAGAGTATTAAATAACATACTTTTACTGCATAACCAGGTATACGATATTTTAAAAGCAAACGGTTACACAGTATCATTTGCAAACAATTTTATGGAATTCAAAAGTGATGCTGTATTTTATCCCTTTGCAAGATTTCTTGATTACTTATTTAATCAGCGACCTCTGCTTCAAACTAGGTTTGATTTCATAGGAATAAATTACTACAAAACCATAGATGCAATGCGATTTTTAGCTTCCAGAGTAAAAAAAAGCAGTAAAAAAATATGGTTTGTAGATCCAAAAGGAATAAGAAAGATAACAGAGAGAGAATACAAACTTTTCAAAAAACCGATTATGATAACAGAAAATGGTGTCGATACATTGGATGAAAAATATAGGTCCAAATTTATTAATGACCATTTCTCAGAGCTTATATCTGCAAAAAGAAAAGGTGTGCCGGTTATTGGTTATCTTCATTGGTCTTTTCTAGATAATTTTGAATGGAACTTTGGCTATAACAAGAATTTTGGGATAGTTGGTTTTGACAATTTAACAAAAAGGAGAATAATAAAACCTAGTGCATTTACATTAAGGGATATAGCATTAAAGTACGGAAAACGGCGTTATTAACGTTTATTTTTGCTTTTTCTCCTTATAGACTTAAACTTGAACTTAAATCTCTTTGTAAAAAGCGCCGAAACTGCGGCAAAAAAGTAAATCAAACCAGTCTTTATCGTACCCTCTTTAGAATGTCTTCTGTATGACATTCTAACATGATCTTTAATCATTCTAAACTTGCCTAGTCTTCTTAATCTTGAAAAGAACTCCTTGTCCTCTGCAACGTCTATTTCTTCATTAAAAAGGCCGGATTTCTTTACTGCATCCGCCCTGCAGAAATCACAGCCATATGCAGCAGGTACCCAAGTAAAGAAGCTTATTCTTTTGTATAAATATATAAGCTCATTCAATAGTTTGAACCTTATTATATTTCGCTTTTTTAGGTCCTTTAGATTCAATTTGGGCCTAGGTTCGATGCATACTACTTGTTTATTTTTAGGGGTATCAAAGTATTTTATAACTGATTCAAAAAGGCCCTTTTGCAGTATGTAATCTGCGTCTATCAATGCAAGGATTTCGCCCTTCGCTTTCTTAATTCCAGCATTTCTAGCAGCCGATACATTTGTCTTAGGGATTCTTATTACTTTTACATGGAAATCCTTAAGTATTTCTGGCGTATTATCTGTTGAAGAATCCGCTGCTATTACTTCATAATCCTTATATGTCTGCTGCTTTATTGATTTAATAAGATCTGAAACGTAACTTTCTTCATTGTAAACAGGTATAATTACTGAAATCTTTGGCTGTTTTTTCATATTATAAACATTTTTAATGATGTGCTTATTTAAAAACTATTTATCCTAAATAAAGAATTTCTAATGAGTAGCAATTAAAATATAAAACAAGCTATTTATCACCTAAAATCCAATAAAGATTTGAGGTGGTGTTATGTCATACACATTTGAGTGTAAGGATATAGGAATGGACTGTGGGTTCAAGACTAAAGCGAAGACGAAAGAGGAACTCTTGCCATTAATAGCAAAGCATGCTAAAGAAAAACATGGTATGGACCCTATCCCACAAGATGTAATGCAAAAAGTAGAAGCTGCAATAAAGGAAAAGAAGGGTCTTTTCTAAGCAAATTATCATTTTTATTTTTTATATAATTTTATAATATTTCTTTGATAAAATTCTTTGTTTTAAAAGATTACTGCAAATATTCATTATTTTATTATAGCTACTATAATTTGTAAAGTATATTTTTACTCTTCAAATTCAATATGATTTATCAAGATTCTTTAAACAAGGTTTATTGACATTTAAACGAATTACTTATAAAAATGGGGCAGCCGGGATTTGAACCCGGAACATCCAGAGCCCAAGTCTGGCATCATAACCAAGTTAGATCACCGCCCCATACAACGTAAGAGATATCCATTCTTATATAATAAGTTATTCTATTACTTATTATAATTATTTTTAAGCTTAAGTTCTACTCCTACCTGCTTTATCTCTCTAAGAAACAACAAATTTTTGAAATTTTCATAAAATAATATTAAAATATCAATAATAGCTAAGAAAAGAGATATAGTTAACCTTTTCCCATTTATCTGAATTACTTAGATAGTGTACTAAACTTGCGGCTTTACTAAGTTGTTTATAACTTAACTTTTCACAGTTATTAGCAATAACCTTATATAATTCTATTATGTTCTCTTCCTCTCCTTTCTCAGGGAGATTACCAAATTTGTAGTTATCCTTTAATTCCTTTAAATTATAGATAAATTCAAGATTTTCCGTGATTTCCTCTATTTTATATTTTTCTTCGGAGTTAAGACTATCTTCCAAGCTATAAACAAATTTCTCCAAATTATCTATAAAGAATGCCTCATGATTCTCTTTGCAACTGCTGTTGAGTTCGAATATTTCATTAAGCAGTATCCTCTTATTAGGAGAAAGATCACTTGTGGTATTAGACAATAACCTACTTTCTAGGCTATTTTTTCTGTAAACCATCAAAAAATAATGAAGATATTTGGTATTTAAATGTATACTATCTAATAAACTACTCCATATTTGAAAAGTTTATTATATTATCTTCATCTACAGTTCCTAAAAATACGGCTCTGCAGCAGTATCTCTTTATCCCTAATTCGTCAAGAACCTCTTTTGGAGATTTTTCTGCTATTCCCTTCTTATAAGCTTCCCAGTACTGCGACAATGGCTTTCCACAACTGTAACATCTCATCGGTATCATATCATTTCTATAACTGTAACTGTTCTCACTACTCCATTAATCTTTCTTATTTCTCTTACAAATTCCTGAACATCATGAGTTGTCTTTGTATTTATAACTAAAACTGCATCATACTCCCCATAAACCAAAAAAGCTTCTTTAATTTCTGGAAATTTCTTAATATTATTAAAGATCTTTTCTGTTTTCTCGGGTATAACATTAATAAGTACAATGGCTTTTACCATTGTTATTTAATGTCAAATCAATGTATTTAAGCTTTACGCAACTTATATTATTGAGGTAATATGATAGTTGTAGACATTGAAACATCTGGATTAGACCCATATAAAAATTCGATATTGAGTATTGGAGCAGTTGATTTTTCTAATCCAGAAAGGCAATTCTATCAAGAATGCCAAATGGAAAAAGACAAGGAATACGTAGAGGAAGCTTTAAAGGTAAATGGTTTTAAAAAAGAGGAATTAAATGATCCAAAAAAGAAAACTCTTGAGAGTATATTAAATGAATTTCTTGAGTGGATGGAACCTATAGAAGATAAAACGATAGGTGGCCATAATGTAAACTTTGATGCCGGATTTCTAAACTATTCTTTCAAAAGATACAACTTAAATTTCTCATTTGGACATAGAGTTTTAGATACCCACTCTCTTGTCTATGCATCTATATTAAGCAGAGGACTAAAAATTCCATTAAAAAATAAAAGAACTGATATAAACTCTGATTATGTATTTAACTATGTTGGTTTGCCTTCTGAGTCTAAACCACATAATGGATTAAATGGAGCAAAAATGGAGGCAGAAGCATTCTCAAGACTTATATTTGGAAGAAAACTCTTAAATGAATACAATAATTATAATGTACCGGAATATCTAAAAAAATCTAATATATAATAAAACAAACTATTTATCCGTTCGTAAACAAATTCTTAAAATGCGGTCATAGTATAGTGGTAGAACATCAGCCCTCCAAGCTGAGAACGCGGGTTCGAATCCCGCTGACCGCAATTATTTTTGTTTATGACTAGTAAAATTATTTTAAATGATCCTATATTTCAGTGATAATTAACTTCAATTATTGTTTACGATACAATTAAATCTTAGAAACTTATTAAGGTACTATGATAAAAAAATATAGTATTATAATAGTAGGTGCCGGTGTAGTTGGAACAGCAAGTATGTACGCTTTAAGCAAATATTCTGATTTTAAAGATGTGCTTATAATAGAAAAAGAAAAGGATGTTGCAATGCTTAATTCAAACAGCAATAATAATAGCCAAACACTTCATTCCGGAGAGATAGAAACGAACTATTCAATAGAAAAAACAAAAGAAACAAAGGAAAACGCAAAACTAGTTGTAAGTTATGCAAATAAAGAATTAGGTAAGGATGAAAGAAAGAAAATTATACAGAAATGCCAGAAAATGACGCTTGCAGTTGGAAACGATGAAATAGACAAGCTTGAAAAAAGGTATGACTCTGAATTTAAGGAGATTTTCCCATATGTTAAAAAACTGGATAAAAGAGAAGATATCGCAAAGGTTGAACCGAACGTAGTAAAAGGAAGAGAAAAAAATGAAAATTTGCTTGCACTTTTCACAGATAATGGATACATGGTTGATTATCACAACCTTTCAAAATCATTTATGAAGATAGCCCTTCAAAATAATTCATTTAAAGCAAAATTCAATGAAGAAGTAAAGGAGATAAATAAAACTTCCAAAGGCTATATAGTAAAAACAAGTAAAAACGAATTTATTTCAGATTCTGTTTTAGTAACTGCTGGTGCGTATAGTCTTTTCTTTGCTAAAAAATTGGGGTATGGTAAAGAACTTGGAATATTATCTGTAGGAGGTAAATTCTATTACTCAAAAAAGGTCTTGAAAGGAAAAGTTTACAGAGTTGAAAGAGAGGGTATACCATTTGCAGCTGTACATGGAGATCCAGACATTACAGACCCAAATATAACAAGATTTGGGCCAACTGTTAATATATACCCTGAGCTTGAAAAGGGGAATATCTATTCAATGCCGGATTACTTCCGCTCGCTAAACTTTAATGAAAACACTGCTAAGAGCCTAGAGAATATACTATTTGATAAAACAATTTCAAAAATAGTTAAGGAAAACTTAATTTATTCTATCCCTTTTATTGGTAAGATATCCTTTACAAAAAATGAAGTAAATAAAATAATTCCTTCACTTAAACCTGATGCTCTTAAACTTGCAGAAAATGTTGGTGGGATACGCCCACAGATAATAGACACAAAGAAAAAACAACTTGCACTGGGAGGAACTGCGATAGAAGGAAATGGTGCCCTTTTTTCAGTAACGCCTTCGCCTGGCGCGACCTCTTGCTTAAAGGAAGCAATGGATAACTGCCTTTACCTTGCAGATTATAATGAAAAACAGTTTTACCTAGAAAAATTCAAACAAGACTTAGACTACAAACTATAAGATTAAACCCTACATTAATGTATACTGCTGAACTTTGTTCAATTTAGGTTTTAAAAGTAAAGAGTTTAATACTACACTTACAGAACTCATACCCATTGCTAATGCAGCAAATATCGGTAACAAAGAGTACATCCCTAGACCAAATATAGGAACAAGTACGCCTGCTGCTACAGGTATAAGTATGGCATTGTAACCTATTGCCCATAAAATATTCTGCTTTATTTTTGACAGTGTGTAATCTCCAACTTTCTTCAAGTAATATACCAGTAGCAAATCGTCTTTAAGAATTATAACATCGCCACTTTCTTTGGCTATATCACTTCCAGTTCCCATAGCTACGCCTACATCCGCTGTCTCTAGAGCTATTGCATCGTTTATACCATCACCAGCATACATAACATAGTATCCTTGCTTTTGATACTTTTTTATTATTTCAGACTTCTTTTCTGGAGTAATCTCCGCATGGATATAATCTATATTAAGCATTGACCCTACTCGATTTGCTTCTGCCAGCCTGTCCCCAGTTATAATGGCCGTCTTAATACCTATAGAATGCAGTTTCTTTATTACAACAACAGCATCCTTTTTTATATGATAAGACAGGAGAATATCTCCAATTAAGACATTATTTACATACAAGCTCACGCTGTTTAGGCTGTCTCCGCGCTTTATTACGAGATTCTTGTCATTAAATCTTCCATAAATTCCTTCTCCTGGTTTTTCTTCCACCCGTGAGATGTCTTTAAAAGTTATGTGTTTACTTTTAGCATATTTAATTATAGCGCTTGCAATCGGATGATTAGAGTATTGCTCCAAGGACGCAGCATACTCTAATACAGATACATCATTATATCTGCCGTCTTTAACGACTATTTTGTCTATATCAGGCCTTGAGTCGGTCAATGTGCCTGTCTTATCAAAAACGGCCAAATTTATTTTGGCGAGTTTTTCAAGGCTCGATATATTCTTCAATAGCAAGTGATTTTTTAAGGAAGCATTAGAAGCCACTAAAAGTGTTATCGGTGCCGCCAAGCCAATTGCGCATGGACATGCTATTATTATAACAGAAACGAATGACAATACTGTAATTTCATACACTGCGCTGCTGCCAGCATAGGAAAGAAAACCATACCAAAAAAAAGCCGCCACAATCGATACCCCTATTACTACCGGCACGAAATAAGCAGAGAATATGTCCGCCAGCTTCTGCGATTTAACCCTTCCTGCAGCCGCATGTTCTATAAGTTCGGATATTTTATTTATTGTCGAGTCCTTGCCTACGCTGTCAACTCTTACCTTTATTACACCATTTAAATTAGTGGTTCCGGATATTACACTACTTCCTTTTATCTTTACAACAGGCTCAGGCTCTCCACTTATCATAGATTCGTCCACTTCAGTTTCGCCATCAATAACTGTTCCATCGACTGGCACATTTTCTCCAGGCTTCACTAAAATTATATTATTTTTTTTTAACTTGTCTAGACTTACTGTTATTGTGGTACCGTTTACATCTATAAGATTAACGCGTGAAGGTAGACGTTTGATCAATTCATTCGCAGCATCATTAGCCTTCGACTCCGTTATGTCCTGTATATAACTGCCTGTTAAAATAAGAGCTATTATGAAGGTAGAAGTGTCAAAATAAGTAGTATTAGTCGGTATAAACGAAGGGAATACTATGATGGCTATGGAAAAGAAGAACGCCACTGAGGTACCTAAAGCTATAAGCAGGTCCATGTTTCCGGAACGCATTTTTATGGCTTGATAAGCACCTTTATAGAATTTAAGCCCAGAATAGAACTGCACAGGTAATGACAGTACAAGCATCACATAATCCTTCATACCAAAGGAAATAAAATAAGTTATAATTAGCACGGGAATAGCAAAGCTCCAGGCTACTATGAGCGCTAATTTATCTTTTTTCCTTGCTTCTATAGGCTGCTGAAACTTTATCTTACATGTGGTAGAACAAAAATAATATGTATCACTATCTTTTATCAATACAATATTAGTATTTTGAGGAACAAACATCCCACAAACTGGATCGGTTGGCATTATCTCGTGTACTTTATCGGGTTTACTTCAAACTTTTCCTTGCAAGCATTGGAACAGAAGTAATAGATCTCACCATCGTATTCGCTTTTGTATTTACTATCACTGTTTACTTCCATTCCGCATACTGGGTCTCTTTTATGTCCCATATTCATTTAAAATTATGTCTTTTTAAATTTAAATACATTAAAACGATAAATAATTAAAAATCAAATGATCATACTTTTTATAGGCAGGTTCCAGCCTTTTCATGAAGGCCACATTAAAACTATAGTTTCGATCTGCAAAAACAAAGATAAAATAAAAATAGTTATAGGAAGCAAGCAATTCTCATTTACTAAAATAAACCCATTTACATTTGAAGAAAGAAAAGAAATGATTGAAAGCTCTCTGAAGGACCAGAATTTCAAAAGTTTCGAAATATTTGGTTTAGAGGATAAGAATGAATACAAAAGATGGTACAAAGATCTTATAAGCACTGTTGGTAACTTTGATGTATGCTATACAGGGAATAAACTCGTAAAGAGAATACTTTCTGATAACAAACAGAGGGTAGAAACTGTTGATTATTTTCATATTGATAAATTCTCTGGTACAAATATAAGAAAGACAATATTAAAAAATAAAAATATAGAGGATTTGGTACCGAAAGCAACTTTAAAAGTCATACATAAAACAAATGGAATAGAAAGAATAAAAAACATTGAAAGAACAGGAAGTAACAGGATATTTACTATAGGGCATTCTACTAGAGATATCGATGATTTTATTCTACTAATAAAAGAATATGGAATTAAGGAAGTTGTAGACATAAGAACAATACCAAAATCTAGGCATAACCCGCAGTTTAACTCAGAAAATTTAAAGGCTATATTAATAAAAAACAGAATAGAATACAAACATTTAAAAGAGCTTGGCGGCTTAAGGAAAACTAATAACAATTCAATTAATACTTTCTGGAAAAACTATTCTTTTAGAGGCTTTGCAGATTATATGCAGAAAAAAGAATTCAAAGATGGTATAAATAAACTTATTAGAATATCTATTAAAAAAAGAACAGTAATTATGTGTGCTGAGATACTGCCGTGGAATTGCCATCGTTCCCTTATATCCGATTTAATTACTACAAAAAACTTCTCAGTCACACATATAATAAACCATAATGAAACACTAGAGCATGAGATAAACAAGCATGCTAAAATATACCGTGGTAGTATTATATACAAATAAGACTCATTTATTTGTGTAATCTTCTTCTTTCTCTTCCTTTACTTCTAACAGTATGCCAGATTTATCGAAAAGATCAATCGTATCTTTATCATCATGGTATTTTTTAAATGCAATAACTCTTTTAACTCCTACTTGAACAAGCATTTTTGCACATGTAAAACAGGGTTCCATAGTTACGTAAACTGTTGAACCATCAAGAGAAACACCAAACTTGGCTGCCTGTGTTATTGCATTCTGCTCTGCATGTACAGTTCTTACACAGTGTGTAGTTATTTCTCCAGTTTCATTATCATACTGCTTTCTTAGCATATGGCCAGCATCATCGCAATGGGGCATCCCTTTTGGTGAACCGGCATAACCAGTGGCAAGAATCCTGTTTTCTTTAACAATAACGCAGGCCGCATGTCCTCTATCGCAAGTCGATCTTTCTGAGACTTTTTTTGTTATTTCAGTAAAATATTCGTCCCAGCTTGGTCTATTCATTATGTTATAACTTAATGTGATAATAAATAATTTAAAAAATATTTAAACTAGGCATGTATATTATAGTTATATAATAATTCTAGGAGGTAATATGGAAATAGGAAAAGAAGTATTTGAATTTAAGGAAAAGGCATATTTTCCAGATAGTGATGAAATAAAGGAAGTTGACTTGAAAGAATACCGTGGAAAGTGGGTTCTCTTGACTTTCTATCCTGGAGATTTCACATTTGTATGTGCAACAGATATTGAAGCGCTAATGGATGAGTATAGTGAATTTGAAAAAGAGGACATTGCTGTTTTTGTAATAAGCGCGGACACTGTCTTTTCACATAAAGGATGGGTTCAAGCCTCTCCAAGAGTAAGTAAAAGTAAGATACCTATGATAGCAGACCCTAAAAAAGAGATAATAACAAATTATGGTTTCCTAAACAGTGAAACTGGTGGTGCTAGAAGAGGAATGGTTATCATAGACCCTGATGGAAAACTACAGTACTATTCGATATTTAATGATGCACTTGGCAAAGACGTTGGCCATATAATGTTTGCCCTTAAAGGCCTTAAAACAATATACAATGCAAAGGAATCTCAAGGCCACATATGTATTGTACCTGCAATAGCGAAACCAACTGAAACCATAAAAACAATGGATGTAGATACTGTAAAAGACATAGGAAAACTATAAAATGCATTTAATTTGCTATACGAACTAGGCCTTTTTATCTTTAATTTATATGTTTGATATTTAAATTAAAACATTTCTCTGTAAAAAGTAAAAATTATAAATACACGTAGAACTTTAAAGGGGTATGGAACAGATGGAAGCACTTATATTTGTTGAAGTTTCGCAAGGATCCTCAGCAATAGAGATAGCTAAAGCGGTAAGCGGCGATGAAAAAGTGGTAGAGGTAATGTTAATAAGCGGACAATGGGATTTATTAATAAGACTAAAATACAGCAATATAGAGGAGCTGTCAAACTTTGTCGTTTCACAATTAAGAAAAGAAAAAGGTGTAGGCAGAACGGATACTACAATAGTACTAAACAAAGTAAAGTGAGGTAAAATGGAAGACGATGAAATTGAACATGTTGAAGAAGAAAATGAAAATGAAGAAAAGGCAGAGGAATTACATTCTGACTTTGAATATAAAGACATAAAAGATTTGCCTGGAGTTGGAAGTACTATAGCTTCAAAGATAAGAAATGCTGGTTACCAAGATATAATAGCTCTTGCAACTGCAAACCCTTTAATTTTAGTAGAGGCCTGCGGGATAGGAGAACCAACTGCTAGAAAGATAGTTGCTGAAGCAAGAGAAGCATCAAAAATGAATTTCATGTCAGGATTGGAGTTTGAAGATAAAAGGAAAAGTGTACAAAGGATATCCACTGGCAGTGAAGCTCTTAATATTTTATTAGGTGGGGGGATAGAAACACAGTCTATAACAGAATGCTATGGTGAATACGGCTCAGGAAAAAGCCAGCTTGCATTCCAATTAGCCGTTGATGTACAATTACCCTTAGAAAAAGGAGGGTTAGAAGGCCATGCAATATGGATTGATACAGAAGGAACTTTTAGGCCATCGAGGATTGAGCAACTGGCAGCAGTAAAGGGCCTTGATCCCAAACAGGCATTACAAAACATAAAAATAGGTAGAGCTTACTCTTCTGATCATCAAGTCCTTTTGGTAGACAAAATACCCGAGCTTATAAACGCAGACCCTAAGATAAAACTTATAGTTGTAGACAGTATGATGGCATTATTCCGTGCTGAATATGTAGGTAGAGGAACGCTTGCTGACAGACAGCAAAAAGTAAATGTAGTTTTACATAATCTTCAAAGATTAGCAGACCGCTTTAATGTAGCGGTTTATATAACAAACCAAGTAATGGCCAGACCAGACGTTATGTTTGGAGATCCAACCGCAGCTGTAGGCGGGCACATAATAGGGCACGTAGCTACTTACAGGATATATCTAAGAAAAGGAAAGAAAGGATCTAGAGTTGGAAAACTTGTAGACTCGCCAAGTTTGCCTGAAGGAGAAGCTTCTTTTGAAATAACATCTAATGGGATAGCTGACATAGAAGAAGAAAAGAAAAAATAAACCATTTTGTTGGTAAAGCATGAAATTAGAAGGTGACAGACTCAAAAATATAATTGACGTAATAGAACCTATAAAGGACCCTGAGATAGGAATAAGTATAGTCAAACTTAAAATGATAGAATCTGTAGAAGAGGAAGGCAAAAAAATAAAAGTAAATGTAAAATTAACCGTTCCTGGCTGTCCTTTATCATCAACAATAGAAAAGGACGTTAAAAAAGTGCTTAAAGAAAAGGGATACGAAGATGTAGAAGTAAACTTCGGATTCATGTCAAAGCAGGAATTAGATGATATAAAAGAGGTTATAAGAAAAGAACAGATAACAATGCCACAAAGCATAGAAAGATATGAGAAAAAAAGCATAAGAAAAATAATAGCAGTTTACTCCGCGAAGGGAGGTGTTGGAAAAAGCACAATAGTAAAACTTTTGGCTGAAACTGCAAATTCTATGGGTTATAAAACTGGCATATTAGACTGCGACATATCTGGGCCATCTATAACCTCTTTATTTAATTTAAAGGAAAGAGCGTATGCTGATCAAGATGGGAAGATAATCCCTATAATAAAAAATGGACTGAAGATAATGGCAGTTGACATGCTAACCGATGTTGAAGCAATAATATGGCGAGGCCCTTTGGTTTCTAGCGCAATAAAACAAATGTATAATGACACCAATTGGGATAGTTTAGATATACTATTTTTGGATCTTCCTCCTGGAACTAGTGATGCACCGATAACTGTCTTTCAGTCAATACCTGTAGACGGAACTGTAGTAGTTACTACCCCGCAAGAGCTTTCAAATTTAATTGGTAAAAAAACAGTCGTTGTTGCAAAGAGCCTCAATATCCCTGTAATAGGTGTTATAGAAAATATGAGTTACTTCATATGTAAACACTG
>JAJZWM010000006.1 GCA_021846665.1 Nanobdellota archaeon | reverse complement strand
TACCTGTTGCATCTTCTACTGAAACTACTAGAACTCCTGTCGGAGTACATATTGCTGAGGATATAGGAGTTTGCTGAAAGCCTGTTATTGTTAATGATATGCTTGATGCTGGATTAAAAATACCCATGCTGTATAATATTACTGCTACTATTACTATGATCAAAATAGCCCAGCCATAGGTCATCATGTATTCCAAAGCGGACTGAGATCTTTTACTTTTTGTTAAAATAGTTAAATTCTCTGTGTTTAAGGTTTTAAATGACATATCATTGATTATAAATCAAGGGATATAAATATTTCTTTGTATACTATCTATAGTAAGAATCCCACCTTGGAGCGTAAAAATCAATTTTTGGAAAACTTACTTTAAAACCATAACAGCTATACGCCATTATATTTTTTACATATTTTAAAAGAGACCAATTTTGCTTCTTTATTTTATTAAGAACTATGTCTGCTGCAGCAATAGACTCAAAAAAATGATAAAGTTCTTCTTTCTTAAGTACTTGAGGTGCTTTTTCAGCCAGCCAAATTTCAAAGTTCTTTGCTTCCATATCCGATGCGAAGTATATCTCCGTGTTTTCTATTTTACCTGAAAATACTGCCGTTATTTTTTCAAATATTGAATCATCTGAATTCCTAAAAGTATCTAAATGAGTAGAATTTGTTATATATATTGTATTAAGATCGGTTATTACACTAGCTATATTCCCTTTTGCTCCTCTTACAATGCTATCAATTAAACTTTCGTTTACTTTAAGCTTATTGTAAACAGCTAGTTTTAAAGCAAAAACTTTTAATACCCTACTATTAAGTTTGTAGAACCTTATAATTTCATAAGCTACAAGATATTTTTTGTATTTACCCCTGAATATATCTCCTGTTTCAGATTCAAATATTATTATAGAATCACTTGCTATTGAATTAAGTTTCTGTAATATAGAAGCGTCAACTGACAGCAATTTTTCTATATCCTCAATATAAATAACCTTCTTATTCTGCTGAAAAAGTGATTTAGAGACTGCGACTCTCTTTATGCTTTCTAATATTAAAGAGGATACGCTCTGCGTGTCATCAACCAATTCATATAAATTTATAACTTCAAATGTAGAACCAAGCTCATTTGCAATTGCTTCTGCTAAAAAATTTTTGCCTGTCCCAGCTGGACCATTGAATACAAAACGAGATTTGCCCCTTTTTATAGCATTTAATACCTTAGAAGGTATACTATTCGAATAATTCTCTACAAACATTTTCATTTCTGGCTTAAAAAGAGATAACATACTTATTTTAGACTGGACAAAAAGGCAAGAAAGGCCTGAAATTGTATGAATGGTGTTGCACCCTCAACTATTCTATAATCAGTTTCTGCAAGCTTTTCGAAAACATAATTTTTAACCTTATCATTTACTATATCTGTAGTTGAAATTATATTAAAAATCGAAATTAAAAGCTCTTTCATATTTACTCCACTATCTATTATTTCTGAGAATATCTCTCTAGATTTTTTGAAATCTCCAGATAATGCAACTTTTAGCCCTTCCATAGTCTTTGATACATCCATTAAACCGCTACTCTGAAGAACAGCTTTGGCATCTATCTTTTTTGAAACGTTTGCAAGAGATTGCATTAGGTTAACAAGAGTTCTAAGATCACCTCTTGAAACATAATCCAATGCATCCATTGCTTCAGTATCAATTTCCAATTTTTCACTTTCTGCAATTCTTTTTATAAATTTATGCACATCTTCTTTGGAAAGCGGTTGGAAACGTAGAATTGCACATCTTGACTGTAGGGGTTCTATTATATTACTTTGATAATTAACGCTAAATATAAATCTGCATGTTGCACTATATTCCTCCATCATTCTACGCAGAGCCTGTTGAGCCTCTTGTGTCAATGAATCAGCCTCATCAAAAAGAATTATCTTAAAAGGAGCATCTATCGGCTTCGTCCTTGCAAATTCCTTAACTTTTCCTTGTATAACGCTTAACTTTCTATCATCAGATGCATTTAATTCGATGAAATTCTGATTCCAATCCTGACCAAATACTGCTTTCGCTAATACGACCGCAGAAGTTGTTTTCCCAACGCCAGGCGGGCCGGATAATATCATGTGCTGTATCTCTTTCTTCTCAGCCATAGCCTTTAATTTAGCTACTATATCTGTTTGCCCTATTATTTCGTCAAATGACTGTGGTCTATATTTCTCTATCCAGAGGGCCATAATTATATGTCTGCGAAAAGCTCCGCAGATGGATAAATTACTATGCCAGTTGATTTTATATCTAAAGGTATATATTTTGTTAGATGATCAGTAGATCTCATTTTTATTATCCTAAGGGCTCTTATGAATGAGCTTTGTCTTTCTACCATATAAAGAGCTATTACTCCGTCTGATGCAAATTCTTCAACTCCAAAAGCAGAAAGCTTATTTTCACCATATGGCATTTCTCCTATAAATATAGCAGTGCAATCTCTCGCTTTTATTATGCTTGAAAGTTCTATTATAGCCTTTCTTATTGACATTATATCAGAAAAGAACATTTGTAAGTAAGTTATGGAATCGATTATCAAGCGCTGTGCGCCCATTGCATCAAGTTCTGAAGAAACAACTTCCTTCATAGAATCATAATCAACTAAAGGTATGGTTACTATCTTTATAAGTCCATTATCAATGTATTCCTTCAGCTTTGGATCGTATAATGTAAATTGAGAAATTATATCCTCTGGACTTTCTTCCAATGTAAAGTAAAGTCCTTTTTCGCCTTTTTTAGCTCCATCAGCTAAAAATTGCAATGAAAAAGTAGTTTTACCTGCACCTGGCGTTCCTGTAAGAAATACTACACTATTCTTTGGGAATCCTCCTTTCAAAGCCTCATCTAATCCAGGTATTCCTGTAGATTCTCTTCCAATACCATTTTCACTTTCCGTTTCCATTATCCTTCTAATATCATATCTCCCATCAATTGATACTTTACTCTTATAAGAGAATTCTGACTAAGTATCTTAGCCCATTTTTCAATTAAATCTTTGCTAACATTTAAAGATTGCGCAGCTTGCGAAGTTGTAATTGAGTGCTTTTCCTTGACTAATGAAAGTAATTTATTTAGTGGATTATTTAAAATCTCATCTATTTGTCCCTCTTCATCTTTTCCAGATATTTTACCAAAGTTAGTTGTTTCAAATATTTTCTTCTGCATTTTGGACTGAGAGTTCATTTCACTTGCTGGAGAAATCGCTTCTGCTGGCTGAATTAAATCATCATCCTTTTTAACAATAACCTTAGATGGCATAGCTGATTGTATTTTATTTAGCTTATTTTCTCTTTCTTCCATAGAAACTTTTGTCTCTGTTTTATTTCCAGACTGCGCAATTACTCCTACATTCCCCTCCGCTAAATCTCCCGGTTTATAATTTGGACCAGATGGCAATTCATGTATAATTTTATCAATTTTTTCTTCATGCGCAACTTTTAACTTCTGAGTTTCACTTAAAGCGGGCTGTGATACTGTCACTTTTTCAGTGTTTTCCTGTGATTTCTTAAGCTTTTTATCTATACCAAATAAAGGAAGCCTCTTTTCCATAGATGATTTCTCTACTTGATTCCCTTTCTTGTTTACTGAACTAGCAGTTAACTTCTCCATTATTTCTGCAAGTTTTATCTGTGGTATCTCTGGTAGTTCAACACCTAAAGAAGAAGCCGCTCTGAATAAAGAGCTGTTTATCAACGAAACATCTGAATAAACTTTGTAAGAGGTATCTAGTATATTCTGTGTTACCTTCTTCAAGTTATCCCCATTATCCATACTAATTAATGCAAATTAAAGACTTAAATATATTTATCATTTTTGAATCTTGGCTAAAAATATAAAAAATTACAATAATTAATTTAACTCACTATTTTACAGCTACTTTATAAATAGCACAACCAAATAATTTATTGTTAATAGATAGTGATTTTAAAGTTAAATTTTTACAGAATTCAATTTATTTTCTAATTTAGATATGTATGATAAACTGCATACTGGAGCTGTATTGTTCAATGTTTCGCAAATTTGTGCTGTAAGAATATTTGCTGCTCCCAAAACTGTTTGTCCAAAAGACCCACTTGTTGGATTTTCAATCGAATTAAGCATATCTTGATGCGTGCTATATGCCGGATTTAATCCACTTGATGTAAGATATGTTCCAGCATTTATGCTTGCACCATCAAATACATATTGATTGTTAATATCAAAGAAAGGCACACCTCCTGCTAAAAAGTTGTAAATTCCAAACCCATGATAAGAATTAAATGCTTGGCTGGTGAGTACTACATTATTGAAAACGAAGGGGGAGGCATCCGCTATACCTGTAATATTAACTAAAAATGAAGAACCTATTTCATCCAATGGAATGAAATTTATGTAACTAGAATTATAATAGGCCCCTACAAAGAACGGAGTTGGATTGCTATCACCATAAGGTGCTGCACCATTATTTATAGAAGGCTTTGAAACCGCATTATAAAACAAATTTGCATTATAATCAAATGTGAAAGTAGGAACATTTGCATCGCTTGTAGCAGATCTATCATAAAATAACTTTGAAAAGTTTCCAAACCTTGAAAGGGCGATTGCTAAGGCCCAACGCATACCTGCACAGAACGGGCAACCCTGAGCTCCTATATAAACAAACGTAGGTTTACCATTGTAGGTTAGAAGAGGCAACTTAAATTCAGAATTTCCATTGACCTCTATAGTTGAATTACCACCAACCTTTATCGGAATTATATCATAATTGTTACTACCTATTAAAAGAACGCAATAAGCAGGATTCGGTCCATTTGAACTGTTCCCTGCAGGCACACACTCTATGTTTCCGCTTAATTGCTGCTGTCCGACATCTTCCAATTGAGTACTTAAATTTGAAAGCGTACTCACATAATTTGGTTCTAACTGACCTATGGGCCCTTTAAAAAACTGAAAAGATGTATCAGAGTTATTTATTGCAGAGAAATTTGGTGGTACCAATGAATTTGGTATTGGAGTATTCCCTAAATTTGAATTAGAAACTCCAGATAGATTTGCAGAAGTAAACAATACTTTTCCTCCAAGTACCGTTATATTTGATTTAGATGGCGCATGAAAAACAAATATTAAAATTATTATAATTACCGCAACAACTACTACGCCTAGAATCAAAGGAAAGACTAACCGGTTTTTATTGCTATTATTCTTCTCTAATCCAGACGAAGCTGTATAACCATTTGAAAGTTTGGCATTTTCCTCCCTTAATCTCTGTATTTCTTTCAATCTCTCATTCTCTTTCCTCAATTTTTCAAGCTCATCATCATTGAGATTGCTACTAACCTCTACTTTACTTTCCTCTAGATTATTTTGAGAACTCTGCTGTTGATTAGAGGCATTTTCATTTTTATTATCAGTAACTACAGCTTTTTCTGGCTGTAAATCTCTGTTTATATTCTCATTGTCTGCTACATTAGCATTGTGTTCTTTGTTTTCATCTGGCATTTTTATGTTAATACCTGCCTGTTTAAATAAATTGCGGTATTGAATAGCCCGTTTTTTGTCATCTCTCTGCCTTTGTTCAAAGGCTTCTCAGTTAGATGCAACAACATTCGACTAAGCGCCGGAATACCGGTTTGCACCCTGAAGGTCTGCCGTTTCATCCTCTTTTCAGCAATCAGCTTTCGCATCATCTCTTTACACTGAAAATAGGTATCGTTTCTGCTCAGTTGCCTGCCTTTTAAAGCAATGCATTACTGCACTTCAGTTTTAAAGGTGAACGGACTTCCTCCATCAACTTATTAAAAGTTAATGGTCTGTTGTATACAATACCGCTAATATATATAACAATCTGTATTTAATAAATTATCATGGAAATAAAGATCTTAGAAGATAAAGACCTTAAGAAAGATGAAAGACTTTACATAAAAGGTATAAGATTAATTAATTCAGTAAAAATAGATTATAAAACACAAAAGCATGTTTCTTTCCTTGTACAGGGAGATAATGAACTTCACAATGTAATGTACTTTGACGAAAAACCAAATGATAAAAGATGGCAATGTGATTGCAAGTGGTATACTCTTCAGGATAAACTATGCTCTCACATAATTGCCGTAAATCTGGCGATAAAAAATGGAAAATTAAAAATAGATCAGTAATACAAGGACATATAAGAAGGGACATTTAAGCCAGTACCGAATTTATCCAACTTTGCATTTCTTTCCTTTAACTCATTATCGTGCCAGTAATCTATTGCTCTCATAAATGTTATTAATCTTTCATTTTTTATCTTATCTAAATTTTTTAGTTCTCCGTTATCAAAAACGTATATTCTAGAACCGATTATACTGTTATTGTTTATAGTTTGCCTATAAACTATTGTTATTCCATTACCTTTCTTTTTACTATAGAACTTTGCCCTCATCGTTTTGTTCAAGTTTTCCTTACCATCCTTTATATTTGGATACTCAAAGTATCTTTCGGATTTTATAAGGGAATAATCATCAAGATTTCTATTAGTTAGACCATCATAAACTGAGATATTAAGCAATGATAAATTTGGGATGGAATCCTTTTCAGAGAAATTTTCAGTATAAAGTTCATTTGAAATCATGTATGAATTACTCGTTTCTTTCAATTTTTCCAGGTTTACAAGAAACAAATCTAAGGTATTATCTAGATACTTCAGATTTTTACTTCCCTTTTTTGTTATTATATGCTTGCTTTCTCCCTTATTTTTATACCAGTTAAAAGTATCCGCCGACTGAATTACAGTCAAATCCTCGTTTTCTGAGATAAGGTTCAACAATTCTTCATCTGAAACCGTTATGTAATCTTGTTTTAGAAGCTCACCTAATATACTTGTTTTGTCGTTTGATATCATACAAAATCTAAGAATAAATCTACTATAAATACTTATTTTAAAGAGCCTGTACGTAATACTTTACATATCCAGTCCTTTGGAGCGGATGCATGCTCAACTTCTTTAAGAAGAAGATCTGCTTGTTTTTGACTTTCTAGTTTGTCAAGTTCAAGGTAGATATACCCTTCTTCTGCTTCATTATGACCTTTTAGAACACGTATAACTCCCTGTGTTTTCTTTTTTGCGTCCTCAATTTCATTTATTGAAATAAGCCTTTTAACTTCATCTAATAGTTTCAGTATAGCTCCATGCTCTGCCTCTAAGCCTTGTATCCTTAATTTATTTTCTTCAAATATCTCCGGAAAAAGGTACTCCTCTTCCCAAAACATATGGTTTCTAAGCGAAGAAACAATCAAATCAAGCTTATTCATATCTGGCTTTGAACTTAATGAAAGCAAGAATTCATTAAAGTATATATCGATTCTTTCATGATCCTTAGTCAAAACGCTGTCAAGCATGTTAAATTAAAAAATCTAAACTATTTAACTTTTATAAATAACTACCTGTATTTTATTTAATATTTAAAAAATAAAATAAAAAAAGTTTATGGTAATAATAAAATAATTCCGGCAGAGAAATCCTTCTTTGAAGATCTCTTTATGGGATATGCCCTTGCCAGGATTTGAACCTGGGTGCCCGGTTTAGGAAACCGGTATTCTGTCCAAGCTAAACTACAAGGGCTATTTAGAGTCTAAAGCTTTTTTAGCTTAAATCATTTAAGTTTAAAACTATAAATATTATACTTTATCATATCTCTTTATCATTTATGGCAGGGAATAATCCTTTTATAAGTATAACGTACTCAGATAATGATACTATAGTAGATAGAGTGAACGAAAGGATAGAATTATTAATACTCATAAATGAAGCGATGGATCACGGTGGAATAATAGTACTACAAGGAGCACCTGGTATAGGAAAAAGTACATTGATAAGTGCTATTGAAAAAGAACTGAATAAATCAAAGGATATAGAGGTTATAAAAGAGGAATTCACACCTTCTGTTTACAATAATATAAGAAACTTAAATATTACTAACACAAAAAAAATAGTAATAGAACTTGATGATTTCAATAACATAGAAATGCTTGACAAAATGAGCCAGCAGAGAGTTATAGATCTCTTGTATAATCTAAGCCAAAAAATTGCAATTTTAATAGTTGAAAACAGAGAAAATGGCGTTGAAAAGGAACTTAAAGCACAGAGTAAGCAATTCAAAAAATACAATATTTCTGGGCTTTCAAAAGAAGATATAAAACAGATAATAATAAACAGATTAAATTCAGTAAGATCTAAAAAATCTGATTCTATTGAGCCTTTTACTGAAGAGGAGTATGAAAAGATATACAAGAAGTCAAAAGGAAACACAAGAATTGCACTGCTTATATGTTCTGCATTATACGATCAGAAAACAAATAGTATAATATAAGGAATAATTAAAAGGGATATGAAAACAAATATTAAAATAGCCTTGCTACTTCTAACTATATTTACAGTAGTTCTTGTAGCAAGTAGCTTTTTTGCGGGTATAAATCTAAAATTGTTTTCGGTAATTTCACTGCAAACAGGAATAAACTATAATGTTACTTCTCCCTTTTATTATCTAGTATATTTAATAATCGCAGGTTTACTTGTACCGACTGCAATAATATTACTGCTTGTAAAATACAAAAAATTAAAGATAATAAATATTGTTATTATACTTTTATTTTTGTTTGTTATGTATGCCTTTTCAGACATGCTACTTTTAGACATATATGTTTTTCCATTACATGGCAATTTAAATTCTAACAGTAGTTTACTTGCAGTTTTTTCTCTATTAGTCTATATTCTACCAATTGTATTTACCGTCTATTACTTTAAATACGCAGGAAAATACGCAAAAGACGTTTTAAATGTAATTTTATTTGTATCAATATCTGCAATTATATCATTATATCTGAATATAATAACTGCATTGATACTTATTGCGATAATAAGTGTTTATGATTATATCTCTGTCTTTATAACAAAACACATGTTGACACTTGCGAAGGCATTTTCCGGCAATTCATTCGGTGGAATATCTTTAATGGCTAGAAAGACAAAAAAACAGGAGATATTTCTTGGAGGAGGTGATATGGCATTTCCCGCAATTCTTGCAGATGAATTCTTTCTTCATTATAACCTCCTTTCAGGGATATTTGCAATAATCGGCGCAGTAATCGGATTGTCAATAATATTATTCTTAGGTAAAAAAGGAAAAGCTTATCCTGCAATGGCTGCTATAGGCCCCATGCAGTTCGCTCTTCTAGGATTATATTTTCTGATAAGATTTATTTGATATAACGCCGTTATATATTTAAATTATAATTGAATAAAAAAATAATGGAAGTTAAAGTAAAAGAGGAAGATGTAATAAAAGGACTAAAACAGTGCTTTGATCCAGAGATACCTGCGAATATCTATGATCTCGGGTTAATATATAAGATAGAGATAAATGGAACTGAGGTAAAAATAACAATGACTTTAACTTCTCCATTCTGTCCAGTCACAGATTATTTGGTAGAAGACATAAAAGGGAAAGTGATAGATTTTTCAGGTGCCACGAAAGTAGATTTAGATATAACATTTGATCCACCATGGACTAAAGATAAAATGACTGATGAAGCAAGGGCGGAATTGGGAATATAAAATTTATTGCTCTTTATTTTTAAGAAATTAATCCAAAAAATCTTTATCTTTAAGCTTTTCAGGCAAATAAGTTTCAGTCATAAATGAAAGACCCTTTGCAGTAAACGCATCTAATTCGACCTTCGCTCCTAATTTTTCCATCTTACTAAGCTCTTCCATCCACTTTTTATTATTTTTAAACCATTCATAATTCTTAATCTGCTTTATCCTTGCTATATCAACATCCTTAAACTTTATCAGGTGTCTTCTTAATCCGTATTTGTCTATATCTTCCATTGTTAATCCCATAAACTTTGCTTCAGGTAAGGAAAGCTTATCTGAGACATGTGCTAAAGCTATTGAACCAAATTTAATTGCAGAGTAAATGTAAACCCCCCAGATATCTCCATCGGTTAAAACATAAACCGGAAGATTATGCTCTCTACTAAGCCTTTGAAGCAGCCTTCTTATCCCTCTTGTTGCCTGCCCCTGGCTTGCTATTATAACACAATGAAGTTTCTTCCATGCTTTGTCTTCATTAAGTCTGTCCCATATAGTTGCCTTCTCCATGTATATTACAAATTTTGCATCAACTTTTTTGAATATAATATCCTCTACATTGCTTGGTACGGCCCATCCACCACTTCCCATCTTTGACCAGTCTATTACATCCCCTCTGTCTTCTATTATTACCTCTCCTGCAACAGCACCATTCTTATTTGCATTTATGTTCAACTGCTCCCTTGTTAGATCTGTTATTAATTCTAAATCTTCTATTGCCTTATTCGTCTCTATCTGATCATCTACTACATCTATTTTAGTTCCAGGTATTGTACGCCTTACTTGGTAAAAAGCTGACCTTAAACTTGTATGCTTGTCGCTTTTTATAAGTTCTCTGCTTACTGCAGCCATTGCCATTGTCTGTATAAATTTTCTTACATGTCCTACGTTTAAAAAATACCTTCTAGACAAACCGCTACCCAATGTAATCATCCTACTCTCTTCATCATATTTTACGTTTGAAAGGCCTCTTACAGGTAGAGTCAAATAAGGATTCTCTCCTTTCTCTATCTGCTGATAAACATCCTTCCCTAGTTTTTCAAGTATACTTAACCTTTTTTTCCTAGATTCTTCAATTTCCTTGTTATCCATATTTACTCTTCCTCTTCTGTAGATGTATCAGACTCTATCTTGCTTGATATTACATCTCCTTTACTAAGACTTTCCTCCACATTTGCTTTAACTTCTTCCTTCTTCTTTTCAAGAAGCCCTTCTATCTTTACCTTTATCTTTTTCTCTTCCATGTCAGTTAATTTTGAAAGCGAATAAGCAAGTTCTATACCGTATTTATCAAACAAGCTTATTCTCTCCTGAAACAAACTACTTTTATGTTTTCTATTGAGAAAGACTGAAAGGTTCCTAACAAGCTCCTGTAATGCCAGTTTTATCTCCTTTATTATTACTGGGTAGCTGGCAACTGAATTCTTACTTTCATTGGTATAAGGCACCCATACCGATGCTATGTGTATTATGAAGACAAGCGGGCCTATTGGCACTTTACTTTCTACTTTCAGACCGTAACGTGCATAGTCTACACCCAAAAAACTTTGAGTCAATGCGCATGAAGAAGAATCAAACAATAGAGGTATTTTATTTGCAAACCTCATTAAAATTGCTCTATCATTCTGTATACCCCCACCATAAGCTGCAGCGACTTCTATCTGGAAAGGCATTCCCCTGTAAACTTCTGGTTTCCTTGTAACTGATTTGACAAATTCAGGTGAATATTCTTTCTTTAAGCTCTTTTCAAGTTCTTCTCCCCCTATTGGTGACAAACAATCGGTCTGCGGTCTCATTAAATCGAGGGACTGCAAAGCCTTCAGTATTGAATTTGCCTGTACTCTATCAATATCCTGCGGTTTAGTCTTAGCATCTATACCTGCACTTTTTAGGGTCTGTTCTGCAACTGCCTTGCTTACCCTAGACAATTCATTCTCTAAAACAGAGACAACAGTCCTTTCAGTCGAATTTTTCAAAATCCTCATAAATATACCTATCTCTAGCCCTTCTGGATGTGGCTTGATTGCTAAAGGCTCTTTTGGAAGAGAGTCTATTACTCTTTTATATGTAATCTTTTCCCCATTTGGATTTGTATAAATTAAAGTAGCATGAGGATTTACCAAAGCGGTTCTTCTTATATATTCATCTAACCCCTTGTTTCCACTAATGTAAAGACCTTCTATCTCCAACTCAATGCTTGTACCGGATTCATAGGTATAATCTTCATCACTTTCTTCGATAACTTCTGGCTCATTTTTTAGAATATTTATCTGAACTTTCATCATTTTAGCCTTCTTTGCGCTTTTTATTTTAGAGACTATCTTTGCAGGCTTGCCTGTTGTAAGCTGTGAATAAAGAACTGCTGAATGAATACCAATTCCCTGCTGACCTCTACCTTGTCTCATTGACTGGAACTTGCTTCCATAAAGCATCCTCCCAAATATATCAGGTATTTTTGATGAAAGTATCCCTGGGCCATTATCCATTATTTTTATAAGGAATATTGGAGCATTCTTCTTTAACCTCAGCTGTTTTCCGTTCATAATAACTAAAAGTTTGTTATTATTTTCTGATATGTCGAAAGTTACATCATCGAATGAAATAGCTAGCTTACCAGCTCTTATCTGCTTTGATTCACTTTTTCCTTTATAAAGAACAGTAAACTCATTTTTCCTTACTATTAACTGACCTATATTCTGTTTTTCGTCAAGTAATTGGTAATTATCACTTAATGCTTTTACATCCACAGTTATTTCTGGCAAAGTTACTTTCTCTTTGTTTCTTTCCTGCATATGCCCCATTTCTTCACAAGCATCCAAAGAGTTATCCACAGCTTCTTTTACACATGTAAGCAATGCCTTTTGTTTATTATCAAAACCAAGAAGATGCCTATTCTTTTCGAAGAATTCTGTAACGCTTATTGCTCTTTGTCCCTTTGCAAGTTCTTCAGCGATTTCCATTAAGATACACCTCTACTTTCTTTTTATTTATCATTGAAAACACATTATCATGTTTTGCACCATTTAAAATCATTTCTATTGCAGACTGTGCAATAGATATATTCTGTATCTGCCCAATTATACTTATAGTTTTCCCATAGATATTTATGTAGCAGGATGTTGCTTTCATTAATCTCTGCTTTATCAGACCTCTTGTTCCTATTACTCTGCCTTTAAGCTGCATTGCTCTTTTCTCAGAATTACTATAATCTCTTAGACTTATTATAACCAGATCATAGTCATCATCTAATAATAAAGATGAAATTGCAGCATCAAAACCTCTATTGAAGGCATTTATTACATTTTTAGCTGATAGAACTTCAAGAGCACTCTTTCCACTTATATAAGCAATGTTCCCATCCAATTCAAATGTAACACCATGCTCCTTAATCTTTTCCAGTAGCTTTTTCTGTTTTACTATTTCTTTTGCTTTTTTCCCGTTCATCAATACTTCATCTTCCACTTTAAAGCTCCTTTGACATGTACCACTTGTATCTTTTGTACCCAAGATTTCTGTAATACTCCCGCACGCCCACACCAGATATAACATTTATCTTATTTATTGAATATTCCTCTTTTGTTATTCTTTCTGCTTCGGAAAGCAGTTCTCTGCCAAAACCCCTGTGCTGAAATGCTTTATTATTACTATCATTTATATTTAGATGTTCACCATAAACATGCAATTCTCTTACAAAGGATTCATTTGAATTATCCTGTATCCTTAACCTTAAAAATGCAATAATTGCGTTATTGTTATCATCATCGATACTTAGGAATACCTCATCCCCATTTGCTGATCGGTAATTTTCTCTGTTTAACTTTATCTTCATAGGCCTTGAAATTTTTACGTGACCTACTTCTCTGCTTCTTATATCGTTTGCCTTTTTTCCCATTTCCGCTATCTTCATATCAATAAGCTGCCTTAAGTTAGTTACTTTTATCCCTTTCTCTATAAACATTGAGGGTATATCTCTTTCAATTCTCATTATCCTAAGCCATTTAGGTGCGTTAATCTCTGCTTCTGCTATTAAATTAACTACTTCATCAACAGGGTAAGGTTTATAATTTCCCCTTTTCCACATCTCATACAAACCAGTACCACGGATAACTAATGTAGGATATATTTTTATGGCATCGGGCTTGAAATCCTCATTACCATATATCTGTTTAATTGTCTCTCTGTCTTTGTCTTTATCTGAAAATGGAAGATTAAGCATTATATGATAATCAACTTTGTAACCATAATTTTTCAGTCTTCTACTTGCATCAATGACATCTGTTATTGTATGCCCTCTGTTATTTTTCAGCAACACTTCATCATAAATGCTCTGAACCCCCATCTCAATTCTTGTTATACCGAAATCTAACATCCTTTCTATATCTTCACTTGAGCATCTCTCTGGTTTAGTCTCTGCAGCAAATGCAACGCACCTTATCCTTGCAGTTTCATTAAAATGTTTCTGTGCTTCAATGTTGCCGTCTACTTTTTCGCCATAAAACTCATTCATTGCTCTATAAACATTTGTAACATAATCCTTTACATAATCTTTAGGTAAGGTTGTAAATGTTCCACCTATAACTATAATCTCTATTTTTTGTGGATTATAACCCATAAAAAGATAATGTTTCAACCTTGCAGTTACCTGTTTATAAGGATCATAAGCATTCATCAATGCTCTCCTAGCAGCGGGCTCAAAACCAGTATAACTCTGCGGTGTATTAAATTTTGTTCCGCCTGGACAAAATATACAAGTGCCATGCGGGCAGTCGTATGGCTTTGTCATTATTGCAACTACATTTACCCCTGATAAAACCCTTACAGGCTTTGAAACCATGATACTTGCATATTTTTCTCTATCTTCCTGAGAAAAATAATTTAATATCTCACCATTCTTAGGTATATTACGCATACCTACCTGTCTGCATACTTCTCTTTTTATGGCAAGCAGTTCCTTTCTATTCCTTATCCTACCCTCTTCTATCTCTTTTTTGAATAGGGGCATAAAAGTAGATAAGTTTTCCTCTTTATTGTAGTAATCCATATGCTTTATAATTTATAAAAGCTGAATATATAAATTATGTATGGACAATAAAGGGCAGATGGTAACTATATTTTTTTCTCTATTTCTCATACTTGCAGTTATAACCATACTGGGAATAGAATCTGCAAACCTAAATACAAATGAAAATGTAAATTCATTAATACAGGCGTATAACATGCCTAAACTACAGTATTATTTTTTCCTTAATACACTTTCAAATGTTAATTCACTAACGATATCAAATAGTACGTATGGTATAGTTTATTCTACATTACAAAAAGTATACTTAAATGAATTGCAAAATATCAATGTTTCCGCAGTATCATTAAATACATCGAATATTGTAATGCAATTACCTAAGAAACCTACAAATATTATAAGTTATATACCTGTAACAATATTCAATCTGCAAAACCAGGCTACTCCTTATCCTTTTCAGCAAATGGTAAATGCTAACTATTCGGTATATGGAAACTATTCAAATGCAGAACTAAGCAATATTGAGTTCTTTTACTTCAATGGAACGGTTATACCTTCCTGGTTAGAAAGCAATACAGGACAGTATGCTGTTTGGTGGATAAAGGTAGGTAGCATACCTGCAAGTTCGTCTTTTACAGTTTATATGGGTTTTGCAAGGAAAAATGTAAGTCTTTTCAATAAAGTTACAATAGGAGAGGCTCCAGAACTTTCTCCAGGTTATGGAGAATATGATGACGGGGCTAATGTATTTTATGCTTATTTCAACGCTAATACCCCTAAAAGCGACTTTAATTTGAACTCTGCCATAAGTTTTAGTACAACTACTTACAAGGGTACAAAAGCTATACAACTCACAGGTGTTACAGATACTAGAAACGGTGTAATGACATATGAAAAACCGCTTCCAAATCAAGCTTACTTAGAATTTGCTTACTTTGCAGCTCCTTCAACATCAGATAATAATGCCGAGCCATCTGTGGGTTTAGGAAACAGTGAAACAGCAACTAGTATAAATTACTATGACGGAGATGCACCCTCAAGTACTGGTTCTTTTAGTGTTCAAGGCTTTTCTGATGGTTCTTGGTCAGATAATAGCGTAGGAACTGGAACTACTCAATGGCAAATAGATAACTTTACTTATGTTCCAGCTTCTAGTAATGTAAATGGTTGTGAAATATCTCCTCAAGTTTACTGTGATACATATACTAATGAATTGACGTCTCAATCTACTCTATATTTATCATTTTTTTATGCAGATGCTGATGGTGTACAATTAGATGCTCTATATAATTGGGTTTTTGTTAGTTCTTATCCTCCAAATGGGATTATGCCAACGGTAGGTTTTGGCAGCGATCTTCCATAGTAAGAACATTTATTTTTATATCTTTAGATTTTAAAATTGTTGCAAATTTAGCTTTATTCACTTAAAATAAAACTTGCTGTTTTTTCCTTATTGAAAGGTATTAAATCATTATAGCCTTGCCCAGTTCCTAAAAAAAGTATGGGTTTTTTAGTAATATATGATATTGAAAGAACTGCCCCACCTTTCTTGTCAACGTCTGCCTTTGAAAGGATATTTGCATCTATTCCTATTTCTTTATTAAATACCTCAGCCTGCTTAACAACATCATTTCCTGTTAAGGCATCTCCAACAAATATAGTAAGATCGGGTTTACTCACTCTTTTTACCTTCTTTAATTCCTCAATTAAATTCTTGTTTATGTCGCTTCTTCCTGCAGTATCAATTAATACAACGTCTTCTTTTGCGGAAACGGCATGCTTTACTGCATCAAATGCAACGGCTGCCGGGTCAGCGCCATATGTATGCTTTATGATTGGAACATTCAATCTTTTTGCATGTATCTCAAGTTGCTCTATTGAGGCTGCACGAAAAGTATCGCCTGCTGCAACAACAGGTTTTAAATTATTTGAAAGAAAGAACTTGCAAAGCTTTGCTATCGTAGTTGTCTTTCCAGCACCATTTACACCTATTACAAGTATTATAAATGGTTTTTTACTTTTTACGTCGGAAATAAATTTTTCCTTGTCATAGGCAATTAAAACTCCAGCAATACTTTCTTTTATTGCATTTTCCAGATATTTTTTATTTCCAAAAACTGAAATACTCTGGCCAGCTAATCTGCTTTTCAACTCTTTGTCTATGCCTTCAAGTACTGACAATGCAACATTATTTTCCAGAAGAGCGGACTTTATTTCTGAATAGATCATTTCAATGTCTTCTTCCGTTACAGTATGCGAAAGAATAGATTTTTTCTTTACAGGAATTTTCTGCTTTTTTTCTTCAGTTTTGTTTTCTGTTTTTTCAATGTTTTTAAGTTCAGAGACTTCTTTCTTTATTTCTTCAATTTCTTCTTTTATTTCTTTTTTATCTTCTGACAGTATATCTTTTTTAAGTTCTGATTTATCTTGCTGTAATAGGTTTTCCTCTTTATTCTCTTCTTCTAGAATTTCCTTTTCTTCTTCTTTTGAAAGTTTTTTCTGTATAGAATTTAAAGAATCCTTTATTTTTTTCTTTATGAAGTCAAACATATTATCTTAATGAGTTTTGATAGCTTTCGTAAAGCTTATTTGCATCCTCTTCTAGTTTTGTACCTCTATCCTGTAAAGTCTGTATTGTCTGCGCTATTGAATTTATATTTGAACTTACCTCTTTAAAATCATTCTCTAGCTTTGACTTTAATTCCTTAAATGAAAATGACTTAAAGATGTTGCTGCCTATACCCACAATTGCATCGTTAAGTTCGTTCACCTTTCCTCTTATAAAAATATCTTGTGCGTAAGGGAGCAAAACGTCACTGTTCCCCTTTAAGGAGTTTAATCCGTCTAATGCCCTTGCAATATTATCTTGTGTTATCTGTAAGTTATTAAGAACGTTTATGTAATTTTCAAGTTCTCTTCTTATATACTCGATTTCCATCAGCTGATTGCTCAGCTTTTCCTCATCAATTTCCATTTACTGGCCCTGTTTTACAAGATTTACTGTAACTATCTTCTTGTCATCTTTAGAACACATTACTCTTATCTTTGTCTTAGGATCTTTCATTCCCCTACTGAATATTTCATTATTGACATCCTGACTTAATTTAACAGCTTCCGCCTTCATGTGCCTTTTTATAAAAGCCCTCAGATATTTTGAAGCTGCCGCCGCCCTTTTATAAGGAGGCACCTTTTCTATCCCCCTTCGCATATTTACCATCAATATCTTTTGCTCTGCCATCTTATCTACCTACATTTTTATTCATTCTAGATCTATCCATCTTCCTTGTACCGTATTTTCTTATCTGCGCAAATACGGGTGGACGACTAACTTTCCTCGCGTGCCTTATCAATGCTCTTTTTTTATTTGCTGATTTGTTCCTTGACATATTTACTTGTTCTCAAACTTTATTTTCTGCTCCTTTTTTGGCTGCGCTATTGCTTGCAGCAATTCCTTTAATCTTTGATCGTCTATAACGGACTTAAGCCTTCCTGTTAATGCTGAATCAATAAGCATGTTTTCTACTTCTTCTGCTAATTCAGGATGAGCATACCTCAAGTTTCCAAGCCTTTCTCTTGCTTCTTTTGTAAGGAACTTTACAAGAGTATCCTGCTTTAACTGCTCCATTTTCTTTCTCTGCTCCAATTCCAATAAATCGTTTTTATTCTGATATTCCATATTTTTTGGCTGTTTCCTTAGCTGCCTTATCCGTAAAGGATATGCCTTTTGGAGTTAGAACCCTCCCAAAATGATCTTGTACCTTTACTTTTTTAATCAACTCTGCTTTTTCTAGTTCCTGTAATATATGTCTTATTATTGCACCGCTTGCAGGCTTGAAATGCCTACCACTGTATCTATTCTTTTCCTTATCTCCATAGATATTCCTTAAACGGTTAACGCCTATCGGTTTTTTATTAGTATACATTCTTCTTAATATACTTGCTGCACGCAGATACCACCAATTATCTTGCGAAGGTACTCTATCTTTCGCTGAACCGGTTTTTACAAACAATGCCCATTCTGGTGGTGGAGTTAAATTTTCTTCCTCTAGTTTCTTTGCGATTTCATTCACTAATTCTATTTGATTTACGTCGTACCCTCTTATCATATTTTACCTTTCTAACACTTCCACAATTTAAGCATTTATAGGTTAAAAAACCTTGCTTTAATCTTATCCTGCAATTAACTCCAGGTATAAGTAATCTATTACAGCTTCTACATATTAAAAACTTTTCTTCTTTTGATAATCTTATCTTTTTAGACAGCAATATTCTTTTAGCTATGTAAGTATACCTTTCTGAAAGACTCTTGTCTTCCTTTGCAGTTTTTATTAGATAATCAAAATCTCTCTTGAATCTTTTTCCATCATTTCTATATACTGCCATTGAATATTACTACTGGTCTTTTATTAATAATGTGACATCCTCCCACCTATAAAGAATGTGGGCTTTCTCGCTCACCTTTTGATAATTAATATCTAATTATTGCAAAAAATAAAACTTAAAATAATTACAAATTTTCAAATTATAGAAAAATTTATAAAGGATATGTATCTCTTAAAAGTAAAGCTTAGTGGCAGAGCGCAAAACAAAACCAGGGAGGTTAATATGACCAAAAAGGACAAGAACAAAGTAGAAGACGACGATGAAATCATCGAAGAAAATGAACTAGACGGATTGGACGACGAAGACTTAGAAGATGATGATTTAGACGATTCGGATGACATTGACGAAGAATAAACAAGAGTGAATAAAACAAAATAAAAACCTATTTTTATATTTTTTTATTTAATTTAATTTTCTAAGGACAAGGACAAGATTTTCATTTGCAAACTCTTCTGATATTATACTTTGCTTTTTATCCCTTCTTACTATTTTTAAATAAAGCTTATCGCCATTTTTTGCTCTTATTTCTATTGAATTTTCCATTTTTCTTATATCAATATCATTTTTTGTTCTTACTCCTGGTAAAGAAATCGCATGTATAACCGTATCTCCATGTTTTGATACTAGATCTTCAGGTTCTATTACTTCTTTTGCAGAAAACGACTGTTTTGAACTGTTTTCATGGCTATGCTGACTTTCATGTTGTTTATCCGTAAATATAGAGCCATTGAAAACTCCATTTAAAACCTGAGGTATGAGCTCATTTACCATCTTTGTAACGTCTATATTAAGTCCGCTTATATTTATGCCCTGTGTCCTAAGAGGCCTACCACACTGTGGACAGAAACTCCATTCCTTTTCAACAGGCATTCCACAAAATAAGCATCTTTTCCTCTGCATAGATTCTCTTGTATGTAATCTAATATATAATTTGCGATATATTATAAGAAAAGGTTAAATTATGGAAGAATCTATTAAAATATATGATAAAATCACTGTTTTTGATAGGATTGATAATATTTCTAATAGGAGGAATATCATTTTTAGGATTAAATATAAAGGATATAAGTGGGTACACAAATAAGATCTTGTCATTTATACCTTTGCAGCAGGTATACACCTCAATAATCTTTATAGTGATAGGATTGATATTTATAGGATTGAGCTTTTATCCAAAGATGGGTAAATACTATAAATACTATTGACATGGGATTTGCTGGAACGGACATAACAAATGAAGATGCACAGGAAATATTGACTTCGCTGGTAAAGGCTTATTCTGCTATACCACAAGCACTAAAAGATTATATCCCTCCTTTAGATAGAATATTAAAGGTATTACCAGATACAGTAAGAAAGTATTCTGTAGAAGATGTAATAAAGCTTTTAGACTGGGCCGCAAAGAATGAGATAGTTATTTAAATCAATAACTAACTACCGATAGAGTACTATTATACTTAAGGAAAAAGGAGATGAGAATAGATATTTAAAATCAGCTTTCATAGGGGTAACTACTCCAATTTATTGAGCACTACAATGGATTGCTAATACTATTGCTTTAGGCAGAGAAATAAAGGGAAAAAAGAACTGGGAAAAAACAATGCATTTAGGAACGACGTTCAAAACTGATAATGAACAGAAAAATAAAACACAACGATAGGTTTAAATTGAGAGATGTATTCTATTTAAGGATATGATAATTGACGGAAAAGACTCTACATTGGGGAGACTTTCAACTTTCGTAGCAAAATCGGCGTTAGAAGGAGAGAAAGTTGATATAGTAAATGCAAGAGATATAGTCATAGTAGGAAATAAAAATGATATACTTAATAAATACCTTGAAAGAAGAAGAATTGGTACAATGTCAAAAGGGCCATTCTTTCCAAGGGATACGAAAGGGATAGTTAGAAGAGCCATCAGAGGTATGATAAGAAACAAGAGATACCATGGAAGAGAAGCATTCAAAAGAATAAAGATATACGAATCGATTCCCGAGGATTTAAAAGATAAAGAAATGATCAATATTGCAAAAGTAAGAACTGATAAGCCAATACACAAGATTAAAATAGGAGAGCTTGCAAATATACTTAAACAGGTAAAATGAAAAAGAATGCAATGATAGTAGCAAAGAGAAAAACGGCTGTTGCAAACGCCATAATAAAAGAAGGAAGTGGAAATGTATACATAAATGGAAAATCATTGCATTCATTTAATGATAAACTTTTTAGAATGATAGCTTCTGAGCCTATTGAATTATCTGATAATCTTTACAAAAAATATGATATAGTAATAACAATAAAAGGAGGAGGCCAAGTTGCAAGAGCACAGACAGTAAGATCTGCAATCGCAAAAAGCCTTGTAAAAAAAGAGAAAGCACTTAGGAAAAAGTTTTTGGAATATGATAGAACATTACTTGTAGACGATAAAAGACAGACTGAAGCCCAGAAACCTTACAGAAGCGCAGCAAGAGCACTTAAGCAGACAAGCTACAGATGAGCTTAAAGCCTTAAATATATCAGGTTTTCTGATATCATAATGAAAGGATTCTATAAATTTTCGAAAAAGCAAAGCGAGTTAGAGCTTCTTTCTGAACATCTTGAAAAAGGAGACAAAGAAAAAGCGCAGGAAACATTGGTTAAAATAATTAATGAGTGTGCTTCCTACATGAAGAAAAATAATCTTGAAAATGAGATAGACCGTCCTTTAAGGATATATATTGCTGGCCCTTACACACCAAATAATGCAAGTGCACATGATTATGCAAGAATTGCACATGAAAACACAGTAAATGCAATAAACTTTGGAATAGATACGATAGACAGAGGGCATATACCTTACATACCTCATTTATCCCATTTTGTACATTTATACGGTAAAAAAACGCTTTCATATGATTATTATACAAAAGCGGATATTGAATGGTTAAAAGACTGCGATGCTATCCTTTATTATCATCCCGTCATAGGAGATTCAAAAGGGGCAGATAATGAATTAAAAATTGCAATAGATAGCGGAAAAATGGTATTTTTCAGTATAAATGAGATTCCAAAGTATATGCCGACAAAGAAAAAGAGCCATTAACTACAATTAATATAGTAAGCATAAAATTGTTAAATCAAAATAGCTTAAAGAAGCATTGAATGTTAACTATTTCCGTTTCTTTTTAGATATTGAAAAAATGAAAAGTAGAAATGCAAAAAGGATAAAAGCAGTATCTACATACAAATTTATAGGCTTATAATAATTGCTCAAGTTATAGTACTGTCCTATACTTACCAAAAAATTGGCTTCATCTGATATGAGACCGGTACCAAAACCAAAAGCAAAAGCAGTAACACACATCGCTGTATTGTTTCTTCTAAGCTGTTCATCTAACGCAAAAAATACTATACCGCTGACTATTACCAGTATAATACCTAAAAAGATATGATGAAACTTTATACCATCATAACTTAACCCCAGATTTCCCCCCAAATAAACATAAAGCCTAGCTATAATTATTGCAGAAACTATACCTAAAAACAAGTAAATAGATGGCTGTTCTATTATCTTTTTTCTTGAAATTTTGGCCATAAATTTAATATTATTAATATTAACAAGTGCTATTTATAAAGAATACGGGCCGGTGGTCTAATGGCATGACGTCACGTTCGCATCGTGAAGGCTCCGAGTTCAAATCTCGGCCGGTCCAGATCATAAAAACCATTTTAAAGGAAAACCTTCTGATGGTTTCCCTTCCCCCATATAAGCTTGTTGGTAAAGAAAAGAGAAATTGCTGAAACTACAACTATTGAAAAGGTAGACACAATTGAGAAATAAGTCCTTCCAAAAGCAAGCATGTACTTTGATATAAAACTAATCATTAATATATCGAAAGCTACAACTGCCAATACAAAAGCATTAAACTTTCCGAAACGATATGCGGAACTAAGGAAACCCTTATTCCTGAAGTTTATCTTCTCATTTATAATAAAATTCGAAAGCCCACTTATCTCACCTCCAAAAAGAACAGCTAAAGGATAGAAAAAACCAAGGCTTAGGCTGGTATATACCATAAATAAATTAATGATATAAGAAAGCGAAGAGATTAAACTATAATTTATCGAAGTCTTATTAAAGCTCTTTATTATTGATTCAGCCATTTCTGCTAAATTTATCCTTTTATTATCCTTCCCGTATTCTTCTCTTATTATTTCAGTAGTGTGTATACCATGTGCATTAAGTATATTTATTGATTCAACAAGAAAAGACTTTCCATTTAGCTTTGTGTCTATAAGGAGTAAAGCAGCTTCTTTTGTAAATATCCTATTAAAAGAAAAATTATTGTACGAATTTCCAAATGATAATAAGTTAGAAACTTCTGTCACTAACATCTCCCTAAAGTTCCTTTTCCCACTTTCGATCAGATTACCACCATTTAAATAATCAGTAAACCATGTTGCATTTTCTATAGAATAATTTTCAAATGTAACTATTTTTTCAGCTCCTAGGTTCAAAGCCGCTGATAAACCAAGCCTAAAACTTTCTCCAAAAAACCGTAAGTGCGCAAACTTTACAATTATGAGATTTTCCCACCTATCCTCATCTGTTTCTATTGAATCCAGTAACACTATAGACTGTTTACTTACTGCTGCATTCAGCTTATCTAAAAACTGCCTTCTCTGTACAGGCTTTTGACCTATAAATGCGGGCAAAAGAAACGCTATGCTCGGACTGTTCATTAATAAATAAACACAGTCTCTTGTATTTAAACTTAATTTTCTACCTTTCAAAGGTAACTTGTTTTTAATTTAGATTAAATATCTGTAAATTTTACAAGAATTCCACCAAATGAATTTAATTGGCTTAACGATTCATCGTTTTCATCGAATAGAATAATTTCACAGCCAAGATTGTCAAGCTTTTCGATAATTTCTTTATTATTCAGTATATATTCCTTTGAAATAAGAGCTTGCTGTGGCTTCCTTTCTACCAAAGCGTTGATTATCTCTTCCTCCCCATAAATATAATGTTTGTCATCCTTTGAAATCCCCAATAGATATTCATTGATTAACTGTCTTTGAATTGAAAGTCTAGCTTTATCTAGTGCTTCATTTATACTATTTCTTGATAAAAGTTCCCTTAAACCAGTATCTGCATATGAAACTGTTTCATAGATTATACTTTTATCTTTAAGATAGTTTTTCCTTAAATCCTCATTGTCCATTGCCTTTCCTGCTACTATGAAAGCATTGTAACCTTTCTTGTATTCCTCGGAAAGTAAGACAGCAAGTTTTGTAAAAAATTCTTTCCTACTCTCATTTTTGAACCTCTTACCGCTTACTGCTTTTGAAAAGTCCATCTTTCTTTTTATCCTATAATTCGACATTATGTAAAAGAATGCTGTGCCTTCTTCATAAACGCATATAAATACTTTAGGTGAAGTTTCTGCAGCTTGTCTAAGAAGCTTAGCCTGAAAATGTAAAAGCCTAGTTTTTTTAAGAATAAACCCTGTTCCCTTCTTTATTTGTATTGTATGATACCTATGTAATGGGACATTTTCATCGGATGAGTAGGTTATTCTACCGCCGATATCCAAAGATGTTTCTGTTAGTTTTACTTTTTCTGTTATTATTGTTATCTTTATTGTTTTTATCTCCTGAGATTTACCGACAACGACCTTTCTTCTTGAATAAGCAGTCAACTCATCTCCATTTTCGCATATATATTGTAATAAAATAAGATCACTATAGGATTTTATTATTGCTTTTATCAGATTATTCTTACTATCCAATTTTATAATTTTCATATTATTGAATAAACAGTGTATACTAAACCAAGAAGCATTACTACAAAAGTAAATATTATAAGATATATACCGCCAGGTACAAGGTATCCTATATGTTTTTTTGCTTTTCTTCTTTCAATTAAAACAGCGATAAGTATCATCATAGCAAGGAGTGAAATAAATACTCCGCCAGTAACATCGAGAATACTTTCAAAATTTAAGTCAAAAAACGCTATCGCAAAGGGAGCTGCTAGCGATAAAAACATGCTTGACTTTCTCTCTATTCCGAAATCATAAGTAAAAGAATCTGCTAACACAAGGCTAAGAGCTATATATGGTGTTAGCAAAAGAGACAATGTCGTTAAAGAAAACAGTATCTCATAGTAAAATGAGTGTATCCCATCGGTAGCAACTGTTGAAACCAATGGGCCAAAAGCCCCAACAAATGCAAATGAGAAGAAGATATAAAGAAGAATACAGATTATATAGGAAACGACAATAATACTTGTAAGTTTCTTTATCCCTCCAAGCTCTTGCTTTACTTCTGGTATTACAGTGTAACCTGTAAATGAGAAAAGAATTATTCCAAAAGGCTCAAAGAGATTCGTTATATTATATATATAGAAGTTCGCATCCTTGACTATTGTAATAACTGACAAAGCCGCTGCAACTATAAGAGCTATCTTTATGAAAAGCAGAGGAGTTTCTGCATCCTCAACTAATTTATAACCTTTATAGATCAAAGGAAGAGTAAGCAAAAACACTAAAAGAACGGAAACTGTATATGGTAAGTGAAAAAGAAACACCATTATCAATGCTATCCCAGTAAGGTAAGCTATCTGAGCTCCGTAAATTGTTAGAATTTGAAATATAAGAATCGAAATTCTTAGTCTTTTACCTGCATACTTACTTATTATCACAGGTAATTGATGAAGTTTCTTGAAATGGCTTGAAAGTTCACCAGTATACATTGTTATCAATATAGACGCAAATCCTATCAGTACAAGAAGTGCTATTCCCTCAAAAAATCCACTTTTCTCTATTGCATATGGTAAAGCAAGTATTCCACCACCCATTATTGTTCCAACAGTAGTGCTTAATGCTGCTAGGTATTTCATATTCATAAATTTAGTAACAACTTAAGACTAATATATTTGATACTAAGCCATTAAATCTATAATTTATTAATACCATCGTTTTAATACTATTTATGCTGCTCTCGTAGTCTAGCGGCCAAGGACAGTGGCCTCTCGAGTCACTGACCCGGGTTCAAATCCCGGCGGGAGCATTCTTTACTTACTTAATATTTTTATCCTCTTTAAATTAAATAAGGTATGTAAAGACTAAAATTGATTGCAGATTATTATAACTATGTAATTTGAGTTATTAATTCAAAATTTCATAAAAATGGAATTTTTGTTTATTTCAAAGTTTTTAACAAATTTATTAATAAACAGAACTTGAAAAATTTAACTTATTCTAAGGAGACATATCTATAAATATGCCATCTGTTCCATGTCCACTATAATCAAAAGCATTCCCATAAAGTGGCCACCATCCCATAAGATCCACATAATTTATCGGCCTGCCATAAATACCTTCATTGTAAATTTGTTTAATCTGTGAGTAATCTAGAGAGACATTATAAAATTGCATATTGGCTAAAGTACCATTAAATACCCTATAACCAAATTCTGGGGTATCACCGTTATAAACTATCCCTCTAGCACCTATATCTAAAGGCGCTATTGAAGTATATAAAGTCCCAGAAACTTGCCGTGAGCTGTTAAGCTTTCCATTTATATAGATACTTTCGTTTTCTTGAGATGCATTATACGTAAAAACGTATAAAACCCATTTATTGTAGAAATAACTAGGCTTAACTGCATTTCCACTTGGTGTCCATACCTCTTCATCATTACTTGAATTAACTATAAATGACCTTATTGCGAAATCACCCGAAACAGAACAGGAAGTCCCTAAATCAACAAGATAGCTCTCATTATCATACCCTCTTCCATTTTTGGCTACTAATCCGAAATCGTTACAGCCTTGGTTTGAAAGATTCAACGTTTTATCTCTAAACCAAATTGCAATTGTAAATCCTTTCTTATGATTAAATAGATAAGAATTATTATCTAAAAGAATAAAGCCGCCATGATAATCTCCATATGTACTGTTTGGAGGTTCTCTAATAAAATTTATAAAATTTTCATTAGAAACTTGTCCATTTATAGTACCTGTTGCATTAGAAGAAACGTTACCTGCTTGAGTTAAATAATAATACTGTAATTTTGCGGACATAGAGAAAGTTTTACTAGTATTACACTTTATTTCAGGTATTATTATCTTTGATGAACTATCTGGTTTTAATAATATATTATGAACAGAAGGTGTTATATTATATAATTTATTGTACTGCCCATTAATGCCAGAAGCAGAAACTATATAAAAACCATCCAAATTAACATAAAAGGCATTATTTGGAAAAGCACCGGAATCTATTGATACAATAAGACCAAAATCGTTACAAACTGCTGAAGAAACAACGAAAGGAGAAAAACCTACTGAGGTAGTAGTTACGCTTGAACTTGGGTTGAAAATACCCATTGAATAGAGGATAACGGCTACTATTACTATGATTAAGATGGCCCAGCCATAGGTCATCATGTATTCCAAAGCGGACTGAGAACGCTTACCTTTTATTAAAAGATTTAGGTAATTAAATGACATATTATTGGATGGAAAGTATGGGATATAAATATTTCTTTAGAATAAAAAATTTGAAGATACTTATAATACCTTAATAAATTGCGCTTTCCCTAAGAAAATCTTAATAAAACAAAAACATTTTTATCCTAAATTAGTATTACCTTGCTATGTCCGAAGATGTAGTTAAAGGAGAAATACGAAAGGATTATATAACGGGATCAAGAGTAATATTTGCATTCTCAAGAGATAAAAGACAGAGAGATTTTAAAAACGAAGAAGTAACAAGTAATGCAAAAGACTGTCCGTTTGAATACGGAAAAGAAAATCTTAATAAAACAATAAAACTTGTTGGTAACCCCTGGAAATTAAGATTAATTTATAATAAATACCCAATTGTAAACGAAGAGATAATACATTATAAAAATTCTAATTTTTTAAGAAGGTATTCAAACTACGGCCATTCATATGTAATAATAGATACTCCTAATCATTTACAGAAATTTCATGAGATTGAAGAAAACATACTGCAGAGATGGTTTAATCTTATAATCGATACAGAGAATACTACGTACTCTGATAAAAGGATAAAACAGGTCTGTACTTTTAAAGATAGTGGAAGTATAAGTGGCGGTAGCTTATATCATCAGCACACACAGATAATTGGATTTACTTTTATTTCACCGATAATAAAAAAGGAGATTAATATTATAAAAAATAATCACCAAAAATGCATACTTGAAGAAGCGTTAAAAAAAGAAAAGGAGAGAGTTTTAATAGAAAATAAGAATGCAATCGCATTTGCACCTTATGGCTCAAGATTTAGAGGACATTCAATAATAATGCCAAAAAGGCACATTGATTATGTAGGTAGGCTTGATAGAGCTGAGATAAAAAGCCTGGTAAAGTTTATAAAAACAATACTTGCAAAAAATGATAAGATATTTGATAAACACTCATATAATTTGATTTTTCATGAGCTTAAAGGGAGTAAAGAACTGCATTTCTATATTGAGATTACTCCAAGATTTTCTAATATTGGGTCAGCTGAACTTTCCGGTTTATATATTAATCCATTAACGCCAGAAGAATATACTAAAATATTCAATGAAACAGATTAGTTATTTTAAAGCTAAGAAAGCAACTTAAGAAGTTTAATATTTTCTTATACACCAACTAAAATATCAAAATATACTTTTCAAATTTCAAATTTCTTTTTATACCTTATTATAATATATTTCAATATTTTTTGCTATATCTTAGAACAACAATTATTTCTCATATTAATATTTAGATATGATATAATTTACCAAAAAATTAATTATATTGCCTTTTTCTTATTCGCTTTATGTATAGTTGAAAGAGCTATGAAAACGAGAGGATAACTTATAACCAATACAAATGAAAAGAAATATGAAACATACGGCAAAAAGCTAATTATTAATAAAACTATAAAGAAAAGAACAAACAATGCAAACATATACCACCAATTACCAAATGTAATATTCCAGCTTCTTTTAATCGCATCAACAGGACTCTTATCTTCTACCACTGCTGAGACTGGTGAAAGAATTAATTTGAAAGTAAGATAAATCCCAGGTATGATAAATGCAATAAGACCTAAAGCTATTATAATTGAAGTTAAAAAGGAAGTTGCAAGTAAAGCTGGGTATCTTTTTACTGCCTTTGTTATTATGCCATGAAAATTTTTCTTTTTTCCTGCCACTCTCACAAATACAATACCGCTTATGAATGTAGTTACAAGAAAGATTAACACTATATAAATTAGGAGGTAATAAACGGTAATTGGATTTATATTTACGCTGCTTATATTTGGAATTTTAATAGAATAATAAGAATACACTGCAAATACAATGTAGATAACTGCATATATAATAGCTAGTGCAAAAAGTAATGGATCTGTAAAAAGTAGAATAAAACTCTTTTTGAAGATAGCTATTGCATCAAATACCATTTTAATTGGAAGAAATTATAATATAAATAAAAGCACACATCAATAAATAAATCAAATAACTAATAATAATATGGAAGAACTCCTTGTCATGATATATGGCACACATCCAAAAAGCAAGAAACTTTATGCCGAAGCTGAAAAAATAATAAATTTAATAAGAGAAAAAGGAAGCATAAATAGAGAAGAATTGGCAAACGCACTTAATATAGACATAAATTCACAAAACGGCAAAAAGCACTTTTATAACCTTATATCCCCTATGTTTAACACAATACTTGTATCAGAACACAGAGGAAAAACGGTTTATTATAGGCTTTCATATGATTTATTTAGAGTTTATATAGATGGAATAAGAAGAAAGGCAAAATATTATCTTGTAAAGAACGCAGACAGTTTAAAGGAGGATTCTGACCAACAATGAAATATTATTCCGGAAGAGGAGATAACGGAAGAACTGACATTGCTGGCAAGCGAGTAGAAAAGGATAACAATGTAATGAATTTAATAGGCAATTTAGATGAACTTAATGCATTTGTGGGATATGCTGTATCGAAGACAAAATATGAGGACATAAAAACAGCGATGAGAGAAGTAGAAAGAAAAATATATATTATAAGTGCATACGCTTCAGGCTATTCTAAACTTGTAAAAAGAGAAAAAATGGATATAAACAGGAAAGATGTAGAGGAACTTGAAAATGAGATAGATTCATTCGCAGGTGAAACAAAAGACATAATAAGATTTTTGTATCCAAATGGGAGTGAATTAGGGTGTATAATAAATATATGCAGAACAATAGCTAGAAAGGTTGAAAGATCTGCGATAAGATGTAAACTAGAAAACAAAGAAATAATTGCTTATCTTAATAGATTATCTTCTCTTTTATTTGTTTTATCAAGAGTCGTAAATAAAAGAGATGGATTCAATGAAGAGTTCTTTTAAACTTAAGCTATTATAACTCTTGTTTGTATGCCTAATTTCTTGCTCATCTTAAATGCTGCATCTTTTGCAGCTGCAAGATTTGCCTTGTCAACATGTATCTCAAAAATACGTTTTCCTGCAGAAAGCCTTGCCGCTAACCCTATTGGTTTCCCAAATGATTTCTGCATACCAGAGGAAAAACGATCGGCACCTGCTCCAGTAGCAAGCTTGTGTTCCCTAAGAACCTGGTGTGGGTAAGCCACAACAACTATATGAAAATTTTGATCGGTTATCCTGTCGGTAAGATACTTGTTAGCAACTATCCTGGCAGATTCTATTGCATTGTCTCTTAACTGCAATGACTTCTCTGAAATAAGAAAAACCATACTGTCAAATTCCTTTTTTGGATTACCAGAATGGTACTGTGTTATTTTTGGTCTTTGAGCAATCTTTATGTAGCTTTTTGTTTTGTACTTAGATTTCCTCGTGTAAGGCAACTTCAATTCCTTATAGGATCTTCCCGGTCTTAATTTTGCCATATTAGTTTTTGTCCTCCTTATGTTTTGAAAGATCTATTGTTATCTTACCAGATAATTTTATAGGTTCCTTTATATTTGGTAGTTTTATTTCAAAATTATCGAGATTGAATGAAAACTTCTTGTTTCTACCCCCGAGCACGTCAAATAGCATCTGTGGAAACATACTAAACAATTTATTGTTTTCATTATCATTCTTTCCCATAGGATTATTATATACTTACAAGCCTTTATAAATATTTATATACTAAAGTAAAGGCTTTCAATAGTAAATAAAAAATTTAAAATTTTACTATTTCTGTGGTTTTTCTTCTTTATTTTTACCAGAAAAATCAAGGTCAACTTTTGCAGAAAGTTTTACAGGATATTTCAAACCTGACACATTTATCTCAAGCTTGTCCAAGTTTATTGAAACTTTCCTAGGTCTTTCTTTCTGTTCATTCATGTTATCCTTTATAACCTTTGCTATTCCAGTTATTGCGTTATAAATCGTATTATCTTCTTTCTTTTCCATATCAATACGTTAAATTATTAGAATATATACTTAACTTTATAATAAAAACGATTTTAAATATCAAAAGAACAAAAATAAACTTATAATTTAGAAACAAAACGTCGGGGATGGGGGTTGAACCCATTAAGGCTTGCGCCAACATGCTTTCCGTTTCTGGATAGCAGGCATGCACCTTACCGTTCGGTCACCCCGACTTATTACAAATTAGAGTAGCTAATCTATTTTAAGTTATTGCTATAGATTCTCTTCGATGCTTTAAATAAAAGTTAAAGCAGATGACAGGCCATGGCTTCGAAATAGCTATCCATATAGAGAGTAACAACATTTTCTCCTTACAGTTTACCTACAAGCACGCTTCAGCTTAATTACAGTTGCTCCCTTCCGGGCCTGGCTGGGTTTTTAGGCCAAAGCATCCTATAGGGCTGTAAATCTACGATAGCTTTGTTACCATGTATAGAGTTACTATCCCTCAGCCACGCTTCACCTCACCTAAAGTCCATTTGTGATACAGGGAGGGACTAACTCCCCGGCTAGCCTGTCAGATATTAGCTAATCTTTATTAAAATAAATAGGTATTATCGCTAATAGACAGCATAACTAAAACAAATAACTATTGTAATAGTGTAATCGCTTTAAAAGCTAAAAAGTAGAGAGAATCTCTTTTTTATAAACTAAATACTGTTCATAAAACCGGAAATTCCCAGTCCTTTATATGCTCATCTTTCTGGTTAAGGTCCTTTTCAAGTTCAACCCGCTTTTCTATCGAGGCAACTAATTCCCTTACATGCTCTACAGTATCTGGGTTTACTGATATATCGTCTATGTCTGATCTTACTAAGAAATCAACTATTTCATCGTATTCGGAAGGAGCCTGCCCACATATGGAAACTGTCTTGCCGTCTCTATGTGCTACTTTTATCAAATATCTTATCATCCTCAAAACTGCAAGATTTCTTTCATCGTATATGCTGCTTAATGTATCATTGTTTCTGTCTGCACCCAAAACAAGCATTGTAAGGTCATTTGAACCTATAGAATAGCCATCAATGTACTTATTGAACTTATCAGCAAGTATTATATTGCTTGGTATTTCTGCCATAAGAAATATCTTAAAGTCCTCATTCCTTTCTAAACCGTTCTCTTTCATTATTTCCAGAACTTTTTCAAGTTCTTCCACAGTTCTTGTAAAAGGAACCATTACGTGCAGATTCTTAAGTCTAAACTCTTCCCTTACTTTTTTAACGGCTTTTAACTCCAATACAAATGCATCCTTATACTTTGGATCATAATATCTTGAAGAGCCCCTCCATCCTAACAAAGGACTACTTTCCTTTGGTTCAAATTCTTCACCACCTTCCAAATGAGCATATTCATCAGTTTTGAAGTCGCTGAATCTTAAGATTACAGGCCTTGGATTAAAAGCAGCACAAACTTTTCTTATACCGTCTGCTAACGTATCAACCAAAAAATCAGCCTTTCCTTGTTTTATAAGATAAAGAGGATGTTTACCTATGTTTGCCCAGATGAATTCCTCTCTCATTAATCCAACACCATCTGCATGCAGTTTGGCAGTCTTCTCTGCTAGATCAGGTTCACCCAGATTTACAAGTATCTTTGTGCCAGTTATTACCATCCCTTCATTTACAACGGTTTGACTTCCTTTTTCTTCTTTCTCTTCTTCTACTTTTATTTCTCCATTGTAAACTAATCCGTTCTTAGAATCCACCGTTATTATATCACCGGTCTTTATAACATCCGTTGCTTTCTTTCCTCTTCCTCCAGTTCCTACTATACATGGAACTCCAAGCTCTCTTGAAACTATGGCAGCATGTGAGGTTATCCCACCCTCATCAGTAACTATTGCCTTTGCTTTTTTCATTGCGGGAACCCAGTCGGGGCTTGTCATAACGGTTATCAAAATTTCTCCAGATTTGAACTTGTCAATATCTTTCACATCAAGTATAACATGTGCGGGCCCGGAAACAAACCCAGGAGAAGCAGGTAAACCAGAAAGTATAACACCTTGTTTATTTTCTGCGGTTTTAATCTTGTCTTTATTTGACCATACTGTTTCAGGCCTTGCCTGTACAATGTAAAGCTTGCCATCCTCGTCTCTTGCCCATTCTATATCCATAGGTCTCTTATAATGCTGCTCTATCTTCATACCATATCCTGCAAGCTCTATAACTTTTTCGTCTTCAAGACACTGTTTCTTTGCCTCTTCATCACTTAATTTAACGTCCTTTGTTCCGCCTTCCTTTAGCCTTACAAGCTTTCGGTCCTTGTTTTCTATTACTTTTCTTTTTATCTGCATTGTCTTCTTGTCTATATAGAAAAGATCGGGGGTTACTATCCCACCTACAATGTATTCTCCTAAACCATAACTTGCTTCTATAACTATAACTGACTGATCTCCATTTGAAACATCTAATGTAAACATAACCCCAGATTCAATTGAAAATATCTGCTTTTGTATAACTACTGCAAGTGCAACTGTCTTTGTGTCTATATTGTTCTTTGCCCTATAGTATATCGCTCTTTCATTGAACAAACTGGAGTAGCATTCCTTTACCTTTTCAATTAATTCATCATCGCCGTGTACATTCAGGTATGTATCCTGTTGGCCCGCAAAACTTGCATCCGGCAGATCCTCAGCAGTTGCAGATGACCTGACTGCAACAAACTCCGCGTTACTCTCTTTGACAAGCTTATGATAGCTGTCTAATAACTGAGAAACAAGGTCCTTTGGTAAATCAGAATTTATTATAGCGGATTTTATTTCTTCGCTTGCCTTTTTAAGATCGCTTTCATTCTCTACATTTATATTCTTTACTGCATTCTCTATTTTTTCTCTTATTTTATTTTCATCGAGAAACTTGTTGAATGCATAAGATGTAGTTGAAAATCCGGGAGGAACGGGAACTTCAATGTAATTTGTCATTTCACCGAGATTTGCTGACTTTCCGCCTACCTTGGGAACGTCCTCTTTTTTTATGTCTTTAAACCAAAGAATTAACTTTTCTTCATTTTCCATAAATCTATAGGTCATTCATAGAATTAATAAGCTTTTTAATGTGAACAGATAGAATACCTAAAACCTTTTTAGATAATGCATAAAATGATTTATATTTTCTTCTATATTTCCGCTCATTTTATCATATTCCTTTATTGCTTCTTTCCCTTTTTCTGTTATCCTGTACTGTTTTCTCGTCTTTTCTCCCTGATTTTCTTTGCTAACAGATTCTATATAGCCCGAGCTTTCCAGCTGCGCAAGTGACGGATAAACTGCAGCAGGCCCAGGTCTCCACATTCCATCTGTCTTTTCAAATATTTGCTCCATTATCTCAAAGCCGTGCATTGGCTTTTCCACCAATAATCTAAGTATAAACGGCTGAAGCAGGCCTTTTGGGATAATATCAACATTAAAAGGCCCGCATCTGCAACGTCTGCCATTCATATTCAACTGCTTTCCTCGTTGCTATTTTCATCAGAACTATTTTCGGAAATTTCTTCTATCCTCTTATTGATAAATTTTATTTCCTCTTCCAGCTCCTCTTTATATTCTTCGAGGTTTTCCTTCAAGTCTCTTTTCTCGGAAAGTTCTCCAGCTTGCATTCTCATCATACCGTGCCTGCCCATTCCTCTCATTCCTCTCATTCCTCTGTTTCCGCAGCCACAGCCGCATCCACCATTGTTCATTTTCATATTATATCACCTCTGATATAACTACTTATATCTTTACTAATATAAATACTTTTTGAAGATGAATCAGAAACCTGCTTATGAAATGAAGGATTTTATAATTTTTTAGATATACTTTTTAGGCTTAAAAGTGATATTACAATCGCAATAGCTATTATAAAACTACTTATGGAACTACCAAGTATATTTGAACT